>JBJENM010000016.1:0-72980 GCA_051880175.1 Agathobacter sp. | reverse complement strand
TCATTAAGTACCGACGCTTTTTAAACGTTCTGATTCAAATAGCAAAATTCATTCTTAGGAATACCATTACGAAAAAGGAAAAGTTAGAAAAACAAATCCGGACAAGTAAGTATATAATTTTCTGTAATATTAAAGAAAGGATTTCAAATAAATGCGTCAGGTTACGATTGCAACCATTCAGATGAAGTGCACAAATGAGGTGACAGAGAATATAAAGAAAGCGGAAGCTATGGTAAGAAAAGCAGCTAAAATGGGTGCGAATGTCATTCTGCTTCCAGAGCTGTTCGAAAGGCAATATTTTTGCCAGGAAAGACGATACGAATACTATGACTTCGCAAAAAGTACAGAAGAGAATGACGCTGTACGGCATTTTATAAAAATTGCAAAGGAATTAGGTGTCGTACTTCCCATCAGCTTCTATGAGAAGGACAAAAACCGCCTGTATAACAGCATTGCGGTTATTGATGCAGACGGAACCCTTCTTGGCGTCTATCGTAAAACTCACATTCCCGACGATCACTATTATCAGGAAAAATTCTATTTCTGTCCCGGTGATACCGGCTTTAAAGTCTGGGACACCAGATTCGGAAAAATCGGCATCGGAATCTGCTGGGACCAGTGGTTTCCGGAGACGGCCCGTTCCCTTGCAGTGAAGGGGGCCGAGATGATTCTGTATCCAACAGCCATCGGAAGCGAGCCAATCTTAGAATGTGACAGTATGCCTCATTGGCGCAGATGTATGCAGGGCCATGCGGCAAGCAACCTTCTTCCTGTGGCTGCTGCAAACCGGATCGGCTTAGAGGAAGTAATACCATGTAAGGAAAACGGAATGCAAAGCTCAAGCCTGAATTTTTATGGTTCTTCTTTTATTACGGATGAAACCGGAGAAATTGTTGCCGATGGATGCAGGGATCAGGAGGAAATCCTTACCGCAACCTTTGATTTGGACGAGATTGCGAACAACAGACTCAGTTGGGGAATTTTCCGGGACCGCAGACCGGAATGCTATGAAGAAATTGTAAAATAAAAAAGTGAACAATAAAGCGGTACGGATAAGCACGATTGCAGGGAAAACATTTTGCTGCAATTGTGCTTTTTTTCTTGGATATTCAGAAAAGCAACCATTATGATTTTTTTCGCTCGAATTTTGTACAATTTTGTAGAAAAGTACAAAATTTTTGAAAATTGTATCCATTTTTGTAAAAAAGTACTATGAAAATGAAGAAAAAGAAGCTATAATAATAAAAAATGACTAAAAATACAATAGTAAATAAGGACCAGTTCCGAAAAAAAATTAACATAGAAAAAATCATTCTACAAATGTTACAGAGGGAAAATAGTAGAATGGATTAAAAAATAGTATCTTAAGAAGAAGGGAAATTGCAAAAAGTGGAAAAACCATTTGGCAGCATGCGAAAAAAACGTATTGGGGAGATTCTCGAACAGGCCGGTATCATTACGCCTGAACAAATTACAAAAGCATTAGAGGCACAGAAGACAACGCACCAGGGACAAAAGCTTGGTGCAGTTTTGATTGATCTTGGTTTTATCTCGGACCAGCAGATGGCAGATGTGCTTGCTGACCAGTTAGGATATGAGACAGTTTCCCTTGCGGCTACCAGAGTTCCGGAGGAAGTCTTAAAGCTTACGGATGAGACTGTGCTGAAAAAATATGGAATCATGCCTTTTGGATTCAATGAGAAGAATCGAAGTGTGTTAAATGTGGCAATGAGTGATCCGCTGGATATTCGTGCAGTAGATGATATTTCAATCATTACCGGATTTCAGGTTCAGATATATGTAACCACAACCAGAGATATTTTTGCCACCATTGACCGTTATTATGGAAACCTGGAAGCATTAAAGGTTGCACAACAGTTTACAAAAGAGCGTGAGGAACAGGAAAAAGAGCGGAATATTGATGATGTGACAAATGAGGACATGATCAATCAGGCTCCTATTGTAAAGCTTGTCCGCCAGATTATTGAGCAGGCAGTCCGCAAGCGTGCCAGCGATATTCATATTGAACCTATGGAGAACCAGTTGCGAATCCGCTATCGTGTGGATGGTGTCCTGCAGAGGGCGATGATTCACGATATAACGATTCACTCTGCCGTAATCGCACGAATTAAAATCATCAGCGGACTGGATATCTCTGAAAAAAGAAAACCACAGGATGGACGTGCCACCGCTATGGTTGACGGCCAGGAATATGACATCCGAGTATCCATGCTGCCGACGGTATACGGGGAAAAGGTTGTAATGCGACTTACCTTAAAGAAGGCGCTTACAAGAGACAAAAAGGATTTAGGCTTTCCGCCGGAAGAACTGGAAAAATTTGACAAAATCCTTAGTCATCCGAATGGAATTATTCTGGTTACAGGACCAACCGGAAGTGGTAAGTCCACAACCCTTTATACAGCCCTCAGTGAATTGAACGTGGAAGGGGTTAATATTATCACTGTTGAAGATCCGGTGGAGGCAAATATAGCCGGAATCAATCAGGTGCAGGTGAATGAAAAGGCAGGACTTACCTTTGCCTCTGCACTTCGATCCATTTTGCGACAGGACCCTGATATCATTATGATCGGAGAAATTCGAGATCAGGAGACTGCAGAAATCGCAGTTAAGGCTTCTATAACCGGACATCTGGTTGTCAGCACCTTGCATACCAACAGCTCTGCAAATACCATTACCCGTCTTCATGATATGGGAGTGGAAAATTATCTGATTGCAGACTCTGTGGTAGGTGTTATTGCACAAAGACTGGTTCGCCGCGTCTGCCCGGACTGCAGCACCAATCGTGAGATTACCGATGCGGAACGCAAGATTCTCGGAATCAAAGAGACGGCACCGAAGATTATGGTTAAGCAGGTGGGACACAGAGACTGTCTGACCTGTGGTGGCAGCGGCTATTATGGACGAATCGGTGTATACGAGATTATGCCCATAACACCGGCAATCCGAGACGTCATCAGCAAAGGATCGACTGCAGATGAAATCGAAAAAATCGCACTTTCGGAGGGCATGAAAACTCTTCGTATGGCAGCCGCCGAATATGCATTACAGGGAATAACAACAGTAGATGAAGTGACACGAATCACTTACGAGGACTAAAGAATGGAAACAAATATTAGAAATCTTCTTGCTGCCGCAAAGGAACATGGGGCATCCGATTTACATATTACAGTTGGTGTCAGACCAAAATGCCGTGACCACGGAGTACTTACCGAATTAGATCAGTTTGACCGGATTATGCCGGAGCTTGCCGAAAAGCTTGTGACATCTATGATGGGAGAGCGGCAGAAAGAAATCCTTGCGGAAAAAGGTGAGGTTGACTTTGCCTACTCCATTTCAGAGCTTGGACGTTTTCGTGTTAATGTATTTAAACAAAGAGGCTCCTATGCAGCTGTTTTACGTCTGGTTGGCACCACCATTCCGGCAGCGGAAGCCCTTGGGGTTCCGGCATCTGTCGTGGAGCTTACCAAGAAAAAGCGTGGACTTGTTCTTGTGACAGGACCGACCGGAAGTGGTAAATCTACAACGCTTGCTTCCCTGATTGACATCATCAATCAGGAACAGAATGTGCATATTATCACGTTGGAGGATCCAATTGAGTATTTACATAACCATAGGAAAGCCATTGTAAACCAAAGAGAAATCGGCCTGGATACAAATTCCTACGCAAATGCACTTCGTGCAGCGCTCCGTGAAGACCCAGATATCGTGCTGGTGGGAGAGATGCGAGACTTAGATACCATTTCAACGGCAATCACAGCAGCAGAGACAGGACATCTTGTATTTTCAACACTTCATACCATCGGGGCTGCACCGACAATTGACCGTATCATTGACGTTTTTCCACCGCATCAGCAGCAACAGATCCGGATTCAGCTGGCAAGCGTGCTGGAATGTGTTATTTCCCAGCAACTTCTCCAGACCATAGACGGAAAAGGACGTGTGGCAGCCTTTGAAGTCATGCATGGAACTCCTGCGATTAAGAATCTGATTCGTGAAGGGAAAACACATCAGATCAATTCCATTATCCAGACCAGCAAGAAGTTTGGAATGCAGACGATGGATGATGCGTTGTTCGAGCTGTATCTAAAGCATAAGATTGATGGTGCAAAGGCAGTAGAGTATGCAGTTGATGCAGCAGCTATGCAGGAAAAATTATATTAAAGCCGAGAGGAAAAACAGATGGCAAGCTTTAAGTATGAGATTATAAAGCCGGATGGAAAGAGTAAAAAAGGAACAATCGAGGCAAATACACTGGAGCAGGCGCAGTCAGAACTGAAATCCGATGGCAGCTTTATTGTATCCCTAAAGGCGGCATCCGCACTGGACAAGGATATTGATATTCATATCGGAGCGGCAGTAAAGCCCAGAGAATTATCTGTATTCTGCCGACAGTTTGAAAGTATATTAAATGCAGGTGTTACAGTGATCGATGCACTGGACATGCTGGCAGAACAGACCGAAAACAAGACCTTTAAAAATGCGATCGAGACGGTTCGGGATGATGTACAAAAGGGAAACAGTCTGTCGGTTGCTTTTTCCAAGCATCCGAAGGTGTTCCCGGAAATCATGATTCACATGGTAAATGCAGGAGAAGCCTCCGGTAGCTTAGACATCGCCTTCAACCGATTGGGAATGCAGTTCGAGAAGGAATCCAGATTAAAGGGTCTGATTGTAAAATCCATGATTTACCCGATTATTCTTATCATCGTTATTATCGTTGTTGTAATTATTATGATGGTAAAAATCGTGCCCACCTTTACGAGCTCCTTTGCAGAGGTAGGAGCAGATGATCTTCCGGCAATCACAAAAGCAGTAATGGCAGTCAGTGATTTCTTTGTAAATTCCTGGTTCTGGATGGCGGGGGGCATATTTGCTCTGTGGTTTATCTGTCATGAATTTAAAAAGACCGAACGGGGTGCCATGCTCTTTGGAAGAATCGCGTTAAAGATTCCGCTCTTTGGAACCTTAAATATTAAGACCGCAGCAGCAACCTTTACAAGAACCCTAAGTACCTTGACGGCATCCGGAATTCCGCTGGTAGATGCCCTTGGGATTGTGGAAAAGCTTATGAAAAATGCAATCGTAAAGCAGGTGCTTATAAAAGCCCAGAAGGAGGTCTCGGAGGGTGTTGCATTGTCAAGGCCATTAGAGAGTAGCGGGGTATTTCCCCCGATGGTATATCATATGGTGCGAATCGGTGAGGAAACCGGTAACATGGAGGACATGCTGGATAAGATTTCCGAATATTATGACGAGGAAGTGGAGATGGCAACCCAGGCATTGTTGGCTGCCATGGAACCCCTCATCATCATAATTATGGCACTTGTTGTTGTACCAATCGTTCTGGCAATCATGATGCCGATGTACAGCCTGTACAATTCCATTTAAATTTAAACCAATCACACATGATTATCTGTGGCCTTGCCATGAGACCACTTGATAATAGAAAACAATTTTACTTATGGAGGGTAAGAAAATGAAATTATTAAACAAAATCAAGGAAAACAAAGGAAACAACAAAGGATTCTCTCTTGTAGAGTTGATCATTGTTATTGCGATTATGGCAATCTTAGTTGGTATCGTTGGAACACAGGTTATTCCATACATCAACAGATCAAAGGTTGCAAAAGATCAGCAGGTACTTAGCTCATTCCTTACTGATGCCGTTTCCGCATTTTCTATGAATGCGGAAAAGGCGGAAGCAGATGATACGATTATTATTAAGAAGACTGGGACTACTTGGGGTATTGATACTACAAACAGTTCTGCTGATCCCACTGTTCAGGATACCTTTACAGAGCTAAATGGTGGTTCTATCAACGTAAACTTAACTTCAACTAAAGGCGCCGCAATTTCTGAGATTACCATCACGTTTAAGGCAACTGGCACTGAACTTATAACTGATACTGATGTAGCAGATTTGTATGATAGTGCACATCCTTTGACAGCATCTAAGTAAGAGTATAGGACGGATACGGAGTTGTGCCGGAATACGGCACAGCTCCAAAACCATATTTGTGGAGTAACCATGGAACAACTACTAGTCGCAGCAATTTACATACTTATTTTCACATATGGAATCGTGATCGGAAGCTTCTTAAACGTATGCATCTATCGCATTCCGAAGAAAGAGAGCATCATATTCCCAAGCTCTCACTGTATGGAATGCGGGCATAAATTAAGCTGGTATGATTTGTTCCCTCTTTTTTCATTTTTATTGCTAAAGGGCAGGTGCCGGTACTGTGGTACAAAAATTTCAAAGCAGTATCCAGTGGTAGAAGCTGTAAACGGAATTTTGTACGTGATCGTTTTCATGGCGAACGGTCTGAACGCAAAAAGCATCCTGTATTGTCTCATGACATCTGCCTTACTAGTAATAACAGTAATTGATGAAAGAACCTTCGAGATTCCGGTATCCCTCAACTGTTTTCTTGCGATACTAGGAGTCTTTATGTGCTTTTTGGATTATAGGAATCTGTTAGAGCACATCATTGGAGCAGTATGTGTATCCCTTTTTCTGGAACTGCTGTTGTTATTGACAGGCGGAAGCGCCATCGGAGGCGGAGATGTCAAGCTTATGGCAGTTGCCGGTCTGATTTTAGGCTGGAAACTGATTATTCTGGCATTTTTTTCGGCCTGTATCATTGGCTCGGTAGTTCATGTGCTTCGCATGAAGATTACAAAAGCAAACAGGGTTCTTGCGATGGGACCCTATCTTTCTCTGGGAATTTTTCTGATGGCATTGTGGGGAGACCGTTTGATTTCATGGTATTTAGGAATGCTGTTATATTAAAAAATGTTTTTTGATCCGAGCATACTTTTTAAAGCATGCTGGAATCAGAGAGCATGAATCTATGCACAAATTGAAGGAGACAGAACATGGCAAAACTGATTTTAAGTATTGAAACCGGTATATGGTGGACAAAGGTCGCATTATTGGAGGACCACAAAAAAGTCCATAACGTTGTGGACGCCTTTTATTTCCGGACACCGGAGCACGCGGTGGAGGACGGATATATCCGGGATAAGGAAACCTTTGCGAACGTATTAAAGGCAGAGCTTTTAAATCGGCAGATTCAGGAAAAGAATGTAATTTTCTCGATTAATTCTTCAAAGGTAATCACAAGAGAGATTACGATTCCTTTTGTCAAGGACAATAAAATCGATACGATTGTGGAGGAACAGGCAAAGGATTATTTCCCCATGGATGTGTCCGGATATACGATTTCGTATACCAAGATGGGGATTACAGGAGAGGCTGATAAAAAGAGCATAAAGCTTCTTTTGATTGCAATTCCGGATAACCTTCTCAGCAATTATTCTTCCTTTGCATCAGAGGCAGGGCTTAATATCTTAACCTTTGAGTACATCGGAAACAGTGTGGTTTCTTTTATCAAGGAGCATTATATCGAGGATGGTGTGGTTGTTCAGTTAGAGGAGCAGTCTACCGTAATCAGTATTGTATCCGGAAAACAATTGGTATTTCAGCGAGTGTCCCCCTATGGCTATGAGACCTCTCTTGCAGCGGTAATCGAGCACAAGATTCTTGGCGCAGAGGACGAAATCCAGGCATTTGATTTTCTGGTGTCCCATGATGTCCTGAATTTTGAACCTAATGCGGGGGATTACCCGAATTCAGCAATCGAAGATTATGAAAAACGTCAGGAAGTATTAGAGGATGCTTATGCAGATGTGCGGGACGCACTGGGGTACTATATCCGCGTGGTGATTACTGCACTGGATTATTACAAGCTGCAGACGAAGACGGAGCAGCTCGGAAAACTGTATCTTGCCGGAGATGGTATCCGTTTTGCCGGAATAAAGCAGATGTTTTTGAAAGAGACGGGGTTGCCGTTAGAAGAGAAGGATTATTTCTCTTATGTGAATTTTAAAACCAGAAGTGTTTTAAATTCAGGGCATGCAATGAATTCCCTTGGCTTTGTTTCGGTTATCGGAGCAACCATTCATCCGATCAATGCAAAGCCCAAGGAGCTTAAGGCACAGGAGAGCAAAAAGGACAGCTTAAAGGCTGCGTATATTGTGTTTTTTGCAGCATTTGCCATCAGTCTGGTTCTGATTGCCCTTGGTTTAACAAGAAGAGGGCTTGCTGTGATGCAGCAGAACTTTTTACAGCAGCGTCTTAATGAGCTTTCTTATGTGCAGACCATCTATGATGAACACGCGGTGGCATCGGAACAGGCAGCACAGTACCGGGCCTTCGATGAGGCAACCTACACCAATAACGAGCAGTTTTCTGTGCTGATTTCCCAACTGGAACAGAAGCTGCCAAATACCATTACGGTAATTAGCCTTACAATTACCGGAGACAATATTTCCATTAATATGATTTCGGATGATCGTCCGTCTGTGGCACTGCTGCTGATGAATATGAAAGAAATTCCATGTCTTTCCAATGTGTCCGTGCTTTCCCTTGTGGAGGATATAGACGATTCCGGAAATAGTACCTGGAGCTTTTCCGTGACGGCAACTTATGTGAAGGAATAAGGAGGTGTAAGGCAATGAGTTCAAAATCAAAATTATCCAACCAGGAAATACGTTTGCTGCTCTTAGGTCTTGCACTGATTATGGTGGCTGCATCCTATTTTCTGGTATTCAACAAATCCGTGAAGGCGGCAGAGGTCATTGAGGCGGAAAATGCTGAAACCCTTCGCAGGGTGACCGAGCTTGAAATCATGGAGCAGCGAAAGGATGAGGTAATCGCTGAGACCGCTGCATACCAGCAGGAGGTGCTTGATATTATTGGTAAATATCCAACAGCGGTACCCACAGAAAAAGCAATCATGGTGATTGATGATATGGAAAACGCAACGAACGTACATATTTCCAGCATCAGCCTTTTGATGGACAATCTCATAGGGGATGTGTCAAATACCACAACTGTGGATGAAGCAGGAAATGAGATACCTGTTTCTTCAGAAAATGCAAGAGTGGGATATTATGATGCTCTTAGCATGAACTATGAGGGTACCTATGAGGATATCAAAGGCATGGCAGAGTATATTGCCGGTTTACAGGATCGAATGACGGTCCCGGCCATTACCATGTCCTATGATACAGAGACCGGTAACTTAAGCGGTACCTTTACTGTAAACATGTATTATCTGACAAATACGGACAAGGAGTATGTGGCTCCTGTAATCAATGGTATTGGTTCCGGTGTGCCGGATATCTTTAAGTCCGGCAACGAAAATAGAGTGATAAACATTCAGGTGGAAAGAGATAGCTCTGAGGAAAATGATGAAGAAATGGAACAGCTTCCGGCAGATAACAACTAAAGACAGAAACGCAGGTTTTACGTTGATTGAGGTTATTCTTTCCATGGCAATTCTTGCGATTGTTACCATTCCTCTTTTGACTTACTTTACAGAATCCATGCGATATAGTGCAAAGATGGCTGTCCGTCAAAGGGGAACAGCCCTGGCACAGGAGATTACAGAGGGACTTAAGGCTGAGGATCAGGTCCTTGAGAAGCTCACAAATCCAGAGGGGAATGCCTATTATGGCATAAAGTGTCTGGAGGATGAGGGATATTCGATAAAGTCAAGCAGCATGAATCCGGCAGATGGAACAGGTGCAATTACCTATCAGAGAGACGAAGCGGATGGGAAATACCATGTGGAGATAGCTGTTTCTACCAGTACGGCTGCCAATGAAAAAACAAGGCCGGTTACATATGGAATCAACAACATCTGTGATGTGCTTGCTGTAGAAAATGAGCAGTATAAGCAGGCAGTTTCCTATTTTTTGTCAATTAATTCTGCAAATTTTACCCAAAACAACGCAGTTGCCCTGTTGGATGAACAACAGGTAAAGGATAATATGTCGCGGAAGATGTACATAGATATTGTGTATACCTCAGGGGAGGCATCCCCCTATCTGGTTTCGGTATATTACATTTATTCCTGTACCGGATTAAATTCAGTAAATCCGATGGTTTACACCACACCTAAGGAGCTTTTGACGGAGCTGTATATGACACAGTTAAACAGCATTTATCTGCTGTATGACCAGATGGCAGGGAAAGACGATGAGCTGGAGGTGACCAGTAACACAGTGCTTTCAGAAATGCCTGTGCTCTATCTGATCTGCCAGAATCCGCAAAATTCCAGTTCCTATAAGCTAAAGGTACAAAAGCTTGCTGTAGATCAGGTCATCCGTTCAAATATCAGTGAAAACGGTGGCTCAAGTGATTACGGCGGAGTGTACAACATGAATCTGGCCGGTGTTCTTGATACCTCATATGCCACCGGTATTTCCGAATCGGCATGTCCGATTCGGCTGGTGGAGATTACGACAACTATTTATGAGGTCAATGACTCGGGAGATTATACTTCACAGACACCCATCATATCCATTTCAACAACGAAAGGAGATTAGCCATGAATTTATACGGTTATAAAAAGAATAAGAACCGTGGTGCATCCCTTGTGGCAGTACTTGTGGTAATCGCTTTTGTTGGAATTATAGGGGCGGTTGTTGCAAGTGTCACAATCACCAATATCCAGATGAAGGAAGTAGAGCAGTCCGGAAAAAAGAATTTCTACAGTGCTGAAGAAATCATGGATGAGCTGACGATAGGATTAAATGACATTGCAGCCGCTGCGATGCAGAGCTCCTATACAACGGTTCTTTCGGATTATCGCAATATTATGGTTGCAGGGGAAGATATTCAGGAAAAGTTTACAAAAATTTACATTGATACTTTGATGAATGCCTTCTGGGATAAGGATAATGCAACCCGAAAAGATTTGCGGAAAAAGTATGATGATTTTAATGTTGAAAACTATATTTATGTCTATGGTTTTTATAATGTTGATATATTAAAGTCTGTTATGTCCGCTGAGACCAAGGATTATATTTCAGCAATCAATAATGATGATGCGTCTTTCCATGCAGATTATGTGGATGGAACCTTAACCCTGAATAATGTGAAGGTAACCTACGAGGATGCAATGGGGTATGAAACCACGATTTCTACAGATATGGTGTTTCATACACCGGTACTTAACTTTAATGGTTCGAATGCCGTGAAGGATTATATGCGCTGTGCGATTCTTGCGGACGGTCAGCTTTTGATTAATATGTCCAATATTTCCATCAACGGAAATGTCTATGCCGGTGCCGGCGGAATTACGACGTCCGACAATGGCAATGCCATGATTGCCGGAAGCAAGCTTGTTACAAGAGGAGATATTATTGCAACCAGCGGTTCTTCTCTTGATATTGGAAAAGACGCTGCTGAAATATGGGCAGAAAATATCGGAACAGAGGGAAATGGTCTTCCTGCTGTTTTGAAAATGAATGGAAAAATTTATGTGGCAGATGATTTGAAGGCAAATGCAAAGAATGGCACAGTTATTTTGTCAGGGCAGTACTTTGGCTACAATTATCTGCAGGATTATGATACATCTACACCGAATGTATCCGGTGCAAATTACAGCAGTGCAATGATGATCAATGGAAGAAACAGCAGGATTGATCTGTCTGGTCTGAACTATCTGCTGTTATCCGGACGTACTTATATTTCCCGGGGAGTGGATGTAAATAATTCAGATATTATACTTGGAGAGTCTGTTTCTGTAAGAACGAACCAGCTTGCTTATTATATTCCGACACAGTATGTGGATGTTGATACCGTGATGTTTAAGCCGGAGGGACTTTTGGCTTATGCAGACAGTATCGGAATTGCCGAAGCAACACTTTTGTCTTATCTGAACGCTGCAAAGCCAATTGTTCCCTATTATTTTCAGTCTAATGGAACGGCATCGACACGATATTATTTAAATTTCAAGGATGAAGCCAGTGCAAATCAGTTTTTTGCTGATTATTATCAGGTAAATTCCTATACCACCAATGCATTTGCAAAGCAGTATGCGGATGCCATCATTATTCAGCTGGATAATGAATCCCTGGTGTATACATTAAAAGGGGATGTGATGTATCAGTCTGCCGAGGCGGCAAACCTTGGGGTAAAGAATGTCACAATTGCAGGAGACCCGTCCTGGGATCCGGATGGTGCATACTGGAAGCTGTCGGACCGTCTGGCAACTACCTATATGTCAAACCAGATGTATCTGGAGGACATGCATACGGGAATTTCTTCCGGAAATGTGCGCTTTGCAGGGGATGATAAGACGATTGATCCGCTGTTTGATAATGTGATTAACCGGTCACTGATTCAGAGTGACCTTGTGCAGCAGACCGTGGGGGGAACTCCGCAGATTGCAGTAAAAGAAGAAAAAACGCTTTTGCCGGGATCCACAACACAGTATCAGCTTCTTGCGGTTGTCAATAATTCCATGGAGAACAGTCCGGCTTTCGAGATTGGAAGCGAATGTGTATCCGGTATTGTCATTGCGACAGGGGATGTTGTGGTAAGAGGTAACTTTAAAGGAATGATTTGGGCTGGCGGAACCATTCGTTTTGCAAACAGTAATCTGACGATTTCGGCAGATGAGGTATATGTATCCAATCTGTTTGCAGCAGATATTGCAAGACTTACAAACGGTTCGGGACAGAGCCCTGTTTTTGCAACTTATTTCAAGGATTATAATCTTTTGGCAGAAAGTGTCATCGGTGAGATTCAGATTGATCAGTATCTAACGTATCAGAACTGGAAGAAGAACGAGGAGTAAGGAATGAAGCTTCGGGATAACCAAAAAGGAATGTCTTTGGTGGAAATCATTATTGTGATCGCAATGATTGGTATACTGACAGGTACATCGTTATCGCTGTTTTCCTATATCAGGCTTGGAAACACAAAAAAGGTTACACAGACAGTCCGTACCGAAATTGAAAAACAGCAGGCAAAGACTATGAGCAAGACCGGTGTCCCTTATTTGTATGTCTACAAGCGAAGTGATGGGTATTATATGAAGGTGCTCATGGACGTGAATATTTCCAATCACGAGGATACAAACTTTGCTCAGTTGGACGATACCGGAACAAGGCTTTCTGGGACAGGCGTGGATATTTTTATGGTGGATTCCCTTGGGGCACAAAGTACTGTTACAGAAACAGATTTTATTCGTATTGTGTATAAAAAAGACGGTGTTTTTGATAATGATACAAATGTCAGTCAGATCATTGTTGATGGTACCGGTACCTATACCATTACTCTGGTAAAGGCGACAGGGAAACTGATTGTGGAGTAGGAGAGAAGCTATATGAGGCAGGACAATCGTGGTCTTACTTTGGTGGAACTGATGATTGCAATTGCAATGTCAACCATCATCTTAGGAGCTGCTGCTTTATTTTTAAAAAATGCAATGAACAGTTACGAGACGGCGACTGCTACCATAGATCTGCAGATGGAATCGCAGATTGTAATGGAACAGGTAGGGACCTGGATCATGGAAGGAAACAGTACAGAAGTTGTGTCTGTTACAGATCCCATTACAGCATCAACAACGAATGTGCTTGTAATATACAATATTCCGGAACTCGTGGAGCATTCGAAATGGCCGATTGGAATGCCGGAGCCTACTACCGTTGGTTCTATGCGCATCATCTGGCAAAAAGAAAATCGTTTGTATATGGTATTCGAGGAGAATGTGGATTATCTGTTCGGAACCGTAAATGCCACGGTTACCCCGGATTATTCTTCAGCCGCATATCAGACGGCAGTGGATGCATATCCGTCGTTCCCATTTTCTGAGGTGACAAAGAACGGGTTCTTTTTAAACTATTTGAACACGAAATCCATACCGCTAAATTGTGTGAGTGAGTATGTGGATACTTTTACGGTGACGAAGACACAGATTCGCCAGTCCTCAAGCTATGGAGATGGTACCGAGGCAGAGAATCTGATTTATAACCAGAAAATTACGATTGATCTTATTTTGCGTGAAGCAAAACAGGAATTTAAATTGACAAATGAATTTAAGGTTCGTAACGAGATTTACAAGGAATAGCAATCCTGAGGGAGGTAAAAAATGACACAAAAAGATAAGCTGGGTCATATGCTGAAAAGTTCATATAAGCAGATTTTAGCTGCGATTCTGGTGATTTCGCTTGTACTTGTTATGATTCCCATCACACAAAAGCAGAGTGGAGCGGTTGTATATGGCTATGATACCTCAAAGGATATTATACGAGGAGTGGTTGACCACATCTCACAGCTCCCGCAATATGGAAAGGAAGTTTCTGCAAGCCTTAGGGGAACAAAAGCTCAGCCTTTCTTTATACTTGAAGTGGTTCCCTACGAGGAGGAAGCAGAGTTTGGTTATCTGGTTGACGGCTGTGAGCCGATAGATGTAGATGCCGTATCAAAGGATGATATAAAGGGCATTATTTCTTCTATTTCACAGGCGGCATCCTTCAATGAAAACGGAGGATCCATTTATTATTTTGGCGATGATGAGTCTGCCTCCTATTACAATGAATCAAATACGGTTTCCATTACGAAGATTACTCGTGATTATTCACAAAATGGTTATTTAAAGTATGTGGGTCCCGGAAACGGAAATTGGGAGATTACCCTAAATTTGGGTGGTACTTATGATGCTGCACCAGCAGGGACGGGCAGCTTTGTTTGGCATAAGGGTAATCCATATATCACCGGAGAGGATTCAAATAAGATTTATTCAATTAGCAACTATCCATACGTTACACTACAGGATGGAGTTTGTTTTAATGATGTACCACGTGAAGCTTCCGAGAGCGACCCGGCATATTGTGCAGTAGTCAGTTATTATATCAGTAACGAGGTCTTTTTAACAAAGACTCTGGGATTGTCCGTGGAGGAGGCTTCTAATTTCAGCGTCCTTGTGAAGACGATTTCTGCAGATGAACTCAGTGCAAATCCGGAGTGGATTGATTATGCGGATTTGATTAATGTATCCTGCAAAAGTCATGTAGGAAACCTTCCGGGAATCTATAAACAGTACAATCGTCTGCATCATACGGATTTTTCATCCGGTTCCGGTTATGATAAGAACGGATTTATTGCAGAGGACATTTCCTGGGAAGCAGCGCTTCGTATGTATAATAAGGTTACTGCGGATGAAAACTATGCCGGGCTGATTCTGGATGATGTTGTTTATAACACCGGTTCATGGAATGTGAATGAATCTGATGTAAATAAAATTAAAAAAAGTATTACATTAGATGTCTATGACCTTCGTGGGGACAAGTTGACCACCACCGGTTCATTCGATGGATATAATAATAATATGTATAAGCTGGCGATCATGCTGATGTCCATGGATAAGGACCTGTTCAAGCTTATGTATCTGACTCCACAGGATGAGACAAATCCGGCTTCTACGGTGATTCGTGACGGAAAAAATACGCGCCAGAAGAATGATGCCCAGACCTACTGGTGTCCCCAGACTTTCTTGTTTGTTCCGGACAATACCTATCCATATTACAACTATTGGAACGGTAGTGCGGAGGCCTGGGAAAGCTATCACATGGACCAGACCATCACCACCAGAAAGAGTCTTGTCATCGACCATGTGTATACCTACCAGGGCTATTCTGCCATTGGCCAATGCTATTTAAACCGGATGTATTATAATGAGTCTGATCTTCAAAAATACAATGATTTTTATACCTATTGTAAAGAAAATGGTCTGTCGCTAGATCAGATTAATCCATCCATTGCAGTTCGATTCATTCTTGGAAATAGTAACAAAGAAGAGTTTACATTAGGAACATTGAATGTCCTTGATATTGAGCCCTGTGTTGCACTTGACAGCAACAACCAGCCGGATTGGCAGGTGGACGAGGCTTATATCCGGAAGCTGATTCCTTCATTTAAGGGGACGATTCATGTTGTACATCAGACGACCGCAGAATTTAATGGTAAAATTGAAGATTTAAACAGTACCTATCAGATGATTTTCATGGGAACGGACTGCGGTGCATACAACCTTACCACCATCAATTATAATGATATATCGGTGAAGGTTCCTAAATGGAATGATTCTTCGCTGGGGAATAGGATTTATCTGCATACAGGAGATCTGATGTATGCGACACAGGTTGAATACCTTCATTCAGGAACATCCTACCGCAGTAGATCCGTGAAGTTTTTAAATTCCATAAATTATAGCAGTGTAAGTGCGAAGACTGCTGCGGAAGTCCGTTTTTTAGGCAATGATATTACCTCAAATAAAAAGCAGGATCTGGAAAATTATTTGAAGTCCGGCTATCCGATCGTGACGGCTTCCTATCTGTATGACTTGAATACGACCTTTATTGATCCGAATTGTTATGTTTATAAGCTTGTGAATGAAAACAAGTCGGTAGAGAATACCACACTTTTAAAGTTTACGGATTTACAGAATATTAAGAAGCTGCTTACATCAAAATCCGATAAGGTTGTATTTACGAATACACCAAAGCTGTATAACGGGAATACCATCAGCGATACCAGTGCAAAGCTTGCTAACCCGAATTACCTGAATCCGGACGGTGGAGTTGCATCGTTAGATTTTTCCTTTACCGTATCAGAGCCGGGATATGCATACCGGATTTATGTGGATCAGGACAGAGACAGCAAGTTTTCGTCAGATGAAGTGGTCTATGAGGCAAATGCTGCGCAGGGCACAAACGGATACAGCTACCGGATTGCCAGTGTCATGTATGGTTCTGTCATGTGGAAAATCGAGGTTTACAACACCTCAAACGAACAGATTCGTTACCAGACCTCCGGATGCTCTGCTGTAAAAAGACGAAATTCAGTGGCGAAAAAGACGGTCAATGTGCTTCAGATTATGCCGAAGAACACAACAGGAAACGGATATTTGAACCTTCAGGAGAGTGATCTTTTCAAAAAGTATTACAACGGTCTTGAAGATTATAATGTGACGGTGACCTCGATTAGTTGGAATGACTTTGAAAATCTATTTAGTAAGGACGCCGGTAAACGGTATTCCTACCGGATTGATGCAGATGGAAAAGGAATTGAGACGAATGCCGATAAGATTAAACCCTTAAAGGTAAATGGAATGGATGTTTCTCTGGATACCTTTAATATGCTGATCATCGGTTTTTCTGATACATACGGAGCACAGGATGTATCTAATCAGTATGGAGCGGTACATTGGCTGCAGCATTATGCGGATAGCGGAAAGAGTATTCTGTTTACCCATGATACAACTTCCCTGTATAACCTGCAGTATTCAAATAGTCCTTCCGGTACGCCAATTATCTTTGGTTCTACCTTAAATGCAATGATGCGTGACCGCCTGGGTATGAACACCTATGGAATGATCAGCAACCAGTTAGGATCGTCTGGTGAGATTGATTCTGCAAGAAATTATCAGACGAAGGTATATGGTGGTGCGTACACGAGCATCAATTCGCAGGCGATTCATGGATTTACCTATTCATCTATCCAAAGACTTGGTGATTTGATGAGTAGTAAGAGCAATCGAAAGAATGCGAATACCTATACAAGAGATTATGGTTATAAGATGATCTATAACAAGATTCCGGATTTTAAGGATTCGACGGACCGCACGACGACGGCAACGCAGATCAATCAGGGACAGATTACGACCTATCCGTATTATATCTCGGATGAATCTGCAAACAGGGATATTACCGTCGCTAAAACACATGCACAGTGGTATACCTTAAATCTGGAGGATGAGGATGTAACCGTATGGTATACACTTGGCATGGGAGACGGGACAAATGGGCTTACATATGCGGTTTCGCCACAGGATGCTGCAAATAACTATTATATTTACAGTAAGGGGAATATTTTCTATTCCGGTGTAGGAGATACCACGGTATCGAATGACGTTGAAGCAAAGCTTTTTGTAAATACGATGGTTGCTGCTTATCAGGCTTCCATGGAGCCTCCGGTTGTGGAAATTTTAAATGACGAAGCTGTTTCGATACTTCCTATGAACTATACCATAGAGATTCCGCAGGAAATCAATGTGGTGGAAGGAGTGGAGGAAGCTGAGGAACTTACCGGAAGCTACGAGGTAGAGTTCGCTCCCTTTGAAATGAATCTTGTATCCACCACGATGACCATGACGATTCAGATTGGGGATTCCTATGTAGATGAAATCTATCTTGATGGTACGAAAATAACGGCGAATGCCGCTCATCAGTTTGTTGGAATTCAGAATGGCCGAAGCTACATATTGAAGTATGATTTGAGCAATATTAATAATGCAGATGATAGCTTCCGCAATATCAAATTTGAAATTTCAAATAATAAAGTAGAGGGTACGAATACGACAAATCTGACCATGGGCATACAACCTCTTTTTGCATTGGACTAAATTGTATTTGATTATTTTCCTTATTATGCTAAAATGTCTCTATATGCAGGTTCAGTAACCGGCATATAATGAATTGGAATAAAAACAAAAAACGGAGGATGAGAAAATGTTTTGTAAAAATTGTGGAGCAAAGTATGTATCAGATGATGCTGTAATGTGTGTACAGTGTGGATGCGCAAAGGGAACAGGAACAAATTTCTGTCATAACTGCGGTCAGCCGGTTCAGCCGAATAGTGCTGTCTGCTTAAGCTGTGGAGTACCTACAACCGGTGTAGTTGTAGCACCAGATGCAAAGTCAAAGATGGCTGCCGGACTTCTTGGAATTTTCCTTGGAGCATTTGGAGTACATAACTTTTATCTTGGATATACAGGAAAAGCAATTGCACAGCTTTTAATTTCTGTATTATCCTGCTTTACCTTAGCTATCGTTTCTGAAATCTGGGGACTGATTGAAGGTATTCTGATTCTTACCGGAAACATTTCAGTTGATGGAAAGGGTAATCCGTTAAAGGAATAATAAGAGAGGGTTATCAGAACCTCAGGTTATACGTTTGACAACTTTTCGGTATATCCTCATTTCTTGACGCTAAAAGTGCCAAGTGCTATCATAACCTGTGTGTGAGTGAATTTTAAAGAAAGATGAAGGTTTTACCAGTGGAAAATTTAGTATTATCCCTTTTGGTTGAGAATAATCCGGGCGTTACAAGTCGAATCTCCGGTTTGTTCAGTCGCAGAGGCTTTAATATTGACAGTTTTTCTTCCGGAGTGACGGCAGATCCTCGTTTTGAGCGAATTACAATTGTCGCAAGCGGAGATGAACAAATCTTAGAGCAGATTGAGAAGCAGCTGGAAAAATTGGAGGATGTTCTGGATATTAAAAAGCTGAAGCATGGAAATTCTGTCAAGAGAGAGCTGATGCTTGTAAAGCTTCGCGCAACGGAAAGCGATAGACAGAATCTGCAGACGGTTGCAGAAATCTTCCATGGTAAGATCGTAGATGTGACAACGGATTCGATGATTATTGAGTTGACCGGTAATCAGGATAAGCTTGGCAATTTCCTTGAACTTTTACAGGCGGATGGTTATGAAGTGTTAGAGCTTGCCCGCACCGGACTTACCGGACTTACCCGCGGATCAAGCGATGTCAAATATTTAGAATAAGAATACTTTTATAGGAGGACGACAAGAAATGTCAGACGCAAGAATTTTTTATCAGGAAGACTGTAATTTATCTTTATTGGAGGGAAAAACCATTGCCGTTATCGGTTATGGTAGCCAGGGACATGCACATGCTCTTAATGCAAAAGAGTCAGGCTGCAATGTCATCATTGGTTTGTATGAGGGCAGCAAGTCCTGGGATAAGGCTGTAAAGCAGGGATTTGAGGTTTATACAGCAGCTGAGGCAGCTAAGAAGGCCGATATCATCATGATTCTGATCAACGATGAGAAGCAGGCTGCTCTTTACAAGAAGGATATTGAGCCAAACCTTGAGCCGGGTAATATGTTAATGTTTGCTCATGGATTTAACATTCATTTCGGATGTATCGTTCCACCGGCAGACGTAGACGTTACCATGATCGCTCCTAAGGGACCGGGACATACCGTACGTTCTGAGTATCAGGCTGGTAAGGGTGTTCCTTGTCTGGTAGCTGTTGAGCAGGATGCAACAGGAAAGGCTCTTGATCTTGCACTGGCTTATGCTTTGGCAATCGGTGGAGCGAGAGCAGGTGTTCTTGAGACTACCTTCCGTACAGAGACAGAGACTGACCTCTTTGGTGAGCAGGCAGTTCTTTGCGGGGGTGTCTGCGCACTTATGCAGGCCGGATTTGAGACTCTTTGTGAGGCTGGTTACGATCCAAGAAATGCATACTTTGAGTGTATCCATGAGATGAAGCTTATCGTTGATTTGATTTATCAGTCAGGATTTGCAGGAATGAGATATTCTATCTCTAATACCGCTGAGTACGGTGATTATATTACCGGACCAAAGATCATTACTGAGGATACCAAGAAGGCAATGAAGAAGATTCTTTCCGATATTCAGGATGGTTCTTTTGCAAAAGAGTTCTTACTGGATATGTCTGACGCTGGAAAGCAGGTTCACTTCAAGGCTATGAGAAAGCTTGCTTCTGAGCATCCATCAGAGAAGGTCGGCGAAGAAATCAGAAAGCTGTACTCTTGGAACAACGAAGAGGATAAGTTCATCAACAACTAAATTATATATGACATTTAAAAATCTCCGGACAAAATGTTGTTCGGAGATTTTTTTATTCTTTTTTTATTTTTACGTATATGGTAAAATATACTATCAAGTTTAATTTTGTAGATATTTGGAATTTAAAAGGGAAAAGCAGGTATGATTTGTGAAAATTGTGGTGCGGAATTTGAGGAAAATGTTCGTGCCTGTCCTTTTTGCGGAGCAGACAATTTTGTAAAGTCCAAACAGGAGCATGAGCAGACGGTTTCCAAGATCCGGGAGGAAGAGCAAAGAATCAAGGCGCTTCCGAAGACGGTTGCAAATAAGTCTACGAAGCTTCTGATTATTTTGATTTTAGCTTTTATTGTTGGGGGAATGCTGATTGCTTTTCTTGCATCTGTAATCGGGAGGTTACAGGTAAAAGGAGAATATAAGAGCGATGCAGCACTGGCTGTAGAGCTGGAGGAGCTTTACCAGAGTGGTGATTATGAGGAAATTTATGAGCTGACAAAGGAGGTCTCTTCCTCTAACCGGAGTCTTGGAAAATATACTTCTGTGGGAAACCTTTATCAAAAATATCAGTATGGAGCAGAGCAATTTGAATCGGATCTTGATGCTGCAAAACTGTTCGAAAAACCGGAGTATCTGCAGTCTGTTACATATTTCCTTTCCATTTTATATATTTGCGAGGGATTGGAAGAAAAGGGCTTTGTCTATGACGAGGATGCAGCCGTGTACTATTTCAGAGACGCGGCAACAGCGTTTTTAAAGGAGAATATGTGTCTTACAGAGGAGGAAATCAACACTTTTTTTGAAAGGTATGCTTCCATAGAGAAGAGATATGAGGACGACAGAGATTATACCTACAGTATGTACAGGGATGATTACAATGCAATCAATCAGGAGGCCGGTGCATTGATTTACAAAAGATTAGTGGAGACAGAGTAAGGGATAGATTTATGAAATGTGAAAATTGTGGTGCAGATTATAAGGCTAGTGCACTAATATGTCCGTATTGCGGTACGAAAAATGCCACCGGACAGGAGTGGATGAATGAAGAACAGAGGGTAAGAAAGCAGAAGGATCAGACGAAAAGCTTTGTGATTGCTTCCATGCCTCTTTATATTATAAATCGTATTTTGAATACCATTATAGGAGTTGCTGTTGTACTTTTGGTGATTCTGTTCGTGGTGTTAGGCATATTGTATTTTATTGAGGAACAGATGGATCAGCATTCCTTCAAGACTGCGTCTTTAGAAGAAGTGGAGGCGATATATCAGAGCAAAGATTATGTAAAGCTATACGATTATCTTACGGAGCACAATATCTGGTACTATGATGAATTTGACGAATATGAAAAGTACAGGGATATGGCCACACTGTCTACCGGCTTAGAACGGATACAGGGGGATATTATATGGTATTATGATTCATCTGTAGAGGAGATTGAGACACATTTTTCATACGGAGCTGTAAGAAATGTGTTTGAAAATTGTCAGAAGTTTTTGAGCCATTCCGTATATTATTACGAATGCGAATGCGAGGAGAATCAACCGGTCGTTGAGGAGTATGAAGATATGGTCCGGGCATTTCTGATTGGAGAGCTTTTTTTGACCGAGGAAGAAGTGAATGAAATCTCAGAGGTGTCTTATATGTCCTCGGACGAGCAGGATGAATGGCTCAGAAGAATCTATGACAGAAAGGGATGGGAGATTCGTGAAGACGATTAAATTTTGGGACTGGGATAAAAATGATCATGCACAGGTAAATATAATCCTATTTCTACTAAAGTTCTTTGCTGCTTTTATAATTATCTTTGTCATATACCAGATGGTGACCCTGAAAATTGAAGAAGCCTGGGAGGATTCTAAGTTTTACAGCAAAGAGCAGCGCCTTGAATACTGTGATCGTTACTATTATGACCGGGATTTCGAAGGCTTATATGATGATCTTTGTCTGTATGATTTGTATGATGAGGAATTCGATGTATATTGGGAAGCCGTGGATGGGTATTGGGATTACTTGCAGTATACCATGTGGAAGGGGGCATATGAGCAAGGACAGCTTGACGGGGCGGAGGAGAAAATGCAAAGCTTTCGGGATAAGGTGTGTCAGAATGCCAATCAGTGTGAATTCGAAAAAAATCAGAGATTACTGAATGGATACAAGGATTTGGTTTTTGCAGAATAGGAGGAAGGGAAGCCTAATATGAATATTGCGAGCCAGTTATGCGGATTGATCGTTTTAACGATTCTTTTGATTAGTTATTTTAATCAAAAAAAGGTGGGGTTACATTCAGAGAACGTGTTTTTACATGTAATGGGTATTACCTATGTAAGCGTGTTTTTAGACATGTGCTCCTTAATTGCCATTCATTTTCAGAATGAACTACCGGAGCTTTTTGTCAAGCTTGTATGTAAGAGCTACATCGCAACTGTTGTGCTGGCGGCATATGCTGCTTTTGTCTATGTATTAAATGATGTTTATGATACAAAAAAATTCCATAAGAATTTTGCAATCGGAACTACGGCTGTTGCTCTTGAGGCGCTTGTTATTTACGCGCTTCCGATTTCAATTTATTCGGATGGAAAAGTGGTATATACCTATGGTCCGGCTGTTCTTATTACCTATTTTTTTGCAATTATTTTTGTAATTGCCACCTTTATCTGTATTGGTGTGCACAGAGAGGTTGCGAACAAGCAAAGGATGCATATGGTAATAATCTGGATGGGAATCTGGTTTACGGCAGCTGCCATCCAGTTTTTTAACAATCAGATTCTGATTGTTGGTTTTGCATCCTCCATCGGTATGCTGATTTTATATTGCTCTTTGGAAAATCCGGAAAACAATATGGACCGCAGACTTGGGTGCTTCCATACACATGCGCTCATGGAATATCTGAAGGAGTGCTTTGAGCGGAAGGAATCGAAAAGTATTCTTTTGATTTCTCTTTCCTGTTTTCAGACAAAAAACATGTCTTCGGATTATGTGAATGAATGTATTATCGAACTTGTACATTTTTGTGATAAGTACAAGAATGCAAAAGTGTTTAAAAATATCGATCAGGAGCTTTTGATTCTCTTTCCGGATGTCAATGATATGAATTTTGCTTTTCAGGAAATTCAGGATCATTTTTATGCTGATTATTTTTATGCAGGAGAAAATAAATCCAGAAAGGTAAACCGTTTTCCAAAGACCTTGTTTGCACTGGTTACCGATAGCATGATTGTTTCATCTCCGGATGAACTTTTACAGGTATTTCAGTATGTGAAGCTTGAAAATCAGCAGAAGAATAAGACGATGGTCTGCTATGTAAACGAAACGGTTTTATCTGAACTTCGACAGAATGAGGATACAAAACAGGAGATTATGGATGCGTTGGAGGAAGATCGTGTGGAAATTTTTCTTCAGCCAATTTATTCTACAAAGAAGAATAAATTTACCTCTGCAGAGGTCCTGGCCCGGATTCGCAATCGGGACGGTTCTATTTTAAGCCCTGGTGTTTTTATTCCGGTGGCAGAAGAGAGTGGTCTGATTGTTCGGATTGGAGAGCGGATTTTTGAAAAAACCTGTTCATTTTTAAATACTCATCAACTGGAAAGTCTTGGACTGGAGTACGTGGAAGTCAATTTGTCAGTGGTACAGTGTGAACAGAAAAGTCTGGCGGACCGCTACATTAAACTGATGGAAAAGCATTCCATAAAGCCCTGGTGGATTAATCTTGAGATCACGGAGACGGGGTCTGTTCAGATCAAGAATACTCTCATTGAAAACATGAATCAGTTGATCCGGTATGGCGTGACCTTTTCTTTGGATGATTTCGGAAACGGACAGTCCAATTTGGATTATATGATTGATATGCCGGTTTCCATTATGAAATTTGATATGAACATGACCCGTGCCTACTTTGAAAACTATAAGGCAAAATATGTGGTTCAGTCCACCATCAAGCTGGCCCATGAGATGGAAATGCTCGTTGTTGCGGAAGGTGTGGAGACAAAAGAGCAGTTGGATGAGATGAGTAGCGTCGGTGTGGATTACATTCAGGGATATTTCTTCTCAAAGCCACTATCGGTACACGAGTTCCTTGCTTTTGTTAAGAAATATCAGGAACCGGGCAGTTTTATTGACAAAATATAGGTCAATGTGTAGAATGAATTTATTGTGTGTAAATAGGCGGATTATATGAATTTTCCGCAAATAAGAATAGAAGAGGCGAAATTATGGCAGAAATTTATAACCACAAAGTAGTGGAGCCAAAATGGCAGAAATACTGGGAGGAACATGAGACCTTCAAGACAGACGTATGGGATTTTTCAAAACCGAAATATTATGTACTTGATATGTTCCCATACCCATCAGGAGTAGGTCTTCATGCCGGTCATCCGGAAGGATATACGGCAACGGATATTATGTCACGTATGAAGAGAATGCAGGGTTATAATGTTCTTCATCCAATGGGATATGATTCCTTCGGACTTCCTGCAGAACAGTATGCGGTAACCACAGGTAATCATCCAAACGGATTTACCCAGGAGAATATAAAGACCTTTTCCAAGCAGTTGAAGGAATTGGGATTTGACTATGACTGGTCAAAGATGGTGGCAACCTCTGATCCGAAGTTCTATAAGTGGACTCAGTGGATCTTTAAAAAGCTCTATGAAGCCGGCTATGCAAAGTATATCGACATGCCGGTTAACTGGTGTGAAGAGCTTGGAACCGTTCTTTCCAATGATGAGGTCATTGACGGTAAATCAGAGCGTGGAGGATACCCTGTTGTTCGTAAGAATATGAAGCAGTGGGTAATCGACCAGCCTGCTTTTGCGGAAAAATTGCTGGAGGGCTTAGAGGAAATCGACTGGCCTGCATCCACCAAGGAAATCCAGCGTAACTGGATCGGTAAGAGTACCGGTGTAGAGGTGGATTTCAAGATTGTCGGTGGCGGAGAGTTTTCAATCTATACCACCTGTATTGAGACCATTTACGGTATTACCTTCATGGTTCTTGCTCCGGACGGAGAAATTGTAAAGAGGCTTATGGATCGTGTTGAGAATAAAGAAGAAGTTTTAGCATATATTGAAGAAACGCTAAAAAAGAATGACATGGACAGAACCGAGTTAAACAAGACCAAGTCCGGATGCAGATTAGAGGGACTTTATGCAATTAACCCGGTAAACGGGAAAGAGGTTCCGCTTTTCATTGGTGATTTTGTCCTTGCAAGCTATGGTACCGGTGCCGTTATGGCAGTTCCTAGTCATGACCAGCGTGACTTTGAATATGCACAGGTTCATGGTGTTGATATGATCCAGGTTATCGATGGAGAGGGCGTAGATGTGTCACAGCAGGCACTTGAAAAGCATGATTATCTGGGAAAAGGCTTTAAGCTGATCAATTCCGAAGAGTTTACCGGATATGTTGTGGAGGACGCAAAGGAAGCAATTACCGTTAAGCTGGAAAAGATGGGCGTTGCAAGACGTAAAGTAAATTATCATTTCCGTGAGTGGATTTTTGCACGCCAGAGATACTGGGGCGAGCCGGTTCCTTGCGTATACAAGGAGGATGGTTCCATCTACTTCCTTCCGGATGAAGAGCTTCCGCTTATTTTACCGGAGCTTGAGGATTATAAGGGCAAGAATGGAAAAGCGCCTCTTGAAAATGCAACCGAGTGGAAGCAGTACGACAAGAATGGCATTAAGGGTGTAAGAGAAACCTCTACCATGCCGGGTTCTGCTGGATCTTCCTGGTACTATATGAGATATATTGACCCGGATAACGACGAAGAGTTTGCAAATCAGGAGCTTTTAAAGCACTGGCTTCCGGTTGATTTATATGTGGGTGGACCGGAGCATGCAGTCGGACATCTGATCTATTCAAGAATCTGGAACCGGTTTTTATATGACAACGGTTTATCGCCGGTAAAGGAGCCGTTCCAAAAGCTGGTACATCAGGGAATGATTCTCGGTGAGAACGGTATTAAGATGGGAAAGAGATTCCCGGAATATGTAGTAAATCCAAGTGATGTCGTAGAGGAGTACGGTGCAGATACCCTTCGCCTTTACGAGATGTTTATGGGACCTCTTGAGGTTTCCAAACCATGGAGCTCCACCGGTGTAGTGGGAGCAAGAAAGTTCATTACCCGTGTATGGAATTTTTTTACGAACCCGGATAACATTACCGAGGAGAATGACGATACCCTTACAAAGGTATATCACCAGACGGTTAAGAAGGTGACCAATGATTTTGAGCAGCTTGCATTCAATACGGCTATCAGTCAGATGATGATCTTTGTCAATGAAGTATATAAAGCAGGAAAATGTCCGAGAGAATATGCGGAAGGTCTGATTAAGATGCTTTCCTGCATCTGCCCTCATATGGGAGAAGAAGTATGGCAGATTTTAGGCCATGATGATACCATCGCATTTGAGAGCTGGCCGACCTATGACGAAACAAAATGCGTAGAGGATACGGTTGAAATTGCAATTCAGATCAACGGAAAAATTAAGGGAACTCTTGCAATCGGAAAAGATGATCCAAAGGATGAGGTTATTGCAAAGGCAAAGGAAGTCTTAGGAGATAAGCTTACCGGTAATATTGTAAAAGAGATTTATGTTCCGGGAAGAATTGTAAATATTGTAGTAAAATAGGTTAATGTAAGGGACTCGTAGTTATGGAGCAGTTTATTAAGAATATCACGGAGATCAATAACACGGTAAACAGTTTTGCCTGGGGATGGTTTGGACTGATTCTCCTGCTTGGAACAGGACTGATTTGTACGGTTATTACAAAGTGTTTTCAGATTACTCATTTTTCCCATTGGTGGGGAAAAACAATCGGATCTGTATTAAAAAAGGATACGCATAAAAAGCAGGACAAAGGGTCTGTTTCACAGTTTCAGGCTCTTTGTACGGCGTTGGCAGCAACCATCGGTACCGGAAATATCGCCGGTGTCAGTGCAGCCATCTGCATTGGCGGACCCGGGGCTGTATTTTGGATGTGGATTGCAGCATTCCTTGGAATGATGACGAACTTTTCAGAAAATGTACTTGGTATCTATTATCGAAAGAAAAATCCGGATGGTGAATGGTCCGGCGGTGCCATGTACTATTTGAGAGATGGACTTGGTTCCTATAAGGGCTGTGCCGGACTTGGTAAGGCACTTGCAGTCATATTCTCGGTATTTGCAATTCTTGCTTCCTTTGGAATCGGAAATATGGGCCAGATCAATAAGATTACCTTAAACATTGAATCTGCCTTCTTTTCCTCCCTTGTTGTGCCGGAATTTTTAGGGGTATCCATCGTAAACTGGTTAATCGGAATTGCACTTATGATTGTAGGCGGCTTCATTATTATTGGTGGACTGCAGCGTATAGCAGCTTTTGCGGAAAAGGTAGTTCCGTTCATGGCTGTTGTGTATGTGGTTGGTGCTTTAATTATTGTTCTTGTGAACATCCGAAACCTTGGACCGATGTTCTTATCGATTTTTAAGTTCGCATTTGGACCGAAGGCAGTAGCCGGAGGAGCGGCAGGAAGCGCCATTGCATTGTGGTTAAATACCATGAAGAATGGTTGCAAGCGAGGCGTTTTTTCCAATGAAGCCGGACTTGGTTCCTCTGTTATGGTACATAGTAATTCAAATGTAAAAGAACCGGTGAAGCAGGGACTCTGGGGAATTTTCGAAGTGTTTGCGGATACGATTGTGGTATGTACCATGACCGCTATCGTAGTGCTTTCCTCCGGAGCCATTGATTTAAATACCGGACTTGTGGTAGAAGGAACAGATGATGCAACCTTGGTTGCACGTACCTTTGGTATGGTATTTGGCAAGCCGGGAGAGTGGTTTGTAGCCGTTGCAGTGCTGCTGTTTGCATTTACCACGGTAATGGGCTGGTCTCATTATGGCTCAAAGGCCGTTGAGTATCTCTTTGGTATGAAAGGTGCAAAGATTTACAGATTTGTATTTGTTCTTATGATGATTTCCGGTGCGGTAATGACTTCTTCCCTTGCCTGGGATATTTCAGATACCTTCAACGGACTGATGATGATTCCGAACTTAATTGGTGTTCTTGCACTTACTCCGGTTGTTGTGAAGATTACAAATAACTATGTGGCCCGGAAGATTAAGGGAGAGGATATCGAACCGATTCTTTCCAACGATCCGGATATTCAAAGAGAACATGCCAGACTGGTGGCAAATGGAGAAGAGTAGCGAAATATATCTTTAATTTTTGAAATGTGTTCTTGAATGAATTTGCATATTCCAATCAGAACACACTCTCGTTTGTAAAAAGCGTAGCGGTACTAAATTCGCAATGAATTGCTCATTAAGTGCCGACGCTTTTTAAAAGTTCTGATTGGAATAGCAAAATTCATTCTTAAGAACAACATTTCAGATATTATAAAATACTATTTTTCTATTTTGTATGGTTTCACTGCTTTATTTTTTGTGTACACCTAAATTCCTTTGAAAAAGGCTCATTTTAGCGGTTAAAAAAGGGAAATTGTATGGTTTCATAGCTTTTATTCTGCTGTACACCTAGAAATCCTTCATTTCTTAGGTATAGGCAAAAAATCATCTTATGAAACCTTACAATTTCCCTTAAAACATGTCGAAAACACATCATTTTTAGGTATATTGCGAAATTTATTCAGCCAAACATAACAAAACTTTATAATTCCACGACAGTCTCTTGTAAACAAAAATATCTAAATATCAAAGTCTCTTATAACATACATATGTACTTATTAAATATCAAAATAGTCAAGAAAGTTAATTAAACTTGATTCTTTGTACAGGGGTTCCTTTTCATTCCTTTTTTTCTTAGCAGCCTTAATATAGCCTCTCAAATATGTCTCAAATTCCTTTACAATGCTATCCATATCGTTTTTGATACACCGATATTGTGAATTTGGGATTTTCAATTCAGTCTGTAATTCAATGTATTTGCTATCGTTTATAATCATCGCATAACGATAATCAAGACCAGCATTTTCCCTTTTTGACGAAGGAACAGAATGTCCTATTCTACCAAATTTGCGAACTGCATCTCCAAGGTTATTTCGAAGAGGTATATAATACTGATTATTATCTATCTCAACTTTTACGCATAAATGTGTTCTCTTGGATTGTTTACTAGTATTTCCCGGATCTAAAACCTTCTTAAAACCACTATGCTCTTTAAAATAATTTTCCCTTATATAACATAATATTGGTTCCATATTTCTCCTTGGTGTCTATAAATGTAAAAAGGGAACTTTTCAGTTCCCTTAAAAATCAATATCTTCAGCTTTTTTTAGACAGGTACATCTGACGAACCCCTCACAATTTCTTCAGTTTTTTATGACGGGCACATCTGACAAACGCCCCAAAGAAGCTTTTGCTTCTA
Source organism: Agathobacter sp. (assembly GCA_051880175.1). Lineage (GTDB taxonomy): Bacteria > Bacillota > Clostridia > Lachnospirales > Lachnospiraceae > Roseburia. The sequence continues at coordinate 43,110 of JBJENM010000016.1, read as the reverse complement.
CCTATATATTATATACAAATTTAGTTGAAGTCAACCCAAAAATAGATTTTCCTTCAGTATATATTTGGAAAACAAATAAATTTTTAACTAATTACGTATTTTATTATTGTGTGTCCAGGAATGAATTTTGCTATTTATTAAATATGCAAATTCATTCAAAAAAACATTTTGAAAAGAAAATCATTTTTTTAATTGGAACGGTGGAAGAGATGGATCTCCGCCGCGCAGCTTCTGCATCGTTCTTTGAATGGCATCTTTGGAATTCTTCCAATCTGCATCCTTGTTCTTGTAGTCGTACTTTTCAATAAACCAGGCAACATCCTCGTAGATTCTGTCTAAGTTCTTTTCCATAAGTGGGAGAACCATTTCATAGAATTCGGTTCGTTCCTTTTCACTTAGTGCTTCATCGGCTCCCTGACACAATACTTTAAAATGAGAGAGGCAGAAGCCTTTTGTTTCGGATACCTGCTTTCGGAAATCGGCATCTCTTTTATACATATTGAAAAAGGTTTTCATGTAAGCCTGGAAGGTATTTTTTACCATGTTGCATATAAAGCAGGAGGATTCCCGCTCATTGATCCAGTCCACAATGGAATTGCTGCTTCCGGAGGAAGACTTAAATAGTCCACCTTTTTTACCGGAAGAAGAGGGTTTGAAATCTTTAAATTCCTTTTGCATCTCCTTGATATGTCGAAGGGTAAGTGTCTTTAGAATCCAGGCATTTCCAAGAGAATTTCCATAATCGTACATTTTCTTAAAATGAGCACGGCAGAAGCCCTCCCGGTCTGTCATGTCCCGGATATCCGCTTCCATATAGGAAGCGCCATGACCTAACACGTAATTCATGGCATGTTCTTCTGTTTTTCGCTCGATATAGCAAAATGGACATTCTCCTGCGTTTTCCATTGCATCGGAAATTGGTATGGTATGTAGTTGTTCTTTCATTTAGTCTTCCTCCGGTTTATAGTTCTGGCAAAAATCAAGAAAGGATGCAAGTGTCTTGGTTGGCATGATGTGTTCTTTAAAAGCAAAACCGACTTCACGTTTTGGAATATCAATGGGGAGTGGAATTTCCAAAAGTGTGCCATCCGCCAGTTCGGCTTCTACAAAATTCTTGATTACACAGGCACATCCAACACCGATTTTTGCAAAGTCAATCAGCAGATCCATGTTTGATACATCAATGGAATCGGCAACAGTAATGTGATTTTCCTGAAAATAGTCATCAATATACTGCCGGGTAATATTATTTTTATCCAAAAGCATCAGAGTGGAATTCTCCAATATCTGATCTCTGTTAACACCACGGGCCTTCAGGTTGTCCAGATATTCATTGTTTGCAACGAAGATATCCTCGATGGTTTCGAGAGGATAAAAGGAAATTCCCTTCAGGTTCTCTGTTTTTCCGATTAATCCGATATCGATTTTATTTTCATCCAAAAGCTTTAAGGTTTCATAGGTAGACTGGCATTTGATGGAGATATTTACATGAGGATTCTGGTGAATGAATTCCTTTAAGTATGGAAGAAGAAGATATTTGCAAAGGGTAGTGCTTACTCCAATCTGCAAGTGACCAACACCAAGTTCTATGGAACGCTTCAATTTTTCTTCTCCCTCGGAAAGAGACTCAAAGGCTTCCCGGACGTGATCATACAACAGGGAGCCTTCTTCCGTCAGGAGTACTCCCCGGGAGCTTCTTAAAAAAAGCTTACAATTTAAGCTTTCCTCCAGCTTTTGAATGGATTTACTGATGGCAGGCTGACTGATATACAATTCCTTTGCAGCCTTCGAGATATTTCCTGCATTTGCAACCGTGTAGAAAATCCAATACGATGATAAATTCTGATTCATTTCGTTTACCCCCTCATAACAATTTGGTACGTAATTCAATCTGTAATTCTTCCATTTAGAAATATTTCTTTTTCCGTATTTATTTCTCCTTCGGATTTGGGTTGCAGAGAATGAATTTTGCTATTTGAATCAGAACGTTTAAAAAGCGTCGGCACTTAATGAGCAATTTATTGCGAATTTAGTACCGCTACGCTTTTTACAAACGAGAGTGGGTTCTGATTCAAATAGCAAAATTCAATTAAGAATCCAAAACCGAAATGTGATTATGAATAAGATTATTATACCATGAAACAAAGTTATGGTAAACATATTTATTATGTATTTTGATTATATATTGCTGTATGCTAAAATGCTATTCAGAAAGCAGTGATTTACCATTTTCACTCACACATATCCGGTAAAAACTGCAACAGATTTTTTATTTAGGAGGAACATCAGTATGGGAATGACAATGACCCAGAAAATCCTTGCAGCACATGCGGGGCTTACATCCGTTTCTGCAGGTCAGTTAATTGAAGCGGATTTGGATCTTGTACTTGGAAATGATATTACATCTCCGGTTGCTATTCATGAAATTGAGAAGATGAAGGTAGATGGAGTTTTCCATAAAGACAAGATTGCGCTTGTCATGGATCATTTTGCACCAAACAAAGATATTAAGTCTGCACAGCATTGTAAATGTGTAAGAGAATTTGCATGTAAGCATGATATTACAAATTATTTTGATGTAGGAGAGATGGGAATCGAGCATGCACTTTTGCCGGAACAGGGTCTTACGGTTGCCGGTGATGTGATTATCGGAGCAGACTCCCATACCTGTACCTATGGAGCAATCGGTGCTTTTTCTACCGGTGTAGGAAGTACCGATATGGCAGCCGGAATGGCAACAGGAAAGGCATGGTTTAAGGTTCCATCAGCCATTAAGTTCAATATTGTTGGAAAACCTGCAAAGTGGGTGAGCGGAAAGGATGTCATTCTTCATATCATCGGTATGATTGGTGTAGATGGTGCGCTGTATCGTTCCATGGAGTTTGTAGGAGATGGTATCCAGTACCTCACCATGGATGATCGTTTTACCATTGCAAATATGGCAATTGAGGCCGGTGGGAAAAATGGTATTTTTCCGGTGGATGATCTGACAAGAGCATACTTAAAGGAACATTCTAATCGGCCGTTTGTAGAATATGAGGCAGATGAGGATGCAGAATATGATGAGGAGTACACCATTGACCTTAGCACTTTAAAACCCACAGTGGCATTTCCGCATCTTCCGGAAAATACAAGAACCATTGATGAGGTCGGCGATGTAAAAATCGATCAGGTAGTTATCGGCTCCTGCACCAACGGACGTATGGAGGATCTTCGTATTGCCGCAGAGATCTTAAAGGGCAAAAAAGTGAAGAAGGGTCTTCGTGTGATTGTGATTCCTGCAACACAGAAGATTTATTTACAGGCGATGGAAGAGGGACTGCTTCGCACCTTTATTGAGGCCGGAGCAATCGTAAGCACTCCCACATGTGGTCCTTGTCTTGGTGGATACATGGGTGTCCTTGCAGAAGGAGAGCGTTGTGTATCAACCACAAATCGTAATTTCGTCGGACGTATGGGTCATGTGGAATCAGAGGTATATCTTGCAAGCCCTGCTGTTGCAGCGGCAAGTGCATTTACCGGTAAGATTTCCGGCCCGGATGAAGTGATGTAGGATTGGAGGAAAGAAAATGAAAGCAGCACATGGCCGTGTATTTAAATATGGAGATAATGTAGATACAGATGTAATTATTCCTGCAAGATATTTAAATTCATCTGATCCGAAAGAGCTTGCAACACACTGCATGGAGGACATCGACAAGGATTTTGTGAAGAAGGTAAACGCAGGAGACATTATTGTTGCAAATAAAAACTTTGGCTGCGGTTCTTCAAGAGAACATGCTCCGATAGCAATTAAAGCAAGTGGTGTCAGCTGTGTAATCGCAGAGACTTTTGCCCGCATTTTTTATCGAAATGCAATCAACATTGGTCTTCCTATTATTGAGTGTCCGGAAGCAGCAAAAGCAATTTCTGCAGGAGATGAGGTTGAAGTTAATTTTGATACTGGTATAATTACTAATGTAACTACAGGTAAAACATATCAGGGACAGGCGTTCCCACCATTTATGCAGAAGATTATTGACTGCGAGGGATTGGTTAATTACATCAATCAGAAGAACGCTTAAAAGAGGAGCATCTATGTTACCCGGTGTATATCAGGCAACAAAAAAAGATGGAAGCGTGTACTATCGCTCGAATATCACATATCGCAATAAGCATATAAGCCTCGGAAGCTTTTCTACGGAAGCGAAAGCCCATGAGGCTTATTGTGTTGCAAATCATTATTTATGCGGCAGGCGTTTATTTGATGATGTTCTCGAAGAATATATATCCGGGGAACACAGTAGTGACGATGCAAAAAACGATTCCGTGTACACCCTAAGCTTTGAGAAGATGGTTTCTCTTTTTAATTTCCGGGATCATGGAATGTATGTTTCAAATCCGATTTATCTGAGAAATAACTATTTCAGTTATTATCTTTCACCGACAGAAGAACTGAAATTTGATATTGATGATCTTTTTTACTATTCCCAGCATAAAATCTTAAGGCGGCAGGGACACTTGTTTGTAAACGATTATGGCATGCAGGTGACGATTTTGAGCCGATACGGACTAAAAAATTATGCAGTCTGTGGTCGGGATTATGCTTTTGCAAACGGGGATAAAGCAGATCTGCGGTATTCCAATGTGGTGGTAATCAATCGGTATTATGGTGTAACTGCTTATGAAAAAAAAGGTAAAACCAGATACCGTGTGAAAATACATATCAACGGAAATTATACGGTAGGCACCTATTCCACAGAAGAGAAGGCTGCAATAGCCTATAACAAAGCTGTTGATCTGGCAAGAAAAGCAGGAATTGACCGGAATTTTAATGAAAATTATGTGGACTCTCTGACACCCAGTGAATATGCGGATTTTTACCTGAAGGTGAAAATATCAGAGAAGTATATGCAGTATATACAAGATTATAAAAATCGAAAAGGTTGACATTGAAAATAGATTTACATATAATTTTATGCAAGTTTATGAAATAGTAACGAATCTGAAAAAGGGCGATTAGTAGAAAGAGGAAGAAAAATGAGCGTAATGTATTCTAGTACCAGAAATAAGGATGTAAAATTTACAGCTTCTAAAGCAATCTTAAAGGGTCTTGCGGATGATGGCGGACTGTTTGTTCCGGATTCCATTCCTTCGCTGGATGTAAGCCTGGATGATCTGGCAAAAATGAGCTATCAGGAGACTGCCTATGAGGTTATGAAGCTTTTGTTATCTGATTTTACGGAGGAAGAGCTTAAGAACTGTATTAATCAGGCATATGACAGCAAATTTGATACAGAGGAGATTGCTCCCCTTGTTTCGGCAGATGGCGCATACTACCTGGAGCTGTTCCATGGCTCAACCATTGCTTTTAAGGATATGGCGCTTTCTATTCTGCCTCATTTACTGATTACTGCTGCAGGAAAGAATCATGTAAAAAACGATATCGTAATTCTTACTGCAACTTCAGGAGATACAGGTAAGGCTGCCCTTGCAGGATTTGCAGATGTTAAAGGAACGAAGATTATTGTATTTTATCCAAAGAACGGAGTCAGCCCGATTCAGGAAAAGCAGATGGTAACCCAGAAGGGTGATAATACCTTTGTTGTCGGAATTCATGGAAATTTTGACCAGGCTCAGACTGGGGTAAAGCAGATGTTTAACGATAAAGACTTTGCCGCACAGCTAGATGCCGCAGGCTTCCAGTTTTCTTCTGCAAACTCCATTAATATCGGACGTCTTGTTCCACAGATCGTATATTACGTTTATGCATACGCAAAGCTTTATGCAAATGGTGTGATTGCAAAGGATGAGAAGATCAATGTGGTTGTTCCCACCGGTAACTTCGGAAATATTCTTGCTGCATTCTACGCAAAGAATATGGGACTGCCTATTGCAAAATTAATCTGTGCATCCAATGAAAATAAAGTGCTTTTCGATTTCTTCTCTACAGGATGCTATGACAGAAACAGAGAGTTTATTCTGACCAGCTCACCTTCCATGGATATTCTGATTTCTTCAAACTTAGAGCGTTTGATTTACCGTATTGCCGGAAATGATGCCGACAAGAACGCTGCACTAATGAAGAGTCTTTCCGAAAACGGAAAGTATGAGATTACTTCGGAAATGAAGAAGGAATTGGAAAGCTTCTACGGAAATTATGCAAGCGAGCAGGAGACCGCAGAGACCATTAAGGATCTCTATGAGAAGACCGGATATATTATTGATACCCATACAGCGGTTGCTGCCGGAGTATATCATAAGTATCTGGCTGAGACGAAGGATACTGATACAAAAACGGTAATTGCATCTACCGCAAGTCCATTTAAATTTACCAGAAGCGTTATGAATGCCATTGATCCGAAATACGATGCTATGGGAGATTTTGAACTGGTTGATGAGCTTTCAAAAATCGGTAACGTTGCGGTGCCGAAGGCCATCGAAGATATTCGAAGCGCAGCGGTACTTCATGATACGGTATGTGAAGTAGAGGAAATGCCACAGGTAGTAAAGAAATTCCTCGGAATGTAAATAAGTATGAAAAAAGAACCTGCCAAGGCAGGTTCTTTTTGTATTCTCAAAAATATAAATTTAAATATTCTCCGGAAGCTTTACAACCTCAAGAATAAAATTGACGGTACCAAAGGAGTACAGAATCGGAAAATGATAGGAGCGATTTTCAAAATCTAAAATAAGCTCCTCCACAACTTCCGGTGTGGAAATGGATAAGTCCATGGATGCCTCATTGGATACATTGACAATAAATAGACCATTATGAAGATTTAAGAAATCCTCCATGGATGCCTGTACATATTCATCAAATTCGAGAAATTCATCTCCAACATATCTGGAAGCAAACTGAGCGGCAGTAGAATCATCCATGCTTAGGTATGCAGAGATGGAATAATCACCGATGACAGATTGCTTTATGCATCTCTCCACCGGGTAGGCTTTAATCTCGCTACAGGTAAGAATCGTAAAGTCTTCTCCCAAAAAGCGAACAAAATTATTAAAAAGCAACTCGATATACATGACACCAAAACGTGTCGGCGGAATCTCAGATGCTACAAAGAATTTTTTTAACAGCTTGGATACAATTTCATGGCTGTCCTTGGTAAGATCTAAATCAAGCATTTCGTTTTGGGCACGATAATCTGAAATATAATGCTCAAAATCACTGTTACTGATTACTCCATCATCCACAAGAATCTGTCCTAACAGAAGAAAGTCCGGACTCTGGGCAGAAAGGAGATCGGCAACCTGCTCATCTGTCAGGTATCCCTGTTCAACAGCAATTTCACCGAACTTTTTGTCTGCGTGTGTCTGCTCAATAAAAATCTTATCAACTTCAGAAGCGGTCATATATCCTGCATGTATGGCAAGTGTTCCCAAACGCATACGTGTTCCCGCCAATTTTTTCATTGCGGAAAACAACTGCTCCTGAGTAACAGCGCCCTGTGTCAGGAGATAATTTCCGAAAAACTGTGTGAACATATTTTTTATCTCCCTTCAAGGAATTTGGTTACAACATCGAGTACCTGCTGACTATCAATTGGCTTTTGGATAAAGTCTTTGGCACCGGCTTCAAGAGCGCATTTCAGTTGTGTCTGTGTACCAACGGATGAAACAATGATAATGGTAGCGTTTGGATCGTAGGACATAATCTCTGAAATGGCAATGTTTCCATCTTTTCTGGGCATGACTATATCAAGAAATACCATGTCAGGATTGATTTCTTTATATTTATCAATCGCACTTTGTCCGTCCGTAGCTTCAATGAAAGTCGGGGTGCCCAAACAGCAAATAATATCCTTTAATTGTTTCCTTGCGAGTATAGAATCATCGCTGATCAAAATTTTCATCTCATTGATTTTCATGCTTGCAACTCCTTCTGTGATTAGATATATTAATATTACACTAAAAAATCATTTGAATCAATGATTTATTAATAAAAATTGCTAGTAAAGGAGTGCTTTTTTATGTCGATGATGGTAATGGATATTGCAATTTTTTTTGTTGGAATTTATTTAGCAAGAATTGCGTATGGAATGATGAAATCCAAGAAAGTAAATAAGATGATTCTTCCGGAGGGAGATATGAAAAAATGTAAGGATGAAAAGGGCTTTGTGGAATACATTGCCCCGAGAATGATGGTTTTTTCTGTTCTTACAATGATTGCTGCAGCAATAGGCTGGTATTTTGATGCAATGAACGCCCAGGGCTATGAGAGTCTGCTGGGGGTGGGTGTTTTTCTTATTGCACTTATTATTTTTTCAATTCAGTTTAAAAAGTCAAAAAAGCAATTTTTTAAAGAATATTAATTTTTTCGAAAAACAATTGACAAAAAAATAACGTTGAGTATGATATAAGTGTGAATTGTGGCTTTAATTTATTTTAGCATAAAATTATAGAAAGAGAGAGGAAAAGTAAGATGGCAGAAATCAATTTAAGCAAGTATGGTATTACCGGAACTACTGAGATCGTATACAATCCTTCTTTTGATATGTTATTCGAAGAAGAGACCAGAACTGATCTTGAAGGATATGAGAAAGGTCAGGTTACTGAGCTTGGAACAGTTAACGTTATGACTGGTATTTATACCGGACGTTCACCAAAAGATAAGTATATCGTTATGGATGAGAATTCCAAGGATACTGTATGGTGGAACTCACCGGAATATCCAAACGATAACCACCCAATGTCAGAAGAGACCTGGGCTACCGTTAAGGAGCTTGCTAAGAAGGAGCTTTCCAATAAGAGACTTTTTGTTGTTGACGCTTTCTGTGGCGCAAACAAGGATACTCGTATGGCAGTTCGTTTTATCGTAGAAGTAGCTTGGCAGGCACATTTCGTTAAGAATATGTTCATCATCCCAACAGAGGAGGAGCTTGCAAACTTCGAGCCTGATTTCGTTGTATATAATGCTTCAAAGGCAAAGGTTGAGAATTACAAAGAGTTAGGATTAAACTCTGAGACCTGTGTTGCATTCAATATTACAAGTCGTGAGCAGGTTATCATCAATACCTGGTACGGCGGAGAAATGAAGAAGGGTATGTTCTCTATGATGAACTATTACCTTCCTCTTAAGGGCATTGCTTCTATGCACTGCTCAGCAAATACAGATATGAACGGTGAGAACACCGCTGTATTCTTTGGTCTTTCCGGAACAGGTAAGACTACACTTTCCACAGATCCTAAGCGTCTTCTTATCGGAGATGATGAGCACGGCTGGGATGACAACGGAGTATTCAACTTCGAAGGTGGATGCTATGCTAAGGTTATCGGACTGGATAAGGAGTCTGAGCCGGATATCTACAATGCAATCAAGAGAAACGCTCTTCTTGAGAACGTAACTGTTGATGCAGACGGAAAGATTGATTTTGACGATAAGAGCGTTACCGAGAATACTCGTGTATCTTATCCAATTAACCATATTACCAATATCGTTAAACCGGTTTCTTCAGCACCGGCTGCTAAGAATGTAATTTTCCTTTCTGCAGATGCATTTGGAGTACTTCCTCCGGTATCTATTCTTACACCGGAACAGTGCCAGTACTACTTCCTTTCAGGATTTACTGCAAAGCTTGCAGGAACAGAGCGTGGAATTACTGAGCCGACACCTACCTTCTCCGCTTGCTTTGGACAGGCTTTCTTAGAGCTTCATCCAACCAAGTATGCTGAGGAGCTTGTTAAGAAGATGGAGAAGTCCGGAGCAAAGGCTTATCTTGTAAATACCGGATGGAACGGAACAGGAAAGAGAATCACAATTAAGGATACCAGAGGAATCATTGATGCAATCCTTTCCGGAGACATCAACAAGGCTCCTACAAAGACCATTCCAATGTTCAACTTCGAGGTTCCAACAGAGCTTCCTGGAGTAGATACCGGAATTCTTGATCCTCGTGATACCTACGCAGATCCTACTGAGTGGGAGACAAAGGCTAAGGATCTTGCTGAAAGATTCCAGAAGAACTTCGTTAAGTACACAACAAACGATGCTGGAAAAGCACTTGTATCTTCTGGTCCACAGTTATAATTTGTAATCTATTAACGCTCTTGGTTTTACTTTGCTTATAAAAAAATAATTGTTGCATATTTGAATCAAAACCCGCTTGCGCTTGTAAAAAGCGTAGCGGTACTAAATTCGCAATTCTTGCTCATTAAGTGCCGACGCTTTTTAAACGTTTTGATTCAAATAGCAAAATTATTTTCTAATATAAGTGAAATGAACCAAGAGCGTTATTGTTTTTATGTCACGTTGTGGAAAAACCAATTTACATATTGAACTAGCAGACCTTAAAGAAACGCTGGTACTTAAATGAGTAAGAATTGCATATGTCGATAAGAATGCGGTTGGTAAAATGTAACTTGAATTATTGGTTGCAATCGTGCGCATGATAAATTATAATAAAAGCAACAAAAAGTTTCCTGGGATGTGCGACAATCCTGTGTATTTAGAACCTACATTTACTTTTCATGGGATTCCTATATTTTCTATTTAATGTCAGGCCACATCAGTAATGAGCTGCCATGCATTCTGCGTGGGACATTCAGCCGGTGGAAGGCAGAGAATAGTTTGCGGTTACCCACCTAGCTTTAGCTAGGAGTCTAAATTACAGGAAACGGCATTTTGGGACTTTTTACAAAAGATAATTCTTAAGGAACAAAAGAACCCGAAAATACAGAAGAAATGTTACCTTCTACAAAAGAAGTATAAAATACAAAAGAATAATGCATAGGTTACGAATGAGAAAAGGAGTTGCTTGTATAAGCAACTCCTTATTTTTGATGAAAAAGGAGCTGTTATGAAAAAGAACAAAGATATGAAATGGCTGATCATCGGATTATTGCTTCTCATTGCCTTATGCGTATTCTTGACTGCACTCATTATTCTGCACAAAATTAAAAGTGAACCGGTTATGGCAGAAAATGTTATTGTTATAGAAAATGAGCCGGTCCATGCAGACACAGAAACAGTAACAGAGATAAAGACAGGGATAGAGACTGAGATAAAGACGGAGACTGCAACAGAGACCATGCAACCGGCGTCTTTTTCCTATGAGGATATTCATGTGCTGATTAAGAATGGAGATTGCACATATTTTAAAGAATTATTCTTACTTGGCACCGGAGAATGGTATATTAATGACCAGCCCATTGAAGCCGGAAACGCAATGAACATGATTGAGTTTATGAAACAAAAGGGAATCCCGGCTGCCTCCATAAGAAGTGCAGATGAAAATGGATCTTTTTCCATCATTGATAAGGAAGGAAATATTTTAAAAGAGGGCTATAAAGGAACCCTGGAGGTCCGGCTGTATGACGAAGCCTTAGGCTACGATGGTGGCGTTGTCCTGATTGATATTTTACCGATTGAAGATTATGTCCGTTTTGTCCTTCCCTCCGAGATGCCTTCCTATTTTTCTTATGAGGCGCTGAAGGCACAGGCGGTTTGTGCAAGAACACTGGCGATAAAGCAACGGGTGAATACGGAATATGAAAAATGGGATGCTGATTTGGATGATTCTACGGATTACCAGGTGTTTAATGAATGCGGAACAAATGAACCTGCGGATCTGGCGGTAAAGGAAACCGAAGGAGAAGTAATTACCTATGAAGGAAACCCAATTGATTGCTATTATTATTCGACGAGTTCCGGAAATTCCAATGATATGTCCCTTTGGTTTTCGGAAGAACTGCCTTACATAAAAATTAAAAATTACACAGAATATCGTGATATGAATTTCTCGGATGAGGGAACCCTTGCAAACTTTCTGAATCAAATGCCCTTGTCCTACGATTCCAATTCCCCATTTTACAGATGGACGGCAAATCTTGATTTTTCAAAGGTGAAGGATGAGCAGTATGGAAATGTGAAGGGATTTTCCGTGACAAAACGAAATCCTTCGGGCTATGTCACAGAAATTAAAATCAATTATGAAAACGGGGCATGTTTTTTGCAGCATGAGTATGAAATCCGGAAATTTCTGGGTCAGGCTCTGGTAAGCTTTATCTTAGCGGACAATACCACCAGAGATAATTTTACGGTTTTACCAAGCTCCTGTTTTATTGTTGAATCAAAGGATGGAAAAAATTATGTGCTAAAGGGCGGTGGCTTTGGACACGGAATCGGAATGAGCCAGTACGGTGCCTCAAAGATGGGAGAGGATGGACTTAACTACCGGGCAATTCTTTCCTTTTATTACGAGGGAACTGCCGTACAGAAAATAGGCGAGGATATTCTGCTAAAAAATTAATTGGAAAATTGCTTGATGTTTTTTACCTACTATGCTAAAATATGCTAAGTTTAAAGGCATTGAATGTGCACAGTAGAGTATGTTTCAACTGACAGAGAGAGGAAGTAAGCGGCTGAGAGCTTCCTTAAGCAATGGACATTATTCGAATTTCACACAGGAGCTGCACGGATGAAGAAGTTTTTAGTAGTTCGTGACGGAGAGCGCACGTTACGCGTAAATGAGAGCCGAGAATTAAGAATCGGAACTTGGGTGGTACCGCGATCAAAATCGTCCCATGATAACAAAATTGTTGTCATGGGATTTTTTAATGCCAAAAACCTGTGACAAGTTGATGAGAAAAGGAGAATAAAAATGGCAGAACTGAATGAATTAAGCGAAAAGATTGCTGCGATTAAGCAGGAGGTTCAAACGGAACTGGAAAAGCTTTCAAATTCAAAGGGAGTCTATGAATATAAGAAGAATATTCTGGACGGAAAGAACGGACTGATCGGTTCCCTTATGAAGGAAATGGGTAAGATTCCAAATGAGCACAAGGCAGAATATGGTAAGAAAGTGAATGAATTAAAGCAGTGGGCACAGAATCACTTTGAGGAGCTGGATGCAAAGTTCAAAGAGGAAGAATTAAGACGCCGCTATGAATCCGAAAAAATCGATGTTACCATGCCGGCTGAAAAAAGACAGCAGGGAAATCTACATCCGGTTACTCAGGTTCGTAACCAGCTTACGGATATTTTTGCTTCCATGGGATTTGATATTTACGAAGGAACAGAAATTGAGACGGATTACTACAATTTTACCGCTTTAAATACTCCCCAGGATCATCCTGCCCGGGATATGCAGGATACCTTTTATCTTTCACCGGAATTTTTGCTTCGTACCCAGACCTCGGCAGGCCAGATTCACGTAATGGAAGAGAAGAAGCCTCCGATTAAGGTGGTATCTCCGGGTAAGGTATTCCGTTCCGATGATGACGCTACCCATTCACCGATGTTTACTCAGATGGAGGGTCTCGTTGTGGATAAGGGAATCACCCTTTGCGATCTTAAGGGTATGCTGGATGAATTCGTACAGAAGATTTTTGGTAAGGGAACAACGACACGCTTAAGACCATCCTATTTCCCATTCACGGAGCCATCCGTAGAGGTAGATGTCAGCTGCTTCCAGTGTAAAGGAAAGGGCTGCAAGCTTTGTAAGGGTACCGGATGGATTGAGGTACTTGGTGCAGGTGTTGTAAATAATAAAGTTCTTGAGGGCTGCGGTATTGATACAAAGGAGTACAGCGGATTTGCATTTGGTATCGGTATTGAGCGAGTTGCAATGCTTAAGTATGGTATCAACAATATCAAGCAGTTATTTGAATCCGATCTTCGTGTGTTAAAGCAGATCGATGACTAATTAGAGGGAGGAAATTTATTATGTTAGCACCACTTAGCTGGTTAAAGGATTATGTAGATATCGATGTAACTCCAAAGGAGTTAGAGGAAAAGTTGTTCTCATGCGGTTTTGAAGTAGAGGAACTGATCCAGGTCGGTAAAGATATAAGCAATGTTGTGGTAGGTCTCGTAGAAGAGTGTGAGCCGATTCCGGACACTCATTTATCTCTTTGCAAGGTCAATGCGGGAGAACACGGAACCTTCCAGATCTGCTGTGGGGCAGATAATGTATGTGCCGGGAAAAAATTCCCGCTGGCTCTTATCGGAGCAACGGTTTACGCAACGGCAAAGGATCATGTGACCATTGAAGGCGTAATGGAGATTAAGCAGGGCAAGCTTCGTGGATACGATTCCTTCGGTATGCTTTGCTCCGGAACAGAGCTTGGTTTAAATGAAGATCTCTATCCGGGAGCAGGCTATAATGGACTTTTAGTGCTTCCTGAGGATGCACCGGTCGGAGCCGATGTCAAGCCAATCCTTGGAATGGATGACTGGATTTTTGATATTGCGATTACTGCAAACAGACCGGATTGCCAGAGTATTTACGGAATAGCAAGAGAAGTTGCCGCCGTGCTTGGAAAAGAATTAAAGCCTCTGGATCTGTCTTATACCGAGTCCGGAAAGACGAAGGATGGATTTACAGTTACCGTTGATGCAACAGATCTCTGCCCGAGATATATTGCACATTATGTACATGATGTAGAGATTAAGGAATCTCCGGCCTGGATGAGAAGAAGATTAGCCCTTGTGGGATGTACCGGAATTTCCAATGTGGTAGATATTACAAACTACATCATGAAAGAGCTCGGACAGCCGATGCATGCCTTTGATTACAACTATCTGGAGGGAAATGCAATCCATGTGCGTCGAGCCAACAATGGAGAAAAAATCACCACTTTGGATGAGAAGGAATTTGAGCTTACCGATGCAAATCTTGTCATCTGTGATGGCGTAAAACCGGTTGCCCTTGCAGGTATCATGGGTGGATTGAACTCAGAAATTTTGGATACTACTACTGAGGTCATGTTTGAATCCGCAAAATTCGCAAGAGATAATATCAGAAAGAGCTCCCGTGCCTTAGGCCAGTCTTCCGATGCAAGTGCCATGTACTCAAAGGGTGTTTACGAATACACCACAGAGCTTGCCATGAGAAGAGCATTACATCTTATCGAAGAGCTTGGATGTGGTAAGGTTTCCTCCACCCACGTTGAAGTTTCCACCGGAAACTCCATTGAGCCAAAGGAGATGAAGGTTTCTGTTGCCCGGGTAAACGGTGTTCTTGGAATTCAGGTTCCGGATGAAGATATTGTAAGAATTTTATCGAATCTGAATATGAATCCGGTTATCAACGGAGATGAGCTGACACTTCAGATTCCTGCATACCGCGAAGATATGGATTCTTATCCGGATGTGGCAGAAGAAGTGATTCGTATGTATGGATATGAGCATGTGGTTCCTACCTTCATGCCAACTGCCCAGGTTACCATGGGAGGTCTGAACCTAAGACAGAAGAGCGAGCTTAAGATCAAGAAGGCACTTTGCGGAGCAGGCGCATATGAAGGAATTCATTATTCCTTCTTTTCACCTTCCGATCTGGATCTCCTTAGATTCCCGCAAGATGCTAAGGAGAGAAATGCAATTAGGCTCATGAATCCGATTAATGTGGATCTTTCTCTTATGAGAACCACACTTGCTCCGCAGATGATCGCTGCAATGGCAAGAAACCAGAAGAGAAATGTTCTGACCGGAAGAATTTTTGAATTAGGAAACATTTTTATTCCGAAATCACTTCCGCTTACCGAGTATCCACAGGAGAAGCCTACCATTTCCATCGGTGTATTCGGAGAGGAGGAGAGCTTCTTCACATTAAAGGGACTTGTGGAGACCGTAGCAGATGCCCTTGATGTGACATTTTCCTACGAAGCTGCTCAAAAGACTTTCCTTCACCCATATCAGACTGCAGAGGTTCTTTGCGACGGAGAGGTTATCGGTTATCTTGGAAAGGTATCCTACGAGGTGGCGAACGAACTGGATATGAGAGTTGCCTCCTATGTTGCAGAGCTGGATCTTACCAAGCTTTCCAAGTATTATGGAAAGTCACAGAAATTTGAGCCACTTCCAAAGTTTGCGGAGGAAAAGCGTGACTTTGCTTTTGTTATGGATAAGGATATCACCTGTGCTCAGGTTGAAAATGGAATCAAGGAAGCCTGTGATTATGTTACAAGTGTGCAGCTTTTTGACGTATATGAAGGTGTGCAGCTTGGGATTGGCAAGAAGAGTATGGCATTTAGCGTTGTATTCACCCCGCAGGAGGAAGAATTTACAAGCGAAGCAGTAGACGGATTTGTGGATTCCATTTTAAATAATCTCAGCAAGACCTATGATATTTCTTTAAGAATGTAAGGTATGTTTTCATGGATGTAAAAGATTTTTATTATGAGCTTCCGGAGGAACTGATTGCACAGGATCCTCTGGAGGATCGTTCAAGCTCCAGACTGATGGTTCTGGATAAGAAAACCGGAGAAATTGAACACAAGCACTTCAGGGATATTCTTTCGTATCTCAATCCGGGGGACTGTCTGGTTATTAATAATACAAAGGTTATTCCGGCCAGACTTTTCGGAGTAAAGGAAGGGACTCAGGCAAAAATCGAGATTCTGTTATTAAAACGAAAAGAAAATGATATCTGGGAGACTCTGGTAAAGCCGGGAAAGAAGGCAAAGCCGGGAACTAGAATCAGTTTTGGGGAAGGAATCCTTGTGGGAGAGGTTCTTGAAGTGGTTGAGGATGGAAACCGCCTGATTCAGTTCCGTTATGAAGGGATTTTCGAAGAAATACTGGATCAGCTGGGGCAGATGCCGTTGCCACCTTATATTACACATCAGCTTCAAGATAAAAACCGCTATCAGACGGTTTATGCAAAATATGATGGCTCTGCGGCAGCGCCTACAGCCGGACTTCATTTTACCAAGGAATTGTTAGAAGAAGTGAAGGCAATGGGGGTGGAAATCGCTGAGGTTACCCTTCATGTGGGACTTGGCACCTTCCGTCCGGTAAAGGTGGAAAATGTATTGGATCATCACATGCATTCTGAGTTTTATATGGTGTCACAGGATGCCGCGGATAAGATTAATAAGGCAAAAAAGGAAGGTCACCGGGTGATTGCCGTTGGAACAACCAGTACCAGAACCTTAGAGTCAGCAGCGAATGAGAACGGTATGCTAAAGGAAGCCAGCGGATGGACGGAAATTTTTATTTATCCGGGCTATCAGTTTAAGGTGATTGATGCGTTGATTACAAACTTCCATCTGCCGGAATCTACGCTGGTGATGCTTGTATCCGCACTTGCAGGTCGGGAGCATGTTCTGGCCGCGTATCAGAAGGCAGTGGAAGAAAAATATCGCTTTTTCTCCTTTGGAGATGCAATGTTTATAAAGTAACACTTGCCAATTGTATTACTTTGTAATAAAATAATTTAGAAGTTTTTTATTCTATATGGGGAAAGCAGATAGGGAGAAAGCAAAAATGGAAGAAAAGAGAAAACATAAAAGACTTGATCTTGATGTAAACATTCAGCTTGAGAGATTGGATGAGGAAGGAATTACTACTTTAAAGTACATTCACGTAGATGTAACCGATATCTCAAGAAGCGGAATCGGTTTTAAATCAAAGCAGGCTCTTGATATCAACACCTATTATGATACCAAGATTCAGATTTGGACAAAAGAGGTTGTGGATGCTGTAATCGAGATCGTTCGTAGAGAAGAGAAGAATGGTGAATATTATTACGGTGGTATCTTTATCGGAATGACAGATACAGATGCACTTAAAATTGATATTTATCAGATTTTCAACGATTTATAAAAATCTGAGGGCTGCAATCCTGCAGCCCTTTTTTTCTGTATATTGGAGAATGTTATGCTGCCAGATAAATTAAAAATTTCCGTTGTAAAAAATCCACATCCCATTGAAGTGTCTGTCCCGGGATCAAAAAGCATCACAAACCGTGCACTGTTGTTAGCGGCCCTGGCAAAAGGAAAAAGCGTGATAAAAGGTGTGTTGTTTTCCGATGATTCCAGACATTTTTTGCAGGCACTTATGGACCTGGGATTTTCTGTTGAAGTAGATGAAGAAAATAAAACTATTGTAATAGAAGGCTGTGACGGAAGGATTCCGAAAAAAGAAGCGTGCATTTATGTAGGAAGTGCAGGAACTGCGGCTCGCTTTTTGACTGCTTTTCTTGGTTTATCTAATGGAAGATACCAAATCGATGCTTCCGAGCAGATGAAAAAGCGTCCGATGAAGGAGCTTTTGATTGCACTTTCGGAAATGGGGGCTGATATTGAATTCTTGGAAGAGGAGTACCATTTTCCGTTTATCATCGGATGTCCTTCCTGGAAAAAGCAGGAGGTTACCGTTGATGTGGATAAGAGCAGTCAGTTTCTTAGCGCACTTTTGATTTCCTCTGTGTTGTCCAAAGAAGATTTCCTGATTCATGTTGCAGGAAAACATGGAATGGCCTATGTGGATATGACGGTTTCCATGATGAAGCAGTTTGGGGTATCTGTCCATCGGATTACGTCGGAGAAAACGCAGACAGATATCGACGGAAATCAGATTTCGGTAAGCTATCAGATCAATCGGGATGCTTTTTATAACGCACTTTCCTATGAGGTGGAACCGGATCTTTCCGCAGCCTGCTATTTCTATGCAATGAGCCCGGTTCTTTCGGTGCCGGCAAAGGTGAAAGGTGTGAAGTGGAATTGTCTGCAGGGAGATATTCAGTTCCTTCAGGTGTTAAAAGGCATGGGATGTAGGATACTTGAAGAACCTACGAGTGATATTCGATATTTTTCAAAAAAAAGCGGTCTGATTGTGCTTCCACCAGAGGGTGGAAGGATGCAGGGAGGATGCTTTGATTTATCTTCTTTTTCCGATCAGACCCTTACCCTTGCTGCAATTGCACCTTTTGCAAATACAGATGTTGTGATTCAGAATGTGGGACATATACGCCTGCAGGAATGTGATCGGATTGAAGCAATTCTTCACAATTTATCCGCAATGGGAATTACATGTGAGGAAAAAGACGGGACCATTACCATTCATCCGGGACAGGTTCTGCCCTGTAAGGTAGAAACCTATGATGACCATCGCGTCGCAATGGCGTTTGCCATTCCGGGGCTGAAATGTGACGGTATCGTAATTAAGGACCCTGCATGCTGCAGGAAGACCTTTGAAAACTATTTTGAGGTGCTCGAAAGTGGTGTACAGTAATATGGAGAAGAATGTTAAAACAGAAAATAAAATGGGCTATATGCCGGAAGGAAAGCTGCTGCTTAATATGTCACTTCCGATGATGCTTTCCATGCTGGTTCAGGCAATGTACAATATTGTGGACAGCATTTTTGTATCGAGGATATCGGAAGATGCACTTACCGCCGTTTCTCTTGCATTTCCTTTACAATCGCTGATGATTGCAATCGCGGCGGGAACCGGTGTTGGTGTAAATGCCTTAATTTCAAGAGCGCTTGGAGAAAAGAGACAGGATAAGGTTGACCAGGTCGCATCAAATGGTCTTTTTATCTATGCTCTCAGCTATGTGGTTGTAGCGATTCTTGGAGTTCTTGCGGTACGTCCATTCTATGCAATGCAGACCGGTGCGGGGCAGGAGAATATATTAGAACTCGGTGTAACCTATCTTAGTATTGTTATGGTATTCTCCTTTGGATTGTTTGCTCAGTTTATTTTTGAAAGAATACTTCAGGCTACCGGTCGAACTGTTTTTACCATGATCAGTCAGATGGTGGGAGCTATCATCAATATTATTTTAGATCCGATTCTTATTTTTGGACTTTTGGGATTCCCGAAGCTTGGAATTGCAGGAGCTGCAGTGGCAACGGTAGTGGGACAGATTATTGCAGCAATCATTGGCTGTATTTACAACATGAAGAGAAATCCGGACGTGCATGTTTCCTTTAAAGGATTTCGTCCAAACGGTAGAATTATCGGGGAAATCTATATGATAGGTGTTCCCTCGATTATAATGCAATCCATTGGTTCGATAATGACAACCGGTATGAATCTGATTCTTATGGGACTTTCCTCCACTTCAGCGGCTGTTTTTGGAGTATATTTCAAACTCCAGAGCTTTTTCTTTATGCCGGTATTTGGACTGAATAACGGACTGATTCCGATTATTTCCTACAATTATGGTGCAAAGAATAAGAAGCGTATGATAAATACCATGAAATATGGATATATCATAGCATTATTCTTTTTGCTCCTTGGATTTGCAGCATTTGAGCTTATTCCGGAGCAGTTATTGCTGCTGTTTGATGCATCAGAGGACATGCTTGCAATCGGTATTCCTGCTCTTCGGATTATAGGAATTCATTTTCTGATTGCTTGGTTTGGTATTGTAACAAGCGCATTATTCCAGGCGGTGGGAAGCGCAGTTTACAGTATGTATGTTTCTTTGGCAAGACAGCTTGTTGTTTTGCTTCCGGCTGCCTATATTCTTGCAAAGCTTGGCGGATTAGCCTTGATCTGGTGGAGCTTCCCCATTGCGGAAGTGATGTCTATGATTATTACTTTGATATGTTTACGATTGACGATGAAAAAGAAGTTATCTTTACTGGATTAAAAAATGTGGAGCAATAAAGAAGCAGAGGAGTAGTTCCTCTGCTTCTCCCGTTGATGGAATATTTGGATTCAGGCATTACCCTCGCCTTCCCACGGTATATATAAAGTATAGTATATTAAAACAAAATTTCAAGTGTACTTAACGCTTATGAATCACGTAATTTTTCTCTAATAACAGCTTTTCTGCCAGATGCATGGCATCTGCATCATAAAATTCGATGTGAAGAACGCCTTCTTCAAATTCCCTGTTATGTATCAGTCCGATATTTTTAATACTAATGGACTCTTTCGCAAGAATCGTTGCGATGGTTGCAATAGCACCGGCTTCATCGTCAAGATCCAAATAGATTTCATATACGAGGGATCGCTTATTGGAAAGGCTAAAGGAGTCACGGTAATCCTTAGCAGTTTGGAAATATTTGAGTAATCCATCAGCATCATCCCATGCAATCTGATTCTTTAAGGCGTCTAATTCTTTTATATAGCTGTCCATGAGAGAGAGTAGTCGCTCTTTATTGGATGCACAGATGTTCTGCCACATGACAGGAGAGGAGGATGCAATTCTGGTAATGTCCTTAAACCCACCGGCGGCAATGGTTTTCATGGTTTCGTTTTCGTCATCTAACTTCTTTACAAGATTGACTAAAGAAAATGCAATCATGTGAGGAAGATGGCTGATGGAGCCGGTGGCAAAATCATGAGCCTCGTAGCCTAAAATCATTGGAATAGAACCGAGGGAGGAGACGAAGCTGCGGAATTCCTCCACCTGTTCTTTGGTGGATTTTGCAGTTGGTGTAATGATATAGTAGGCATTCTCCAAAATGGAGCTGTTAGCACTTAAGATTCCTGTTTTTTCTGAACCGGTCATCGGATGACCACCGATGAAATTGCTTTCAAGACCAAGTGAAGTCACTTCTTTATGAATCTCGGATTTTGTGCTTCCAACGTCGGTAATTATGCAGGAAGGCTTGATGATGGTCTTTAAAGAACGAAGATACTCGATATTTTTCTGGACCGGTGCGCATAAAAAGATATAGTCACAATCTGAAAACTCGGACAATTCAAGAAGGCTATCATTTTCAATCAGTCCCATTTCGTGGGCGGTTGAAATTGTTTCTAAATGATGAGCAGTTGCATATATTTTTACAGTAGGATCATTTTCCCTGCATTTTAAAGCGATTGATCCACCGATTAAACCAAGTCCGATAAAGCCGATTTTACGAAATGCCATTACAAGTTCCTCCATTGTTTCCTTCGCTTTTTTATTTTACTATAAAAAGATTTTTCGTCAAACATATTCTGCATTTTGCACAAAAGTATTGTAAATGAGACAGAAGATTAGTACAATATAAACATACTAAATATTGGGAGGTATTTTGAATGAAGGTTTTTACAACAGACAGGATTCGTAACGTTGTTTTATTGGGACATGGCGGCTGTGGTAAGACATCATTGGCAGAAGCTATGGCCTATACGGCAGGCGTTACTAAGAGACTGGGGGTGGTCTCAGAAGGCAACACCATCAGCGATTATGACAAGGAAGAGCAAAAACGTCTTTTCTCGATTCACACCTCAGTAATTCCGATTACCTGGAATGATATCAAGATTAATTTGCTGGATACGCCGGGATATTTTGATTTTGTCGGAGAGGTAGAGGAAGCTGCAAGTGCCGCTGATGCTGCAATTATTATTGTATCCGGCCGCGCCGGAATTGAGACCGGAACCAAGAAAGCATGGGAGCTTTGTGAAAAGTATAAGCTTCCCCGCATGATCTTTGTTACAGATATGGATATTGACAGTGCCAGCTTCAGACAGGTGGTAGAGGACCTTCAGGCATTGTACGGAAAGAAGATCGCACCTTTCCATCTTCCGATTCGTGAGAATGGTCAGTTTGTGGGTTATGTCAATGTGATTCAGCAGAAGGCAAAGAGATGGAATGATAAGGGAGGCGTGGACAAAGTCGATGTTCCGGATTATTCCATGGAAAATCTTGGCATCTGCCGTGAAGCGTTGATGGAAGCGGTAGCAGAGACTAGTGAAGAGTTCATGGACCGCTATTTTAACGGGGATGAATTTTCAGAGGATGAGATTCGTCAGGCTCTTCATGTGAATGTCGTTGATGGTTCCATCATTCCTGTTCTTATGGGCTCAAATACGATGGCAAGAGGAATGTACACCTTACTTTCTGATATTGTTAAGTACCTTCCAAGCCCTGAAAAACGTAAATGTGCAGGAATCAACACAAAGACCAACGAAGTATTTGAAGCGGATTACAATTTTGCAAAGCCAAAGTCAGCCTATGTATTTAAGACCATCGTTGATCCGTATATCGGAAAATATTCACTTATCAAAGTAAATTCCGGAGTCCTTAAGACCGATGATGTCCTGTACAATTTCCATCGTGACACAGAGGAGAAAATCGGAAAGCTTTATGTGATTTGCGGAAACAAGGTAGAGGAGGTGCCGGAGCTTCATGCAGGAGATATCGGTGCTCTTGCAAAGCTTACCAATACCCTTACCACGGATTCTCTTTCCACGAAAAATAATCCGATTGCTTACATACGCGCAAATATTCCAAAGCCTTACGTTTCCATGAGATACAAGGCAAAGAATAAAGGCGACGAGGATAAGATATCACAGGCCATCCAGAAGCTTTTGATGGAAGACCTTACTCTTCGCCATGTAAATGACAGTGAAAACGGTCAGACTTTACTTTACGGTATGGGTTCACAGCACTTAGAGATTATTTCAAGCTTCCTGTTGGAAAAGTATAAGGTGGAAATTGAGCTTATGCGTCCAAAGGTCGCATTTAAAGAGACCCTTCGCAAGAAATCCGATGTTGAATACAAATACAAGAAGCAGTCCGGAGGACATGGACAGTATGGACACGTAAAGATGACCTTTGAACCATCCGGAGATCTTGAGACTCCTTATGTATTTGACCAGTGCGTAGTTGGTGGTGCTGTTCCAAAGAATTTCTTCCCGGCAGTAGAAAAGGGTATTGCGGAATCTGTAAAGAAGGGACCTCTTGCAGCATATCCGGTTTGTGGCGTAAAGGCTGTTTTGTATGACGGATCTTATCATCCTGTAGATTCTTCGGAAATGGCATTTAAGGTTGCGACACAGCAGGCATTTAAGAAGGGCTTCTTAGAAGCGTCTCCAATCCTTCTTGAGCCGATTGCAAGTCTTAAGGTTGTTGTTCCGGATGAATATACCGGAGATATTATGGGAGACTTAAATAAGAGACGTGGTCGTGTGATGGGAATGAATCCTACTGAAAACGGATATCAGGAAATTGTTGCGGATATCCCTTATCTTGAGTTATATGGCTACAACACCGCCCTTCGCTCCATGACAAGCGGAAGCGGAGATTTCTCTTATGAGTTCGCAAGATATGAGCAGGCTCCGGAGGATATTGCAAAGGCGCAGATTGAAAGCCGCGCAAGCAAGATTGTAGAAATTGAGGAATAAAGAGTAACTTGAAGAAACGTATTTGGGTGGGGAGTATTCTTTTATTGCTCCTTGGAATTACAATTTTTTTCGTAGAAATAAGGGGAAATTCTAAGAGTGACAAGACAGAGGCAGGTAGTGGTACTGCCTCTGTTTTGGTGCCTGAAAAAGCATCGGATTCCAAGTCCATTGATAATGTTTCCAATGTGGAAAATTATAAGTATGAATCGAAATCCTCCAAGGATCAGAAAATCCTTCTTTTAAAGGACTTAGAGTTTTCCTTTTACGAGGATCTTTTGATTCCGGGAATGCCGAATACGAAAAAAGCTGATTACGAAAATAATTATATATTCAGCGAATCACAATGCCCTCAGGGAATGTGCTTTACGGAGGAGTATATCATGCTCACTTCCTATTCCGAGGGTGATACAATTTTAGGGGAATTAATGGTGTTTGACCGCAGAGACGGAAGCTATCTTGTGACCCTGGGAATGGACCCGGAGAGTCATCTTGGCGGAATTTCCTTTGACGGAGAAAACGTCTGGGTCTGCAATTCCAACAAGGATTATATCGAGCGCCTGTCCTATGATTTTATTCAATTGATGGTGGAATCCAATCGGGGAAATGTAGTGGATGCCTCGGAGATTGTTGACATCTATCCGGTACAAAATTCACCCTCCTGCATTACTTATTATGAGGGACGGTTATTTGTAGCAACTCATAAGGTGCATTCAAAGTCGGAAGTGGTGGCATATTATTTTGACAATTGGTCCGATTCTCTATGCCCGTTGTCCTCCTATACCATTCCGGAAAAAGTACAGGGGATGGCCTTTGACAATGAGGGGGCGGTATATTTAAGTACCTCCTACGGGCGGAATGCGTCCTCCTATCTGAAAAAGTATGAATCCTTTGCGGATATGGCTACTCAGCCGGAGCAGCCTAGTGTAAGTGTGGAGCTTCCACCCTGTTCCGAAGAGATAGAAGTAATCGAGGATACCATATACCTGTTGTTTGAATCCGGTGGGGAAAAGTATTTTTCCGGTACAGATGGAAATGGAAGCAGTCAGTATCCAATTGATAAGATTTTGATGATTGAAAGAGGAGGGCTTCATTAGCTCTCCTTATTTTCTGTGCATCATTTTAAGAATTTTATCTACTTTGGCAACCTCACTTGGCGGAAGATCCTTGCACAGAATCTGTGCGATCAGTTGAACTTCTTCATTTGAAAAAGAAATGTTCTGGGATTTGGCAGCTTTTATATTGGTCATCAGAAACGGCATTGCCTGTGACATCTGCTTTGGCATATCTTTTTTTACAAAATCACGAATAAATGCCTGCTTTTCCTCGGACATGTTTAAAAATACTTCGTTTTCAAAAAAATTGTTTTCCATTATATTTGCTCCTGTCTATTCTATTTTAATTTATAAAAGCTTCATAATTGTCAAAAAGACTAAAGAAATTCAGTATGGTTTCTAAGGTTTCCCTTTCTTTTGGGTTACAGTACTCCTTTATTGTATTCAGCATTGCACATATGCGTTCATTCCCGGAGGGAAGCTCCTGGGCGCTTAAAGACCCCTGAGGCGAAAAGACTTTTCTGGATTGCATAATCTGCATATATAATATGATATAAAAGACCCTTTGGCGTTGATTTCCTTCTAAAAAGGGAAGCATAGATTTTAACATTTGTTGTTCTCTGGTTTGCATCATTTCATCAAATAGAGTAAACATCTTGTTGTTTTCCATGATTTATACCGTTTTTTTCCATTTTATGAAAGAAAAAATCACAATATGAGTGATGTGACATATCTTATATCAAGATTTTGAAACGGAGCTGTTATGGGCAGATTGATCATAGATGGGAAAAGCGTATTTGAGATAGATGAGGATTGTATAAAAAAGCGAAAGGTCCCTTCCGAATGCGGGATAGAAAAATACTTAGTAAAAAATGAAAAAAGGTTACAGGGACGTGAAGATAAGAAAGAGGACCATTAAGGTCCTCTTTCTTCTTTATGAAATTGCTATTTTATTAGCATCCGCATCCGCAGCCATTGTTAAAGATGCCGCTTCCCATGCCGTTTCCACATCCGCCGCAGAAGATGAGAAGAAGGATGATCCAGATACAGCTATTGTCGCCACATCCGCATCCGTTGCCGGAGAATAAAGATCCGTTATTGTTGCCACAGCAGCAAAGGAGAAGAATAATCCAGATAATCCAAGAACATCCATTTCCTTCGTTGCATCCACATCCACAGTTTGTTGCTGCTAAATCACTCATAAGTGACCTCCATTAAATTTAATTTACACTATATGTTATGATGAGAAAAACAATTGGTTCCTAAATTTTTCTCCCATTTCGGATTTGTGTTCCTGAATGAATTTGCATATTTGAATCAGAACCCACTCTCGTTTGTAAAAAGCGTAGCGGTACTAAATTCGCAATAAATTGCTCATTAAGTGCCGACGCTTTTTAAACGTTCTGATTCAAATAGCAAAATACAATTTTAGGAACACAAATCCGAAATGGGAAAAATTATATGATTTACTATTGACTTCAATAGTTTAGTTCGGTAAACTATTGAACTAGAACACAAGTATAATTGTATACAATTATTCAAAAAGGGAGAACTTGACCATGAGAAATGTCGTAATGAACAATAAAACGAATCTTTTGCAGTTGGAAGAGCATTTCTATCAGCTGGCAGATGTAAGCGAACCAAATACATTTCGAAATCTGTTTCCGTATGAAGAAATCCCAAAGATTGCCTTCAATGATCGTATTGTACCTCATAATATGCCGGAGGATATCTGGATTACGGATACCACCTTTCGTGACGGTCAACAATCCAGAGCACCTTATACCACAGAGCAGATTGTAACCATATATGATTATCTGCACCGGTTAGGCGGACCAAAGGGGAAAATTCGTCAAAGTGAATTCTTTTTATACAGCAAAAAGGACCGGGATGCAGTATACAAATGCTTAGAGCGTGGGTATGAATTTCCGGAGGTTACTGCATGGATTCGTGCCAGCAAGAAGGATTTTGAGCTTGTAAAGGAGATTGGGCTTCGGGAGACCGGAATTTTGGTAAGCTGTTCCGATTATCATATTTTCTACAAGATGAAGATGACCAGACGTGAAGTAATGAACATGTATCTAAGTGTAATCCGTGAGTGTCTGGAAACCGGTGTAAGTCCAAGATGCCATCTGGAGGACATTACCAGATCGGATATTTACGGCTTTGTCATTCCTTTTTGCTTAGAGCTTATGAAGCTCATGGATGAGTATAAGATTCCAATCAAGATTCGTGCCTGTGATACCATGGGATATGGCGTAAACTTCCCGGGTGCCGTTATTCCGCGAAGCGTTCCGGGAATTATCTATGGTCTTATGACCCATGCCGGAGTTCCTTCGGAGCTGATTGAGTGGCATGGACACAATGATTTTTATAAAGCGGTCAACAATTCCACAACTGCCTGGCTTTACGGAGCCTGCGGTGTGAACTGTTCACTTTTTGGAATCGGAGAACGTACCGGAAATACGCCTCTTGAGGCAATGGTGTTTGAGTATGCCCAGTTAAAGGGTACCCTCGATGGAATGGATACAACGGTAATCACCGAGCTTTCGGAATATTTTGAGAAGGAGCTTGGCTATGTACAGCCGTCGAGAACTCCTTTTGTGGGCCGCAACTTTAACGTTACAAGAGCCGGAATCCACGCAGACGGATTATTGAAAAATGAAGAGATATACAACATCTTTGATACCGGAAAATTCTTAAACCGGCCACCGCTTGTTGCAGTTTCCAATACTTCAGGTCTTGCGGGAATTGCCCACTGGATTAACAATTACTACAATCTTCCTGAGGAGCGTAAGCTGGATAAGACTTCCCCGATTGTTACGAAAGTAAAAGAGTGGGTTGACAAAGAGTACGATGAAGGCCGTGTAACCGTTATCACTGATAATGAGCTGGTCATTCAGATTACAAATGCCTGCAAAGAGTTAAATATTGTTTTGTAATTGAGGTGAGATATGCCAGAGGACAACTATTCACTGAGTGCGAAGGTGTTTCATAAGCTCAGAAATAAAATTTTGGCCGGAGAATATTCCTCCGGTGAGGAAATTAAAGAAAAACAGGTGGGAGAAGAGTTTGGAGTAAGCAGGACTCCTGTCAGGGAGGCGCTCCGCCAGCTTGAACTGGAAGGCTTAGTCAATATGATTCCCAACAGAGGAGCCTTTGTAATCGGGGTATCCACGAAGGATATACAGGATATTTATGAGATTCGATCCAGATTAGAGGGACTTTGTGCAAGATGGGCGGCTGCATTTATTACGGATGAGCAGCTTGCCGAATTGGAAGAGAATATTTATTTGTGTGAATTCCATGGAAATAAAGAAAATTTTGAACAGGTGTTAGAGCTGGATAACCGCTTCCATGAGACACTGTATGAGGCTTCTGCCAGCAAGGAACTGATCCATGTATTAAAGGATTATCATCAATATGTTTCAAGAGCCAGAAGAGTTACCCTAACAGATCCAGACCGGGTAAAGGCTTCCACGGAAGAGCATAAGCTGATTGTACAGGCACTTCGTGACCATGATGCGGATTTGGCCGAAAAATATGCCCATGCCCATATTCAGAGCACGAAAGCAAATATGGACAGGGTTGGCTGGGATAATTTGTGTTAAAACCGGAAAAATAAAAAAGTAAAAGGAGAATTGCAATGGAAAAAATTAAAATGACAACCCCTTTGGTAGAGATGGACGGAGATGAGATGACCAGAATTCTCTGGCAGATGATCAAGGACGAGTTACTTTGTCCTTTTATTGAATTGAATACGGAATACTACGATCTGGGACTGGAAGAAAGAAACCGTACCAATGATCAGGTTACCATTGATTCTGCCAATGCTACCATGAAGTATGGGGTTGCTGTAAAGTGTGCAACCATTACACCAAACGCTGCCCGCATGACGGAATACAATTTAAAGGAAATGTGGAAGAGTCCGAATGGAACGATTCGCGCCATGTTAGATGGTACTGTTTTCCGTGCTCCAATCGTTGTGAAAGGAATTGAACCAAACGTTAAGACATGGAAAAAGCCAATTACAATTGCAAGACATGCATATGGTGATGTATACAAGGCAACCGAAATGAAGATTCCGAGTGCGGGAAAAGCAGAGCTGGTATATACCGCGGAGGATGGAACAGAAACGAGAGAACTGATTCATAATTTTAAGGGCGCCGGTGTTATTCAGGGACAGCACAATCTCTGTGATTCCATTGAGAGCTTTGCCCACAGCTGTTTTAAGTATGCGCTTGATACAAAGCAGGATCTGTGGTTTGCAACCAAAGATACCATTTCGAAAAAATATGATCATACATTTAAGGATATCTTTCAGGAAATCTATGATGCAGATTATAAGGATGCCTTTGAAAAGGCAGGAATTACGTATTTCTACACCTTGATCGATGATGCGGTTGCCCGTGTTATGAAGTCCGAAGGCGGATATATCTGGGCATGTAAAAACTATGATGGTGATGTGATGAGCGACATGATCAGTTCTGCATTTGGTTCCCTTGCCATGATGACCTCTGTTCTTGTTTCTCCACAGGGATACTATGAGTATGAAGCAGCTCACGGAACGGTTCAGAGACATTATTACAAGCATCTGAAGGGAGAGGAGACCTCTACCAACTCGGTGGCTACGATTTTTGCCTGGTCCGGCGCCCTTAGAAAGCGCGGTGAGCTGGATAAAAATGAGGCTCTTATGAAGTTTGCGGATGAATTGGAGGCGGCCTGCATCAAGACCATTGAGGATGGTAAGATGACAAAGGATCTTGCCCTTATTACCACCATCCCAAACCCGGTTGTTTTAAACAGTGAAGGCTTCATCAAGGCCATCCGCGAAGAACTGGAAAAAATGCTATAGGATTTGACATATGGATAGCAAATATCTATAATAATTTTAGTTGATATATTTTTAACAATCCTATATTAACTAGGAGGTTTAGATCGTGGAAAAAGAAATATCACAAGCAGTTATTCGCAGAATGCCGCGATATTATAGATATTTAGGTGATTTGCTGGATCAGGGCGTAGAGCGTATTTCCTCAAATGATCTAAGTGAATTAATGAAGGTTACTGCGTCGCAGATTCGCCAGGATTTAAATAATTTTGGCGGATTTGGACAGCAGGGATATGGTTATAATGTACAGTTTTTGTATGATGAAATAGGTAAGATTTTAGGACTTAATCAGCAGCACACCATCATTGTGATTGGTGCAGGTAATCTGGGACAGGCCCTTGCAAATTATGCAAAGTTTGAAAAGCGTGGATTTGTGATTATTGCAATGTTTGATGTAAAACCGGAATTAAAAGGGAAAAAATGCCGGGATATTCCAGTTTATATGATGGATGAGCTGGAGGACTTTTGCAAGAATCATTCGGTGGACATTGCAGCTCTTACGCTTCCAAAGGATTTTGCACCGGAGATTGCAGATAAGCTGGTGAAGCTGGGAATTCATGCCATCTGGAATTTCGCCCACGTGGATCTTGATGTGGATGAAAAGGAAGTTGTTGTGGAGAATGTCCATTTATCGGATAGTTTGATGCAGTTGACCTACAATATCGTAAAAAAGAAGGCACAGTCATAGGAGGCTTGTGTTATGGGGGAAGAACTTGATTTTGCCAGCGCATTAAAAGGAAAAAAGGTTCCAATTCTTACATTAGACCAGAAATGGCACAGACTTTTTGCAATTCACGGAAAGCCGGAAGAGGTAAAGGGATTAGAGAGCGAGCTGAATGAACTTTTAAAGCGCCAGGGAAAGCTGAACAATGATTTAAAGGATTTAAAGAAAAAGAAGAATCTTTTGATGGATAATATTGTTCAGAATATGGAAGGCTCTACGGAGGAAGCCAGCAATTCCTCAAAAGCCCGTAAGTTAGAGGAAGACCGGCAAAAAATTGATGAGATCAATGCCTTGACGGAAAGCTATGAGGATGAACTTTTAGAGCTTCCGAATAAAATTAAAGCTACAAATGAACTTCTTATGATCAAGAGCATGGATTATTTTTATGGAATCATCCGTGTGAATAAGGAAGAATCGGAAGAAATTGATCGGTGGATTACCCAGGTCCGAATTGATCTGAAAAAAAATATTATTCGTAAACAGAACAGAGATATCAATAATAAAGAAATGTATGCATATTTGCATGATGTCTTAGGACCTGAAGTGATTGACATGTTTGATCGCCGATATGAGGAAAGCAAAGGGGATACATAAGTTGGAATACCTTGTTACTGGAAAAGAAATGAAGCTTCTGGATCAAAATACCAGCGAATACTTTAAAGTACCTGCAGAGGTACTGATGGAGCAGGCCGCCGGTAGTTTTGTTCGGGAGCTTTTCTCATTAAAAAAGGATATAAAACGGGTGCTTGTGGTCTGCGGAACAGGTAATAATGGAGCAGACGGCATTGCGGCTGCAAGACTATTAAATCAGGCCGGAGTATACGCTGCTGTTTTTTCGGTTGGACAGACACAGGGAGAGTCCAAACTGCATAAACTGCAAATGGAAATCTACCGGGCGTATCAGATGCCCCAGACCAGTGAAATTTCAGAGGATTATGATTTGATAGTGGATGCGGTCTTCGGAACCGGATTATCCCGCACAATAGCAGGAGAAATCCAGAGGGTGATTGAAAACATAAACGAATGTAAGAAACCCTATAAAGTTGCTTTGGACATTGCCTCAGGAATTTCAGCAGATACCGGGGAAGTGCTTGGAACCGCGTTTTTGGCAGATGCCACCATCACCTTTTCTTTTGCAAAGATCGGACAACTGTTTTCACCGGGGTATGAGTACAGCGGAAAGCTTGTTGTTGCACCGATTGGCATAACAAAAGAGAGTTTTCTTGATAAAAAGCCGAAATATGCGGCTCTTACGAAGGAAGATCTTCTTGCTCTGCCGGAAAGAAAAGCAGATTCCAATAAAGGCACTTATGGAAAGCTTCTTGTCATTGCAGGAAGCGAGGATATGGCAGGGGCTGCCTTTTTTGCGGCAAAGTCTGCCTATGCTGCCGGATGCGGAATCGTAAAAATATTAACTTCAGAAAATAACCGGATGATTCTTTTGGATCGACTTCCGGAAGCTATTGTAGCTACCTATGGAAAAAATCTGGATCAAAAGAGGGTAATCGAAGAAATAAACTGGGCGGATGCCATCGTTGTCGGGCCGGGAATCGGAACCTCTGATCTTGCAAAGGAATTGCTTTCGCTTGTGATGAATAATACATCTGTTCCTGTTGTGTTTGACGCAGATGCCTTAAATCTTCTTTCAAAGGATGTGGATGAGCTGCTTCGCCCACATGTGGATTATATTCTTACTCCTCACCTTGGAGAAATGGCACGTTTGACGGGGAATGCCATATCCTATATTAAGGCAAATCTTTTGGAAACCGCACAGGATTTTGCTGCGCAGTACAATGTTACCTGTGTGCTTAAGGATTTTCATACCGTGACCGCGGTTCCTTATGGGGTGAGCTATGTAAATCTGTCGGGAAATAACGGAATGGCTACGGCGGGAAGCGGTGATGTTCTTGCCGGAATTATCGGTTCTCTTCTTGCACAGGGCCTTGATGCAGAGAACGCAGCATCCCTTGGCGTATATATACATGGCCTTTCCGGTGATCTGGCACGGGAAAAACATGGAGTAATTGCACTTTTGGCAGAGGATATCATAGATGGTTTGAAAATGTTATCTTTAAAATTAGATAAATAGGAAGAATACACTCGATAAATTTGGAGATACTTCATTTATAACCAAACTTATGGAGTGTATTTTTATGATTGTTCAAAGAGGAGATATTTATTACGCAGATTTAAGACCCGTTGTTGGTTCAGAGCAGGGGGGAATCAGGCCGGTACTGATCATACAGAATGATGTTGGAAACCGTCATAGTCCTACGGTGATTTGTGCGGCAATTACTTCCCAGATGAATAAGGCAAAGCTTCCCACCCATGTGGAGCTACACTGTGATGAGTATGATCTTGCAAAGGACTCTGTTGTCCTGTTAGAGCAGCTTCGCACAATTGATAAAAAACGATTGAAGGATAAGGTATGTCATTTAGACAATCAGATTCTTTTAAAAATAGATAAAGCCTTGGAAATCAGTTTGGAGCTGTATACATAACTTGACGAAGCAGCTTCTAAATGATATGATTTTTTTTATTTGAAAAGGAAGGAAGAAAGAGATGGACGATAGTGGCAGTCCCCGTAAAAATCAGCATTTTTCGAAAAGGGTGAAAGCATTTTTCGGGGGAAAAGACAAAACGCTTGCGGATGTGACAGAGGAGGAAATCATTTCCATGGTTCATGAAGGACATGAACAGGGTGTGCTGCAGGCGCAGGAAGTGGAAATGATTCATAATATTTTTGAATTTGGCGATAAAGAGGCAAAGGATATTATGACCCCGCGTATCAGTATGATCGCATTGGACGGAGAATTATCCTATACGGATATGGTATCTTTTCTGATTGAAACAGGAAGAAGCAGATACCCTGTTTATCTGGAAGATGTGGATCATATTATCGGGGTGCTTCATATCAAAGATGCCTTTGCTTTTTCGAAGAGGAACGAGCTGTTTCGTACTTCTATAAAGGATATACCGGGGCTTTTGCGGGAAGCGGAATTTATTCCTGAAACCATGAATATCAATACGCTTTTTACAAAAATGCAATCCAAGAAAAATCATCTGGTTGTCGTGGTTGATGAATATGGACAGACCTCCGGTATCGTGGCAATGGAGGATATTCTGGAAGAGATTGTGGGAAATATCGAGGATGAGCATGATGTGGAAGAGCAGCAGATCACGGAAGAGTCCGATGGAAGTATTCATGTAGACGGAATGACCGCTTTTTCCGATATTGTTGAGATGTTAGAGCTCCCCATGGAAGAGGATGAATTTGAGACGCTGAATGGATATCTGATCTCCCTTTTGGGAAGGATTCCGGTTGAGGGCGAAACTGCCAGCGTAAATGCCCATGGATACATATTTGATATAAAAGAGGTAGAGGATAAGGTCATCCGCAAGGTCGTAATCCAAAAGGACCGCGAAAATAATAAGTAGGCGGAGTATGCCATGGCACTTGCACCTATTTTAAAAGAATGATAAAATAATTATTAATACTAAGAAGAAAAGAGGAAACTATTTATGTCTGGACATTCAAAGTTTGCGAATATCAAGCATAAGAAAGAAAAAAATGATGCAGCAAAGGGAAAGATTTTTACCATGATTGGTCGTGAAATCGCTGTTGCTGTAAAGGAAGGCGGACCGGATCCGTCCAATAATTTTAAGCTTGCTCAGGTCATTGCAAAAGCAAAGGCAAACAATGTACCGAACGACACCATTGAGCGTGGTATCAAGAAGGCTGCCGGTGAAGGCGGAAGCGTAAATTATGAGACCGCTACATATGAAGGATACGGACCATCCGGTACGGCAATTATCGTAAAATGCCTTACCGACAATAAGAACCGTACCGCAGCAAATGTGCGTAACTGCTTTACAAAGGGACAGGGAAGCATTGGTACACAGGGTTGTGTATCCTATATGTTCGATGAAAAAGGACAGATTATTATCGATAAAGAAGAGTGCGATATGGATGCAGATGATCTTATGATGCTTGCCCTTGATGCAGGTGCAGAGGATTTTGCAGAAGAAGAAGACAGCTTTGAAGTGATTACTGCTCCGGAAGATTTTGAGGCAGTTCGAAGCGCTTTAGAAGAAGCAAAAATCGCTATGGTTTCTGCCGAGGTTACCATGATTCCTCAAACTTACGTTTCACTTACGGAGGAAGCCGATATCATTAATATCGGAAGAATACTGGATCTTTTAGATGATGACGACGATGTACAGGAAGTATATCATAACTGGGAAGAGTAAATAATTTAAGCCTTTGGGAGGGTTTCTATGAAGAAAATTCTTTTTGCAGCATCTGAATGTGTACCTTTTATTAAGACAGGAGGACTTGCCGATGTATGCGGCGCACTTCCGAAAGAGTTTGACAAAGCGTATTGGGACGTAAGAGTTGTAATACCGAATTACAGCTGTATTCCGGAGCATTTCCGCAATCAGTTTCAGTATGTTTCCCATTTCTGGATGGATGCAGGCCCATATATTCGGGGAAAATATGTCGGAATCCTCAAATATGTAATGGATGGCGTTACCTATTACTTTATAGACAATCAGGATTACTTTAACTGTTCGACTCCTTATGGGGATATCCGAAGTGATATTGAACATTTTGTCTTCTTCGACAAAGCGGTTCTGTCCATGTTAAAGCATATCGATTTCAGACCGGATATCATTCATTGTCACGACTGGCAGACAGGACTGATTCCTGTGTATTTAAAGAATGAATTTTCCGCAGATTCCTTCTATTGGGGAATCCGCTCAATCATGACTATTCATAATCTGAAATTCCAGGGAGTATGGGATATCAAAACCATGCAGGGGCTTACCGGATTCTCCAGAAATCTGTTTACTCCGGATAAGCTTGAGTTTAAAAAGGATGCCAATATGTTAAAGGGCGGACTGGTATATGCGGATTACATCACTACGGTCAGTGATACATATGCACAGGAAATCCAGACAGATTATTACGGAGAAGGATTAAACGGACTGCTTTCTGCACGTCATTTTGATATGCAGGGAATTGTAAACGGTATCGATTACAAGGTTTACAATCCTTCCACTGATCCAAAAATCTATGCAACCTATGATGCAGAATCCTTCCGCAAGAAGAAAGCAATCAACAAGGAGAGACTTCAGGCAGATCTTGGACTTGCTGTGGATAAGCGCAAATATATGATTGGTCTGATTTCCAGATTGACCGACCAGAAGGGACTGGATCTGATTAACCATGTGATGGATGGAATCATCGATGACTACACCCAGCTTGTTGTAATCGGAACCGGTGAGAGCAGATATGAGAATATGTTCCGCCACTATGCATGGAAATATCCGGATCGTGTATCTGCGAATATCTGTTATTCCGATGACCTTGCCCACAAGCTCTATGCGGCAGCAGACGCATTTTTGATGCCGTCCAGATTTGAACCCTGCGGTCTTACGCAGCTGATTTCCTTCCGTTACGGAACAGTTCCGATTGTCCGTGAGACAGGAGGACTTAAGGATACAGTCATTCCGTTTAATGAGTATGACAACACAGGAGACGGATTCTCCTTCTGCAACTATAATGCAGATGAAATGTTATATGTCATCAATTATTCAAAGCATATTTACTACGATAGAAAACGTCAGTGGAATCAGATGATTGATCGTGGTATGACAAAGGACTTCTCATGGAATGCTTCGAAGTTCCGTTATGAAGGACTTTATAATTACCTTTTAGGTGAGGTATAAAAGTTAAGTAGTGAAAAGGAAGAGACGCTTTTTTGGCGTCTCTTTTTGGAGGAAGATATGGCAACAAAAAAGCGTAGTTCATCCCGAACACGTCAGGCAGCAAAAACCACACCAAGAAAAACAAAAAAAGAACGCATGGAGGAGATGGAGCGTAAAGAAAATTTTAAAAAGGAAGTTCTGCTTTGGATTCTCGTAGCGGTAGCTCTTTTACTCTTTATCAGTAATTTTGGGGTCGGAGGAACCGTAGGCGGAGTAGTAAGCGGATTCCTTTTTGGAACATTTGGATTAATCGCCTATATTTTCCCGATTCTTCTGATTGTCGGATGCGGTTTTGCAATTGCCAATAAGGGGAATGCCTTTGCAATTTTAAAATTGGTTGCTTCCATTTTACTTGTTCTGTTTCTGTGCATGTTCATGAGTCTTATTGTTTCCAAGGACACAGTGCTAAAACCCATGGAAGCATTTACATACAGCAGGGAAACAAAATTTGGCGGCGGACTTTGCGGCGGTACCCTTGCGTACCTTCTGGTTCCGGCTTTTGGAAAAATCGGAGCATATATTATCGATGTTATTGTACTGATTATTGCAGTTGTTCTAATAACGGGAAAATCTGCAATCCGGGGCATGAAAAACAGCGGTCAGAAGGTGTATGAATCTGCAAAGGAAAATAGTGAACGGTATCAGGAATATCGGGAATATAAAGCTGCGGAGAAAAAGCAGCGCCGTATGGATCAGAAGGTATCCGGCGTTTCCATAGATACGAAGGTGGAAAGACCGGAAGAAAAGAAATCCGACAATATGGATGAAATTGATCCAAAACAGGTCATCCCAAATCAGCCAACGGTGAAGGAAGAGGTTCATGTTGCTTTGACCTCCGGTGAACAGGCTGCTCCTGTTACAGAAAAAATAAAATCTGTTTCACCTGTAATTTCAGGAAATTTCTCAAGAGATATTTCATCAAAGGATGAGATGTCAGAGATTACGGCACCGGAATACAGGGAAGCAACAGGGGAACCGGTGGCAGGGGAAAATATACCGGAGAGGGAACCTCACGGAAAGAACCCCCGTGCTTCGGAAGAAGAGATCAAAGAGGGAATTGGTGTGATGGAAAAGGAAGTACAGCAGAATGTGGTTCCTGTAAAGAATTACGTATTTCCACCCACATCCCTTCTTACAAAGGGAAACAATAAGGCTTCCGGAAATACCGAGAGTCAGCTTCTTGAAACAGCAGATAAGCTGAAAAAGACGTTAGAAACCTTCGGCGTGAATGTTACGGTTACCGACATTAGCTGCGGACCGGCAGTAACAAGATATGAGATCCAACCGGAAATGGGAGTCAAGGTCAGCAAAATTGTGGGTCTTGCCGATGATATCAAGTTAAATCTTGCCGCTGCGGATATTCGAATCGAAGCACCGATTCCGGGTAAACCGGCAGTTGGTATTGAGGTGCCGAATAAAGAAAATGTAACGGTAGCCTTTCGAGATCTAATTGAATCGGATGACTTTAAGAATTCAAAGTCGAAAATCACCTTTGCAGTAGGTAAAGATATCGGTGGTAAGGTTAAGGTTGCAGATATTGCGAAGATGCCTCATCTGTTGATTGCCGGTGCAACAGGCTCCGGTAAATCGGTGTGTATCAATACCATTATTATGAGTATTTTGTACAAAGCCGATCCAAATGATGTAAAGCTGATCATGATTGACCCGAAGGTGGTGGAGCTTTCCGTATACAATGGAATTCCTCATTTGCTTACCAACGTGGTAACGGACCCGAAAAAGGCTGCAGGAGCTCTGAACTGGGCGGTGAAAGAGATGACGGACCGATATGAGAAATTCGCAGAATGCGGGGTTCGTGATATTCACGGATACAATGCAAAGGTTGCCTCCATTCAGGTGACGGATGAAAGTGAGCGTCCGGCCAAGATGCCACAGATCGTAATCATTGTAGATGAGCTTGCGGACCTTATGATGGTTGCCTCCGGTGATGTGGAGGATGCCATCTGCCGTCTGGCACAGCTTGCAAGAGCCTGTGGAATTCATCTGATTATTGCAACACAGAGACCGTCCGTTAACGTTATTACCGGACTTATCAAAGCAAATATGCCAAGCCGTATTGCCTTTGCGGTAACGAGCGGCGTGGATTCGAGAACCATTCTGGATATGGTGGGTGCCGAGAAGCTTCTTGGAAAAGGAGATATGCTTTTCTATCCCCAGGGAATTCCAAAACCTCTTCGTGTCCAGGGTGCCTTTGTGCCGGATGATGATGTAATTAAGGTCGTGGAATATATTAAGAGCCATAATGGAAATGCAACCGGCAAGGATATCGGCGGAGAAATCGATAATATTGCGGCAGCCTCAGCAAATCAGACAGTAGCAATTTCTGATGGGGATGTCGGTGGTGACGGAAGAGATCCGTATTTTGTGGAAGCGGCTAAGATTATTATCGATAAGGATAAGGCGTCTATCGGAATGCTCCAAAGATTTTTAAAGGTTGGATTTAACCGTGCAGCACGAATCATGGATCAGTTGGAAGAGGCCGGAGTCGTGGGACCGGAGGAAGGAACAAAACCAAGAAGAGTCTTAATGGGACCGGAAGAATTGGAACAGTTTATTGACGAATCCGTTTAAAAATGATACACATATAGCATACTATTTAGGAGGATAATAAGGATGAAAACAGATATTGAAATCGCTCAGGAGGCTAAATTGCTTCCAATTAAGGAAATTGCAGCCTCTATGGGAATTGAAGAGGATGATCTTGAACTCTATGGAAAGTATAAGGCAAAGCTTTCGGATGATTTTGTTAAGAAAATCGAGAATAACCCAAATGGTAAACTGATTTTGGTAACTGCAATTAATCCTACTCCTGCCGGGGAAGGAAAGACAACCACCAGCGTGGGCCTGGGCCAGGCTTTTGGAAAGCTTGGAAAAAATGCTGTAATCGCTCTTCGGGAGCCATCTTTGGGACCTTGCTTTGGTGTAAAGGGTGGTGCTGCCGGTGGTGGCTATGCTCAGGTCGTTCCAATGGAGGATTTGAATCTCCATTTTACAGGAGATTTCCATGCAATTACTTCTGCAAACAATTTACTTGCAGCACTTTTGGATAACCATATCCAGCAGGGAAATGAGCTGGGAATCGACCCGAGACAGATTGTTTGGAAGAGATGTCTGGACATGAATGACCGTGTTCTTCGAAATATAGTGGTTGGTCTTGGAAACAAGATGGACGGAATGGTTCGCGAGGATCATTTTGTAATCACCGTAGCGTCTGAAATTATGGCAATTTTGTGTCTTGCTGACGATATGGAGGATTTAAAGCGTCGACTGGGCAAAATTATTGTAGCATATTCCTTCGATGGAAAGCCGGTTACCGCAGCAGATCTTAAGGCTGTAGGCGCAATGGCAGCTCTTCTTAAGGATGCATTAAAGCCGAATTTGATTCAGACCTTAGAGCATACACCAGCCATCGTTCATGGTGGACCGTTTGCAAATATTGCCCATGGCTGTAACAGTGTCCGCGCCACAAAGATTGCTTTGAAAGCGGCAGATTATGTCATCACAGAGGCAGGCTTTGGAGCTGACCTTGGAGCAGAGAAATTCTTTGATATCAAATGCCGTAAAGCTGGTCTTACTCCGGATGCGGTTGTTCTTGTTGCAACAATCCGTGCTTTAAAATACAATGGTGGAGTACCAAAGGCAGAGCTTTCCAATGAGAATCTGGAAGCATTAAAGAAGGGTATCGTAAACCTTGAAAAGCATATTGAAAATCTTCAGAAATACGGGGTACCGGTAGTTGTTACCTTGAATTCTTTTGTATCAGATACAAAAGCAGAGACCGATTTCGTCGAGAACTTCTGTAAAGAGAGAGGCTGTGAGTTTGCCCTTTCCCAAGTTTGGGAAAAAGGTGGCGAAGGCGGAGTTGCTCTTGCAAAGAAGGTTCTTGAAACCCTTGAAACCAAAGAGAGTCATTTTGCTCCAATCTATGCTGACGAGCTGAGCTTAAAGGAGAAGATTGAAACCGTTGCAAAGGAAATTTACGGAGCAGCCGATGTTACGTATTCTCCTGCAGCAGAGAAAGAGCTGAAACGAATTACCGATCTTGGTATGGGTAATTTCCCTGTATGTATGGCTAAGACACAGTATTCTCTTTCCGATGACCCTTCAAAGCTTGGAAGACCGGAGAACTTTACCTTAAATGTCCGTGAAGTATATGTTTCCGCAGGTGCAGAGTTTGTGGTTGCAATCAATGGCTCAATTATGACAATGCCGGGACTTCCGAAGCAGCCTGCTGCAAACAATATTGATGTGGATGACAATGGAGTAATTACCGGACTGTTTTAAGGAGACAAGAAAAAATGGCACAATTGATTAACGGAAAACAGATTTCGCAGGAGTTAAAGGATGAGCTAAGGGAGCAGGTCGCAGCTTTAAAGGCTGAAGGAAAAACCTGCTGTCTTGCTGTGATACAGGTGGGAGCAGATCCTGCTTCCTCTGTATATGTGGGAAATAAGAAAAAAGCCTGTGCATATATCGGCGTGGAATCCCTTTCTTATGAGCTGCCGGAAAGCACCACCCAGGATGAATTACTGGCTTTGATTGAAAAATTAAATCAGGATGAGCATGTGCATGGTATTTTATGTCAGCTTCCTTTGCCGAAGCATATGAATGAGGAAACAATCACTCAGGCAATTTCACCGAAAAAGGATGTAGATGGCTTCCATACACAAAATGTGGGAGCTCTTGTAGTCGGAAGTCAGGGCTTTGTTTCCTGCACTCCGGCAGGAATCATTGAGCTTTTGCACAGAAGCAATACCCGGATTGCCGGCAAGCATTGTGTTGTTGTGGGAAGAAGCAACATTGTGGGAAAACCAATGGCGCTTTTGATGCTTCGTGAAAATGCCACAGTTACCATCTGCCATTCCAAAACTCAGAATTTAAAAGAAATCTGCAAGGAAGCAGATATTCTTATTGTTGCAATCGGAAAACCGCAGTTTATTACAGCGGAGTATGTGAAGGAAGGTGCTGTTGTAATTGATGTGGGCATCCATAGAAATGCGGATAACAAGCTGTGCGGAGATGTAAAGTTTGATGAAGTAGAACCATTATGCTCTGCGATTACCCCTGTTCCCGGCGGAGTTGGACCCATGACGATTGCAATGCTGATGAAAAATTGCGTGGAGGCAATGAAGTTATATTCGTAATTAAAGGGGACTCATATGATTTGCTCGAAGTGTGGAGCCGAAATAAAGGAAGGGTGTCTGTTTTGTCCTGAATGCGGGAATGAAGTAGTCGTTGTTCCGGATGAGGATGTGCTGGAAGATGACTATTTGAAGGCTATTTTGACGAACAAACAGATTCCTGATGATAAAACTGATGAAATAGAAGAAAATCAAAAGAAGTTTGATAAACGTAAATTAAAGCTTTTTATAGGAATTTCCCTTTCTCTTGTGGTTTTTGCCATAATCGTTGGGATTGTGATTTATGTGGGAATCAAAACAGAGAAGGAGCATGCTGTTTCCTATGATTATCAGGTTGCAAAGGCGCAGGAAGCCTATATGGATGGACATATTGCAGATGCGATTACCTATTATAAAAATGCAATTGCTTTAAAAGAGGATGAAGTCGATTTGCGTGTTCGTCTTGCTTCTATCTATATGAATCTAACGGAATATGATGAGGCAATGGTATTGTATCTGGAAACGATTCAAATCGATCCATTCAATCAGGAAAGCTATAAGAATCTGATTACCATCTATGAAAAAAGAGAGGACATAGATTCTATTCTTGCTTTGATGGATACGGTTTCCGATCCTGATATATTGGAGATTTTTTCCGATTATGTGGTAAATGAGCCGATTTTTTCCGAGGAATCCGGAACCTATGAGAATTATCTGGAACTGGAACTGTTTTCCTATGGAGAAAATAAGATCTATTATACAACAGATAACAGTGATCCTGTTTTGTACGGAGAACTGTACACAGAGCCAATACTGTATACTTCTCCGGGAAAATACGTGATACGAGCTGTGTGTTTGAACGAAAAAAACATTTACAGCGACACCGTTATGAAGGAATACAAGGTTTATGTACCTGCCCCCAAAACTCCGGTAATTACACCGGATGGAGGAGAATTTAGTGAATACACCACGGTAACAATAACTGTTCCGGACGGATGCAGCGCGTATTATACCTGGGACGGAAGTGACCCGAACGTTCTATCGGAAATGTATATCGAGCCAATTCCTGTTCCGGAGGGAAATCATGTGCTGTCTGTAGTGATTGTAAACAATAAGACTGAACAGACAAGCAGCATTTATCGCCAATATTTTATATATTATCCGTAGTCTGAAAGATTTCGGAATAAAGTCTCTCTACCAGGTGATCTAATTCATCGGCAGAGAGATTTTTGTATTCTGCGGTAATCAGTTTCTCCATTTTTTCTGCACGGGGGTAATAAAGGGTATCGGAATCCTCCTCATTCATATCCGGTGTGTGATAGACTTTCATTTCCTCTGCATAATGGGATAAAAACCAGGAAACTACTTCATTTTCCGTTTCTTCCTGATCCTTAGCATCTGTTTTTATCTGCTTTAAGGATAAAAAGGATTTGATTCCAATCGCTAAAAAAATCAGAAACAGGGCACCCATGACAATGGAAAAAATGATTTTCATATAGCTTTGCATCTGAAAGGGAAAAACTCCCAGATCCATAAGGATAACCCCAAGCAAACCGATTCCCCCCACTAATACAAACGTCCATCCGGTAGATTTCGTGTCCTCATACTTATCTTTATTATTGATATACATTCTATACCTCCATTATTTTACTTGTTTTGCAAAAATTCTTCCCTATTTCTGATTATGCTTACGGAAAATGAATTTTGCTATTCCAACCAGAACGTTTAAAAAGCGTCGGCACTTAATGAGC
>JBJENM010000015.1:0-23383 GCA_051880175.1 Agathobacter sp. | reverse complement strand
ACCTTGATAAGATTATCAATATCTCCTGTAATGTTATGTCCATTGAGGCAAAGCACTATTCCGTTTGCCGGCGTCCATTGGTTGTTTAAGGTCACATCACTCTTCAGATAGTAGTATCCTGTACTGCTTGGCAGGGAATCAGTCGCAGTCCACTCCGTCCACCCACCGGAGGGCTTATTTTCTGCAGTATGATCACCAACATTCGTATGGCTCGCACCACAAATGCAGTGATTCTGATGTGTATCAGATGGTGTTACAGGTTCTGTACTTTTTACTTTCAGTTTTAAGGTGTTATTTTCGTTATAAATCTCGTAATTAGTATCATCACTGGAGAAATAAGTACTATAGTCGCTCGTCCCTGCATTTGTGATATCAACAGGGTTTTCACTTGTTGGAGCAGTTGCCACTGTCACTCCGATAGCGGCCCCGTTTGCCAAAGCATTGTCAATCGTAATTTTTATACCTGCGGGCAGGTTCAGATTATTGTTATTGGTACCGACCTGATTGCCCGTGATTTTTGCTGTTCCAGATACACTAATTGATGCAAAGCTGCCATTTTGCACACCACCACAGCTATTAGTTGCTGTATTTCCGGTTATCTCACCACCACTCATGGTAAAGATTTTAGCGTTATACAAACCTGCGCCTTGACTCGCAGTATTCCCTGTAATGCTACCGCCACTCATGGTAAAAGTTCCGTAGTTATTTACGCCACCAGAGGAATTATTGGTAATACTTCCGCCATACATATTAAACTTATCATCCATACCAACAGACACGCCAACACCTTCGGTACTATTTGTATGTTCGATACTTCCCCCGTACAGATTAAAAGTGCCATTAACGTCAAAACAAGAACCCTTAGTACTATCTTTTACTATTTTTCCCGGAGCCGCCTGACAGTCTGTCAAAGTAAAAGTTGTAGCCACGCTGATAAAACCATTATAAAGAGCATTACCGA
The DNA here is from genome assembly GCA_051880175.1 of Agathobacter sp. Taxonomy (GTDB): domain Bacteria; phylum Bacillota; class Clostridia; order Lachnospirales; family Lachnospiraceae; genus Roseburia. Next base: position 22,422 of record JBJENM010000015.1, on the reverse strand, counting down.
ATGTTCCCGTAATGGTGTGTCCGTTAAGACAAAGTACTGTTCCATTCACTGGTACCCATTGACTGTCTATAGTGACATTTTGCGTCAGATAGAAGTACCCCGTTCTATCGGGCAAGGAATTATTCGAAGTCCACGCTTCAAAGGTCTGTACATTTTCCGTATCATGATCACCAACATCCGTATGACTGGCACCACAGATGCAGTGACTATGCTCTTCTGCCCGCACTGTCATCGTAGGCATAAGCATCAGCACCATACACAATGTCAGCAGTAAACTAAAAAATCTTTTTCTCATCTTATCTCGTTCCTTTCTCATCTTCTTTTTCCAATAGCACATTCAGACGTTTCGCTTCCTCTTCCGTAGCCTGACGCAGGCGAGAGCTTTCACAGCAGGGGCACTCTTTTACCTCGCCCGTCCGACGGAACAGAAAGCCGCAGCCCTCACAGTAGTAGTTCATGGCTTCTCGCCTCCCTCCTGGATGCTCCGAAACCCCATCAGGGTTGCCGGCGGATACACCCATGGCTTGCATAGAGTCCGGTTATAGTTGTCCACCGCCTGCCTATAAATGCTCTCGCTTCGCTCCATAATAGCGGCAACAGCCGGGTCGTTCCGAGCTTTATGAGCTTTTTCTCGAAATATCTTAAGCTGTGCTTTTGCACTCTCTACCGTGCTTTTCTGTTCCGTCATGATTCGCCGCACATCCCGAAACCAAAGATATAGGCAGATGGCAGTGCTGATGACAGTAGTGATGGCCGCAAACCAGAATCCCATGGAGTTCCCTCCTTTCTAAAGCACAGATTATGTAGTGTTTTGTAGGACTTTACCATATATCTTGTGCTTTGTGCCATCTACTGCCTGAAATGTATAGTTTTGCGGCTTGAAATGCAAAGGGGTATACTGGCGCGTCATCATCACCTATGATAAAATCAAAATAGGTTGATATTTTTTACTAAGGAGGCGGAAGGGATGTATATTGCGGTCTGTGACGACCAGGCGGAAGAATTGGAACTACTGACAGATTTACTGTGCCGGTGGCAGGAAGAACGTAGGGTTGCTTTACAGTTCAAGTCGTACCGAAGCGCTGCTGAATTATTGACCGCCGCTTCTAACGAGCAATTTACGCTTTACTTTCTGGATGTGATGATGCCAGGCACTGACGGTATGGCAGCCGCCCGGGAGATCCGAAGCTTTGATGACGTTGCCGATATTGTCTTTCTCACGTCATCTCCCGGCTTTGCCTACGAAAGCTATGGTGTCCGTGCGATGGACTATCTGCTTAAGCCCATCCGGGCCGAGATTCTGTTTCCCCTCCTTGACCGCATCCTTTTGCAGGAACAAAAACCCCAGGAGGGACTGACGTTAAAGGCAGGCGCAGCTTTGATTCGGATTCCTTTTTACCAGCTTGCTTATGTGGAGGTTATGGGAAAACACCTCTATTTCAATCTAACGGACGGCTCGGTACGGGAGGTCTTTGGCGCTTTGAAGGACTATGAGCCTTTGCTGCTAAAGCGCCCGGAGTTCATGCGCACTCACCGTTCCTATATCGTGAATATGCTGCAGGTATCTGAGCTGTCTTACACCGGTGTGCGCACCTTCTTAGGGAAGCAGCTTCCGGTGTCGCGGCTTTTGTACCCGCAGCTTCAAAAGGACTATATGCAGCTGATGTTTGCAGAGAGAGGAGAGAACCTATGACACTGCTAACTGTATTAGGTGTATTTAATTACGGACTGGTTCTGGTTTACGGGCTCTTCCTGAGTGCCCATATTGCGGGCGGATGGACAAATCGCCGACAAAAACGGCTGATATGGATCTTATGCCCATTATTTCTGCTCATCCAGACACCCTGTTGGCTGATTTTAGGCGAGAGTGCCACTAAGCAGCTCTACCCCCTAATCGTGCATTTGCCGCTGGTACTCATCTTAATCTTCGCGCTCAAAAAGCCGATGGGCATCGCACTGGTCAGCGTGTGTACGGCTTATCTGTGTTGCCAACTGCCCCGATGGGTTGATTTGGCAGTCGCCGCTGTCACCCGTTCCCCCCTGGCAGGGGAAATCAGCTACACGCTGGTTATCTTTCCCATTTTTCTGCTGCTATACCGCTATTTTGTTCGCCCGGCTTACAATGCCATGACAGTCTCACGTCCATCTTTGGTGTTATTCGGCAGTCTGCCAGTGGCCTACTACATTTTCGACTACGCTACCGTAATATACTCTGACGCACTTTCCATGGGAATTCAGGCGATAAACGAGTCTCTTCCCACCGCCCTCATCATTTTTTATGTAATGTTTCTCTCGGCCTATCACAAGCAGATGCAGACCCGGGCGGATGCTGATTTGCAGCGCTCCATGATGGAGGCAGAACTGAAACAGGCAGAAGTCGAGGTGGAAAGTCTTCGTAGCATGGAAACGCAGGTCGCCGTCTATCAACACGATATGCGCCATCATCTGAACGCCATCGACGGCTTTCTAAAAGCAGAGCAGCCACAGCTTGCAAAAGAATACATAAAAAAGGTGCAGGCTGATGTGGATGCCATTACCCCTAAGCGATTCTGTGAAAACGAGCTTGTCAATCTGCTTTGCTCATCCTTTGCGCACAAGGCAAGTGCCGCAGGCATCCGACTGAGGATAGATGCAAAGCTGCCAAAGGTCCTCTCACTCCCGGATACCGAGCTGTGCTCGCTTTTGTCCAACGGCCTGGAAAATGCGCTTCATGCTGTCAGTACACCGGAGGAATCCGACCAATGGGTGGAGCTTTACTGCGGTATTCGCTTGAACAAGCTCCTCATTGAGATCAAAAACCCATATTCCGGTCAGATTACCATGCGGGACGGTCTGCCCGTTTCCAATCGGGATGGCCATGGCTACGGCTGCCGCAGTATCCGGTCCATTGCCGAACATCACCATGGGCTGTGCAGCTTTGAACCGCAAAATGGTGTGTTCACTCTCCGCGTCATACTGCCGCTACAGGATGAGTGAGCAATCAAATAGCCTGTAAACAAAAAAGGACATCCCTATTCATTCGAATAAGTTTGTCCTTTTGATGCTTTATTAGGTTGTTCCTCTAGGAAAAAAGCTTCCGTTTCCGCTCAATCATCTCATCAATTTTCTCAATATACAGCCCCACATCCTTCACGTTCTCGCATCTTTCAATCCGATGGGTTCCATCCGGGTTCGGAGTAGCCCAGACGCGCTTTGTGGTTGCACCGGCGCCACAGGCTACAATGGTCTGCTTCTCCTCCATGATCAAAATGTTGTACACACCGGCTTTTCCTTCTGCCGCGTAGCCCACATTCTCCATGTTCCCTGCCATTCCCTTCTGGCGGTACAGATAATAGGGATAGAGTCCCATATTCCTACAATACTCCTCGCAAAGATCCATATGCTCCTGGGTATTGACCATCTGCATATCCCTAAAACGGTCCTTAAAAATGGTCATTCTTGCGGCGCGCTTTACGGCGAGAGAGTGAACGGTAACATTGTCCGGTTTTAGTTCCGCGACGATCTCCATGGTATGCCGGACATCATTTAAATCCTCTTCCGGAAGGCCGATAATCAGATCCATATTGATATTGTCAAAGCCGAGACGTCTGGCAAGCTTATAGCTTTCTATGGTTTGTTCCACGGTATGATGTCTTCCAATCAGATCCAGCGTTGCCTGCTTCATGGTCTGGGGATTTACGGATATTCTGCTGATTCCATTGTCCAAAAGTGCGATAAGCTTTTCCTCGGTAATGGAGTCCGGTCTTCCTGCCTCTACGGTAAATTCCAGACAATCCGATAGGTCAAAGCTTGCTTTTATTTTTTTGATCAGCCGGTCCAGCTGGTATGGCAAAAGTGTGGTGGGGGTCCCTCCGCCGATGTAGACGGAGTTAATTTTTTTATCCCGAAATGCCTCCGCCGTATAGTCGATTTCCTTCTCCACCGCATCTAAATAGGCATCCACCTTTCCTCTCCAGGAAAATAATGGATAGGAAGTGAAGGAGCAGTAAGCACAGGTGCTTGGGCAGAAGGGTATGCCGATATACAGGCTGTAGCCGTTCTCATAATCAATCTTTTCCAAAAGCGCCCTCTCACGCTTTGCGATATCTATGCTAAGCTTTACCTTTTCATCGGAGGCAAGATAGGTCTCCCTCATGTAAGAGGCGATTTCTTCCTCGCTTTTTCCTTCCTCCAGAAGCTTCATAGGAATCTTGGTAGGACGGATTCCGGTCAAGGTTCCCCAAGGGAGCTTCTGCCCTACTCCTTCTGTCAAAAGATCATACAGGCTTTGCTTTAGATGGTTCTTCGTGGCACTACGATCCCTGTAATCCACCGCAACCTGTCTGGAATAAAGTGCCGCCGGGTTCCTTTTCTCCCAACTGATTTCGATTCTGCCTGTCTCCTCCGGCATTCCCACATAGGAAATCCCAAAGACCTGGTCTGCGGTATCCAGTAAGGCATCAAGCTCTGGTCCCGCCTCGTGATGGGCACAGGCAAGATTCTCTCCTTCCACCTCTTTCTCCGGGCAGGTGTAATACATGTTTACTTCTTCCTTCGGAAAAAATGCCTTTATTAAAGAATGAACATCATATTCAAATTCCGGTCTGCTGAATAATACAATAATCATAAATAAGGGTTATACATCCTCTCTGCTTCGATACTGGTAGATTCCCCATGTCCGGGATAAACAACGGTGGCATCCGGAAGTGCCATAAGCTTTTCCTTAATGGAATGAACAATCTGCGACATACTTCCGGTTGGAAGATCCGTTCTTCCAACGGACTCCTGAAATAAGGTGTCCCCGGAAAACAACACATCTTCGTACCCCAAATAATAGCAGCAACCGCCGATGGTATGCCCCGGTGTGTGGAGCACACGAATATGGAATCCTGCCAAATCCAGTTCCTGTTCATCCTGCAGGTACACATCTGCACGGAAGGTCAGCTCTTTTCCAATCATCCAGCTGGAATTCTTTTCTGAGCTTTCCAATACTTCCTTTTCTTCCTCGTATGCGTAAATCAGGATGTTAAAATGCTTTGCCAGCTCCTCTGCCCCGGTGGCGTGGTCGAAATGGCCATGGGTAAGCAAAATCGCAACCGGCTTGTATCCGGCGGTATGGATTTTTTCTGCAAGCTTATCCGCAGACGCCCCCGGATCGATAATGATCATTTCCTTGCTCTCATCGTTGATAACAAAAAAGCAGTTGGTCTGTACCGGACCAACTACATATTGTTCTAATTTCATAATTGCCATAAATACCCTCCATCAGCCTGTGGTTCTTTCAATATCAATGACACTGTCAATCTGTCTGATTCGTTCTATCAGACTGTTGATCTGTTCACGTCCCTTTGTATTGAAGGCTACCTCGATTGTTGCAATACCCTGCTTGCTTGTTCGGGAGTAAATTCCGTTAATATTGATATCCCGCTCACTAAATACTCTGGAAATATCCACAAGAAGACCGGATCTATCGTTACAATAGATCTTGATTTCTCCAAGATATTCTCCGAAGCCTTCCTCTTCTGCTCCGGCCTGCCACTCTGCCTCAATCAGACGGGCTTTTTCGATTTCCGTTAGGTTGATTACATTGACACAATCCGTACGGTGAATGGACACACCACGACCTCTCGTTACAAATCCTACAATCTCGTCTCCCGGGACCGGACTGCAGCACTTGGAAAAATGAACCGCCACATCATAGAGTCCCTTTACCACAATTCCGCTCTTTGAGTGCTTTGGCTGCTCCTGAGGCCGATTTTCCGCAACGGACTCTAAAATGTCCTCATCCGTTACCGGAACGACATGATCCTTCTGGTACTCCTCGTACATTCGATTGACAATCTGGCTTTCCTTCAGTCCTCCATGGCCGATTGCCGCAAGGGCAGAATTCCAGTCGTGGAAGCCGTACTTCCGGATGATTTTTTCCTGGTATGCAGGTGTATTGATATCGGAAAAAGAGATGCCCTTTGTCTTACAGTAGGCCACCATCAGATCTTTTCCGTGTATGATGTTCTCTTCCTTTAATTCACTTCTAAACCACTGATTAATCTTATTCTTTGCCTGTGTACTCTTGACCAGCTTTAACCAGTCCCGGCTTGGTCCTTTGGAGTTCTGTGAAGTAACTACCTCAATACGGTCTCCGTTTTGAATCTCATAATCGATAGGAACCAGTTTTCCGTTTACCTTTGCGCCCACCATTTTATTTCCCACAGCAGAATGCACGCTGTAAGCAAAATCAATGGTTGTGGAGCCCTTCGGCAGATTCTTGACTTCACCGGTTGGGGTAAAGCAGAATACATTGTCTGAAAACAGATCCAAGTCGCTCTTTAACAGGCTCATAAATTCCATATTGTCTGAGGTGTCCTGCTGCCACTCCAAGATCTGGCGGAGCCAGCTTAGCTTTTCTTCCTCGGTAACGGTTGTAGAAGTGGCATTTCCGTTATTGGCCTCTTTGTATTTCCAATGAGCAGCAATACCATATTCCGCGGTACGATGCATCTCAAAGGTACGAATCTGGATTTCAAAAGGCTGACCGCTGGGTCCGATCAAGGTGGTATGAAGGGACTGGTACATATTCGGTTTTGGCATTGCGATATAGTCTTTGAAACGTCCCGGAATCGGCTTATACTTTTCGTGCATAATTCCAAGAGCCGCATAGCAGTCTTTGATGTTGTCCACTACAATGCGGATTGCAAAAAGGTCATAGATCTGATCGATGGTCTTGTTCTGATTTACCATCTTTTTGTAGATGCTGAAGAAATGCTTTGCCCTGCCGGAAATCTCAGCCTTGATTCCTGCCTCGTCGATCTGTTTGCGCACTTCTTCCACAAGACTCTGAATGTAATCATCCCGCTCATTTTTACGAAGGGCTACTTTTTCTACCAAATCATAGTAGGCTTCCGGCTGTAAATATTTCAGTGCCAGATCGTCCAGTTCAATCTTAATCTTGCTGATACCAAGACGCTGTGCGATTGGGCAGTATATCTCCTGTGTTTCTCTTGCGATGCGCTGCTGTGCCTCCACAGACTGATACTGCAGTGTCCGCATATTGTGCAGGCGGTCTGCAAGCTTGATCATAATGACCCGGATATCCTTTGCCATGGCAAGAAACATCTTACGCAGATTCTCTGCCTGCATCTCTAGTCTGGCCGCATTTTTTTCTTTCTGGTCGATATTTCCTCCGTCCGTCAGATGCAGGTGTGCCAGTTTTGTAACACCATCTACTAAAAGTAAAACCTCTTCGCCAAATTCCGCCCTCATTTCCATCTCAGACATCACGGTATCTTCCAATACGTCATGAAGAATGCCGGCCGCAATGGTCTCCTTGTCAAGCTCAAGGTCCGCCAATATGATGGCTACACTAAGAGGATGAATGATATATGGTTCTCCTGACTTACGCACCTGTCCGTCGTGAGCAGCAGAAGCCACCTTGTAAGCCTTTGCCACAAGGGAAATATCCGCAGAGGGATGATATCTGCGAATGCTCGCGATCAATTCTTCGTACAAAGCCTCCGGACTGGTAAAATCCTTGGTTTCCTTAATCGTGATGCTATTTGATTGTACTTCCTGCTCCAAACGCTTAAGTTCTTCACTTGAAATATCTGTCATAGTCTCACCTGCTTGCACCTTTTGTAAAAGGATATATATATTGATAAATTATATTTTATTTGTTTTGAAAAAGCAATATTTTGTATAGCGAAGCATCGGTTTCCCGGAAATATCCGTTTCCCCTGCAAATTCAAATCCCAGACCTTCGGCCAGGTGGATTGATGCCTTGTTTTCTTTCTGAATCAGACAATTTATACTTGGAAAATCCAGATTTTTCTCCGCGTAATCGATTAAGGCCCTGCAGACCTCTGTGGCATATCCCTTTCTCTGCTCCTCTGGAGCAATCAGATATCCCATTTCCAGCTCCGTCTCATCTTCGTATTCCCGATGCTCAAAGCCTGCCCGGCCGATGATTTGTCCGGTGTCCTTTTTGCACACCAGCCACATTCCATAACCATAGTATCGGTAGATGTTGGAAATATATTCCTCTTCATACTCTTTTTCCTTCTCCCATTCAAAAAGAGGCTCCATAAATTCCGTCACCGAAGGTTGCGCATACAACTCAAACAATGCGGGCAAATCCTCCATGGAAAACTCTCTGATTACACAGCGCTTCGTCTCCAACATGGTCCAGGGCAGATTATGGGCCCGTTCATAAGCCTTTTGAAAAAAGTCCATATCCAAATCTTCGAAGCCTTCCACCACAATCCATGCATCGGAAAAGCAATCCGGTTGCATTTTTCCTGCCGGTACGTAGGGCAGTACCGCCATGCCAAGGGTCTGCGCTGCTTCCCATTCCTCTTTCTCTTCCAGAATATACAGACAGTCCTCTGCAACAATCTGTGCTTTTTCAAGCCTTGCTTCAATCTGCTCCTTCAAATGCTCCGGATCGTTATCAGGATTTATTCCAATACAACAAATGTTATGTTTCATTTCCTGCAGAAAACTATTCAATGATTTTTCCTTATCTGCAATTTTCTTCGAATATAAAAGTGCTTTCCATTGCATCTTTTCTGTTTGATTTTCCTTTCCCTTTTGCAAAAACAAAAAGGGACACCACACAAGAATTCCGATTCCCAGGCAGCATCCCATCATGTTCATTTCTTATCAAATCCCTGCAATTATACCGTCTCCGGCTCCGGATAATCCACACCAAAGGTCTCAACGGTTACCGTCTTCATAACCTGATCCTCCAGTGGACGGTCCATGTAATCGGTAGGAGTTTCTGCGATTGCATTCACCACATCCATTCCCTCAATCACTCTTCCGAATGCAGCATATGCACCGTCTAAGTGGGGAGAGGTCTTATGCATGATAAAGAACTGGCTTCCTGCAGAATCCGGAATCATGGTGCGGGCCATGGAAAGAACTCCCGGCTCATGGAGAAGATCATTCTTGAAACCATTCTGTAAAAATTCTCCCTTGATGGAATATCCCGGTCCGCCGGCGCCGGTTCCGTCCGGATCTCCACCCTGAATCATAAATCCGCGAATGACGCGGTGGAAGATGACTCCATCATAAAAATTGTGGTTGATTAAGCTGATAAAATTGTTTACTGTGTTTGGAGCAATTTCCGGGTAAAGCTCCGCCTTAATTACTGCTCCGTTTTCCATTGTAATGGTTACGATTGGATTCTGTGCCATGTTATTCTCTCTCTTTCTTTTCCTTGTATTTTTCGCAAAAAGCCTCAATCACCTTCGGGAACTCCATAAAGTGAGATGCCTTTACTAAAACCGTATCTCCGGATCTGACATAGGCAAGCAGCGCCTCTGTCATCTCTTCCCTTGTTTTATAATAATATAGTTCTACATCAGGATTTGCAAGCTTTGCATGGGTGACATATTCTTTGGAAAGCTCTCCTGTTGCAAAAAGCGTATGAATGTGATTCTCCCCCACGCTTGTTCCCACCTCAGCGTGAAGTGTGCGCTCCTCGTTTCCAAGCTCCCCCATGTCTCCTAAAACCGCGATGCTTCTTCCCTTTGCCTTGGAAAGCACCGCAAGAGATGCTTTCATGGAAACAGGATTTGCATTATAGCAGTCATCAATGATGGTAATATCTTCCAGCTTTAACACATTGGTTCTTCCTGGGATGGTCTTTGCATTCTTAATTCCCGCCCGGATTTCCTCAATAGTAAGTCCAAGCGTAAGCCCCACTGCCGTTGCCGCCAATGCATTATAGACATTGTGCTCTCCCGGAATCGAGATTTCGGCGTCAAAGCATCCCTTTGGGGTATGAATCCTTGCAAGCATTCCGTCAAAGCCGTTGTTTACCACCTCTGTTGCGTAAATGTCTTTTACCAGATCGGGATCTACGTCGGATTTCTCATGAATTCCGTAGAAAACGGCAGGTTTTCCGTTTACCTGCTTTTTCGTGCAAAGCTTGTCATCATCTCCGTTTAAGACTGCAACACCCTGTTCTTTGATATAGGCAAAGCTTTCTGTCTTTGCCTGTAAAATTCCATCTCTTGTTCCGAGGTTTTCCAGATGGCACCAGCCGATGTTGGTGATCACACAGACATCGGGATTTGCCATTTCCGCCAACCGGCTCATCTCTCCAAAATCGGAAATGCCCATTTCAAGAACCGCCACCTCATGCTCCTTGCGGATTCGAAAAATGGTAAGGGGAAGTCCGATTTCATTATTAAAATTTCCGGCTGTCTTTAATACATTGTATTTCTCCGAAAGAACGGAGGCGATCATTTCCTTCGTGCTGGTCTTTCCGACACTTCCGGTAATTCCAACCACTTTGATATTCAGACTCCTCCGGTAAAAGGAAGCAATTTTTCTCATTGCCACGGTGGAGGATTCCACGAGGATATAAGGTCCCGCCGGGTTTTCCAGTTTTTTCTCGGAAAGAACCGCAAGGGCACCCTTTTGGAAGACATCGGGAATAAACTCATGTCCGTCCACCCGAGCCCCTTTTATCGGGACATATAAAAATCCTTCTTCCACCTGTCTGCTGTCCGTCACGACTCCGGATACCGTTTCCTGTTTTTTCTCTTCTGCACCAATGTATGTACCACCGCAGACCTCTGCAATGTTGGAAAGTGTCATATTTGGCATTTTTGTAGGACTCAAAATAAAAGCCTCCTAATTATATTTTGCAAGAGAAATCTCTATCAGCTTTTCACAAAGCTGGTTAAAATTCATTCCCACAACCTTTGCTTCCTGCGGAAGAAGACTGGTTGGTGTCATTCCCGGCAGCGTATTGGCCTCTAAGCAGAAGATTTCATTGTCCTGATTCAACAGGAAATCCGATCTGGAATAGGTATCCAGTCCGAGGGTCTTTGCAACCGCTTCTGCATAGCCCTGCATCTTTTCTGTAATCTCCCGTGGAAGCTCTGCCGGGCAGGTTTCAACTGCACTTCCGGCCTTATACTTGTTCTTATAATCATAAAAGCCACTGATTGGAGCAATCTCGATAATCGGAAGCGCCTTACCCTCTAACACGCCTACCGAGAACTCTCTTCCCTCCACATACTCTTCGATGATCAGTTCATCTTCAAAACGGAAGGCCTCCTCAAGGCCTGCTTTGTATTCTTCTTCATTTCTTACGATAGTCACACCGATACTTGAGCCGCCGCAGCAGGGCTTGATGACCAGTGGAAGACGAAGAGGAAGCTTTGACAGATCATCCTCCCTTTGGGCTCTTGTCATAGACATTCCCTGGGGTGTAGGAATCCCATTTGCATTCATAAGCTGTTTTGCAATTCCTTTGTTCATTGCAATGGCACTGCTTAAGTAATCGCTTCCGGTATATTTTACTCCCAGAAGGTCAAAGGCCGCCTGAAGCTTTCCATTCTCTCCGTTTTCTCCGTGAAGGGCCATAAATACAATATCTGCCATCTGGCAGATGCGGATCACATTCGGTCCAAAGAAGCAGTCCGACTGGTCTTTTCTGGATGCCTTTACTTTTGCAATGTCCGGCGCAACCTCCGGGATATTGCTGGCATTGATTCCGATTTCTTCCCCACGATCAAAAATACCGGTCAGATCTTCCTCCTTATCACTATATCCCATGAACACATCCAAAAGAATGGTCTTGTGTCCGTTTTCCTTCAATGCCTTCTCTACCATGCTACCGGTTTTGATGGATACATCCCGTTCTGTGCTGAGTCCTCCGGCTAATACAACGATATTCATATTCCTACCTCTTTTCGTCAGTCCAAAATATATACCCATTATACTCGCATTTTTTCGTTTGCGATACAAGAATCTGTTATTTTTTTCTTTTTTATAATGTCCCTTTTCGAAATTGTGTTCCCGAATGAATTTTGCTTCATGCTTGCTTGGTAAATTGTACTATTTCGCTGGTTGATTTTCTTCCAGTACCTAAAATTTATGAAAAAAGCGACATTTTAAGCGCTTTTTATGGTCGATTGTATGTTTTCGCCGGGTCAATTTTAGCCTGTACCTAAAAAATTGCAAATATTAGGTATATCGCGAAGTCCACTCCTCAAAATAGTACAATTCGCATAAAAAATCCGCAATTCAAAGCTGTTTTTTAAGGATTTTAGGTATACGACAGTTCTAGAACCTCAAATCTTGCCAAATTTCAAAATTCTGATTCGAATATGCAAATTCATTCGGGAACACAATTCCGAAATGGGAGTTTAAAGTTTATCTAATTGCAGCTTTTTACTATTTGAAGAAGATAGACCATTCGTAAGAAGATTCTTCTCCCTAATAGGTCTTTTTCCCCCAGATAGCTTCCGTATTCATAGATTTCTCTTTCCAGTTCCTCAATATCATTTAAGTCTGTTTCCACGAAGATTTTCCAGAGCAATTGGATTCGCCTGACCTGGCTTTCTCCCAGATTGTCACTATACATAAGTTCATCCGCCATATTTGCTTTTTTGTTTCCTCCTCTTTTTCTTTTGAATGCCTTTTCGGCATAAAAAAGCTTACCCACACAAAAAAAGAAAGTCAAACCGCTATCTGCGGTTTGACTTTCCGTTTCTTTTAGCATTCCGGCTCAATCAATCCATATGTATTGCCTTTTCTCTTATATACCACGTTAACCTCGTCCGTCTCTGCATTCCGGAATACGAAGAAATCGTGTCCGGATAATTCCATCTGAATGCAGGCATCCTCCGGGTACATTGGCTTTACACCAAACCTCTTTGTACGAACAATCTTGATTTCTTCCTCATCCTCTTCCGGGGAGTCAATGTATGCCGGTTGGAAATTTGCGGCTGCATTCTGTTTCTTGGATACAATCTTTGTTCGATACTTTTTCAACTGACGCTCAATGACCTCTTCTACCAGATCAATGGATACATACATATCATTGCTAACCTGCTCGGAACGAATCATATGTCCCTTTGTAGGAATGGTAACCTCTATCTTTTGGCGCTCCTTTTCTACGCTAAGCGTTACATATACGTCCGTATCTGCTGTAAAATACTTGTCCAATTTGGAAAGCTTCTCTTCTACTGCCTCCTTGATCCCATCTGTTAAGTCGATGTTTCTTCCTGTAATCGTAATTCTCATGGTTTGGTACCCCCTACCGTTTATTTGATAAGAAGCTTATCATGGATTTATTATATCATATTGCAGTAAAAAGACAATTATTTTTGTGCAACTTTATGTTTCTTTTATAAATTGTCACAATTCTTTATAATATTTGCACAATTATTACATCATTTCTTCCAGTTGTGAAGAGAGCTCTTCCCAGACCTCCATAGCGCCCATGATTTCTTCCTCCATGGCGTCTATCTGGCTCTGAATCTCCGTCAGTTTTGAATAGCTGGACTGATACTGGGGCAAGAGCAGCTCTGCCTGAAGCTCTTTTAGCTTTTCTTCCTTTTCTGCCAACTCCTCCTCTGCCCTCTGCACCTTCTTCTCAAGCTTTGACCGTTCTTTTCCCGGGTTATAATAGGGCTTCTTTGCTCCTGCATTTGCCACAGGCGTCGAAGCGGCACCATTCTGGCTGATTAGCCCCCCAAGCACAGCGGGACCCTGGGTACTTTTTTCTGCAAGGGCAGCCTCTTTATCTAACTTTTCCTGATATTCTTCGTAGCCAAACTGATAGAGGTGCGTGGTTCCGTCCTCAAAGACAAGAAGCCGGTCTGCAACCTTTTTTACAAAGTATCTGTCATGGGATACAAAGATCAGCGTTCCCTTAAAGTCCTTAAGCATGGATTCCAAGGTTTCTTTTCCGACGATGTCCATATGGTTTGTGGGCTCATCTAAAATCAATACATTGGGTTTGCGCTTTAAAATCTTACAGAGTGCCAGACGAACCTTCTCTCCTCCGGAAAGCATGCTGATGTTCTTAAACACATCATCTCCGCTGAACATAAATGCCCCCAGGGCATTCCTTACTTCCGTTTCCGTCAGATTGGGGAATTCATCCCAAAAATCGTCAATTACCGTCTTATTGCTGGTGTACATGGCCATCTGCTGGTCAAAGTATCCGATCTCTACATTCGTTCCATACCGATACTCACCGGACAGCGCCGGTATCTTACCTACGAGAGTTTTCAAAAAGGTGGATTTTCCCAGCCCGTTTCCTCCCAAAATTCCAAGCTTTTCGCCCTTCTTTAAATCCAGGCTTACCGTAGAAAGCTCATGATCGTATCCTATTCTTAGATTCGTTACTAAAAGCACATCGTTTCCGGTTTCCTTCTCGGGCTGGAAATTCGCATGGAAGGTCTTGTTATCATACTTATCCGGCGCCTCAATAATTTCCATATGCTCAATGGCCTTCTGCTTTGATCTTGCCATGGAAACCTTTGTGGGCTTGTTTTTAAAACGCTCCACCAAAGCCTGCAGACGCTCAATTTCCTTTTGCTGTGCAAGGTGATCCTTCATCTGCTTCTCATAGTTCTCTCTTTTGCGGTTCACAAAGGCGGTATAGTTTCCCGGATATCGCTTGGATACTCCGTACTCAATCTCGTAGACCACATCCACCACATTGTCCAAAAACATTCGGTCGTGGGATACTACAACAACCGCTTTGGGATAGTTCTTTAAGTATCCTTCCAGCCATTCAATGGTTGTAACATCCAAATGGTTCGTAGGCTCGTCCAAAAGCAGAATATCCGGCTTTGATAACAGAAGCTTGATAAACGCAATCTTCGTCTGCTGCCCTCCGGAAAAATCCCGAAGAGGCTTCTTCCGCTCCTCCTCCGAAAATCCGAACTTTTTGATCAGCACATCGTACTCTTTTTCAAAGTAATACCCGCCGTCCTCCTTAAACTGCTCTTCCATCGCCGTATATTTCGCAACGGCCTCCTCGGAATAGTTGGTTTCAAGAGCTGCCGCCGCCGCATCCAGCTCGGCTTTTCTTTTTATCATGGGAAGAAATACTTTTTTGATTTCCTCCTCCAAAGAGAGGTCCGGATCTTCAAATGCAATCTGCTTTAAGTATCCGATCTGGGGATTCCCTGCCTTCGCAATGGTGGCATTGTCCCCATCCCAATGCTCCAATTCCACTTCTCCCGAAATCAATTTGAGGAGCGTGGTTTTTCCGCAGCCGTTTCGTCCGACTACGGCAATTTTTTCTGTATTTCGAATTTCAAAATTAATATCGTGCAACACAAGGTCGTCCGCATAAGCCACGGCTCCGTTGCTAATCTGGTATAACATTATTTTTCCTCATTTCTGCTGCCTGAAAGGTAGTTTACAAACTGTTGTGCGCATCTTCCTGAGATTCCGCCGTGGGACAGCTCCCACTTATTTGCCTCAGCCTTAAGCGCCTCCTCCGACATGGTAATTCCTGCGCGTCTTGCAAGATTTACCACGATATCAAAGTACTCCTTCTGGGTCGGCTTTGAATAGCTGATGGTGACACCGAAACGGTTAACCAGAGAAAGCTTCTCCTCCACCGTATCGGAATGATGTCTGTCGTTGGTATTGTCCTGATCATTGCGGTCATTCCAGGTTTCTTTGATCAGATGTCTTCGATTGGAGGTGGCATAGATTAAGATATTATCCGGTTTTGTCTCTACTCCGCCTTCAATCACCGCCTTCAAGAATTTATACTCAATTTCATGCTCCTCAAAGGACAGATCATCCATATAAATGATAAATTTGTAGTTGCGGTTTTTGATCTGGGCAATGACGGAGGACAGATTCTTAAACTGATGCTTATAGATTTCAATCATTCGAAGTCCCTGATCATAATACTGATTGACGATTGCCTTGATGCTGGTGGATTTTCCCGTTCCGCTGTCGCCAAACAGCAGAACATTGTTGGCCTTCTTTCCATTTACAAAAGCCTCTGTATTATCCACAAGCTTTTTCTTCTGAAGCTCATAGCCCACCAGATCATCTAAAACAACGGCATCCATATTGTTGATTGGCCTAAGCTTGATTCCTCCCTGTGGAAGCTCGTCGATACGGAATGCCTTGTTCAGTCCGAACATTCCCACACCGTAGTCCTTGTAAAATCCGGTTACGGCATCGAAAAATTCTTTTTCATCCTTTGCCTGCTCCAATCTTTTGGAAAGGGCGCGGACCTTCTCGCTGACATTTTTGTTGTACATCAGCTCCTTCTTATGAATTGCCTTATAATCGGAAATCATGGAAAAGCAGTTGATGCCAAGCTCCTTTTCGATTGGCGCAAAGTCATAATCGAAAAGTGCCTTCATGATGCGAAAATCATTTTTTACCAGCTCATTTACCGTACCCTCGCTGGCTCCCACCTTTTCACAGGTCATGGAGAAGGGGTTCTCACTCATCATCAAAAAGAAGGTAAGGTAGTTGTGCCACAGATTGTCATCAAATCCAAAATCCGTTGCAACCCTTAAAATGTGCTTTACCTGGGTATTGATATCCCGCACAAGCTCCGTCTTATGGTATTCCCCGCTGTCAAATTTTGCAAAAAGCTCTCCAAGCTGATAGAGAATACTGTCCTTATCCAAATCCCCGTACATTAGCAATTGTGATATTTCCTGGTACATGGTATTCCTCCGACATTCGTTACTTCATTCTTACTCGTTGATATCTTCCAATATTTCTATGTAAAGCTTCAATCCATTCTCGGATATGACGGTTGATATTTTAAGATATGCCTCCTCATCAATCGGTTCAAAATAGGCATACTTCCAGACCGTAAAATAATTTGGTCCCTGATTATATAGAACGAATTCATTTTCCAGAAATACATTCAAATAGCTAAGCATCCGCTCTTCATCCATGGGCAATTCATAGGTATACGTCCGTTCAATCAGCTCATCCGTCGAATCGATAAGCGTTGCCTCTTCCCACAGCTCCTCCGGCATCGGGATTTCCTGATACAATTCCTGAAAAAACTGCCATTCCTGTTTCACTTCTTTTGTAAGACTAAGCCAGGAATCCTCTGTAGAATTGCAGGAAAGTCCAATCAAGTGCACCCCAAGTACCACCGCATATGCTGCAAACATGCCAACCTTTATTTCGCGGTACAGATTATGCTTTTTCTTCAAGGACTCATAGCCGGTAATGATCCACCCATAGTTGGAATAGTCAAACTTTGAGCCACAATATGCACAGGTACTTCCCTCTAACAAATTGATTGTGCTGCCACAGTTGCAGCACTTAAATTCACGAAGCGCAGTAACCTTTCCATGTACTACATCAGCTCGACCGAATAACGTCAGTTTTATGTCTTCATACTGCTCTGATATGCGTTTCCCAACAAGCGTTATCATTCGCACCTTTACTTGCGCGTCCATCTGATATCCGTCTTTTACCTGATAGACATTTTTGATATCCAGTTTGGTCATGTCACAGTCCACCACATCCTTATACTGGGATACAATGGAATCCAATGGAATAGAGGCAAATGCCGCCACATCCTCCGCCCGTTCGGTGAGATGAATATTTCGAAGCTTGTATTCCAGATTCTGATAAAAGTCATTCCCCGAAAAGCCGTCGATCACTGCTTTTGCAATTTCTTCTCCCACAATGGGATCGTGCTTCATCGCCAACAGGATTGCTCCGCCAAACGCAAAAAGGAAGCCAAGAATAATGATGGAACGAAACAGGATTCCAACTAAGTCTGCCGAAAAGAGAACGGCAGTCAGTGATCCCACTGCCCCCATTCCATTCCTGCCATTTACCAGAAGAATTCCCAAAAGCAAAAGTGCCACGAAGCCTATAATCAAAAATCCAACCGTCAGTCCGGCAAGTAGGGTAATTGTATTTTTCATTGTAAACAGGATTTTCTTTTTTACATTTTCTTCCAAAGAAAATCCGGAAATCTTGGCTTCAAAATCACTTACTGTATATTTTGATCCGCAGGAATCACAGCCATCGATAAAGCTGCTGATAGGTGCCACATATCCACAGTTTGGACAGGCTGTCTGTCCCTCTTCCACATCCGCTTGAAGGATTGAAGTCGTACAAATCTCACGATCCCTTTTCTTATAAATACGCTTTCCATCCTTCCAGAAGATACGCTCTGTTTTCATATCACAGATACTGCATCCACTAAGGTCACTGCCATTTTTTTGTACCATGACCGCACCGTCTCTACCGGCATTATGCTTTGTATCCGGTGCAAGCCTTGTCTCCATAGTAAGCCCCTTTGCCTCAAGGCGCTTCTTACTCAGACGCATACTCTGCCAGAAGGGCTGGGTCGTCCTGCTCATCAAGTCCGTATCGTTTGCCTGCCCCTTATAATAAGCATTCCAAAACTCCCGAAAGGAAAGGGTTTTCCCGTACATTTCTCCCTTTATCCGACCAAGCTTTTGCTTCTCCTCATTACTGTTCATAAAATCCAATTTCTCACTTTCATTTTATTCTATGAATTAGCAGAAAGATTTTTTAGTTCCTCCACGATTTCAAGATCGGACTGCTGCACACGCATATTTCCGGTCAGGGAAGTTCCGTCCGGCCTTGTAACCGTAATTTCAATCACAGTCCCCTCCTCTATCTGCTGCTTCAATACTGCAGAGAAAAAGGCCACAAACTTTGGATGTGCACTTGCAAATTTATTTTTTGCTCCCATTAATTTCATGAGCGTTGCTGGATTAACCATTTGAATAATTCCTCCTTATTTCCCTTTTTGCCCGGATAGATCTGTACTGCAACCCAGATTGCCACATCCGATAAGGGCATATTCTTTATGTATATCAAATCTTCCTCGGAAGGTTCTCCTTCCGCCAGATCCGTTACTGCACGGTTTAATTTTGCAAAGAACGGCACCAGCTTATAAAAATCATCTTCTGTATCTAAAATACTGCTTTTGCATTGTTTCATCTCTGCATCTGCAGTAGCTATGATCTGCATCGCAAGATGAAGCTCTCCTGTGATATCGGAGGCTTCCATCAGTATATCCGGCCGCAGCTTGTGCTGCTGCATGAAATATTCCTTTGCTCCGTCAATATCATGCGCTTTTAAATACGCAGCCAGATGCTGCTTCATTTCTCTGGTTTCTGCCTTCTCCCCGATCATTCCCACCTTGCATTCATACACCTTTAAGCCTTTTACCGTCGTAAAAACATAGAGCAGAAATTCCGAGATAAAGCCGAATACTCTTTTATGATAGGAATCCTCGTCCGTTTCCATATCAATGCGCTTTTGCACCTCGAAAAAGATGGTAAACAGCCAGTGGCAGTATTCGTCAAAAATCTCCTTCGATGTCACAAAAATATTGCCAAAGTAGGTCTGGGGTCCGTTTACCAGTCTTACAAAGGTATCGTAATAGTCCGGAAACAATTCCCGGATCACCTCTCCGGTGGTATCCAAAGCCACAATATTATGGTTTGCTGAAAATCCAAAGTGGTAAGAATTGTTCAGATGAACCCGTTTTGTCGTAATCAGATCATACTCTGTAAGAAGGGCCAGATACTCCTCTTCGGTAAAAATAAGCTCCCGGTCATTGATCAGATATCTGCGGTAATGACAGGTTCCCACATAATCCAGGTCCTTTACATTTTTCCATATCCAATACAAACCGGTAAGCTCGCTGTAATAGCAGTTCTGCCCGGAAATATTGTCCCCGGTATCATCCCTTAGGAATCCTAAGTCTTCCTGCAGGGCACTTCCCACCTGTAGCGGAACATAGAGGGGGTCCTTAGGAATCTCAAAGGGCTTATGTGTCATTGTATAGATTCGCAGTCGTTCTTTCAAATTCTTCTCCCATTATACAAAAAAATCCATTCAAAGGATAGTATAATAAAAAAAGCCGTGAAACTAAAGACCTTTCTTCGTTCTAAAGCTTCACGGTTTATCATTTTTTATAGTCTTTGTTCTTTTCCGCTTTCAAATACCGTCCGGAAAGTAACCTGTTCCTTCATGATGCGGGCAGCATTTTCGAGCATTCCCTCCAGCATCTTCTGTTCTTCTTCCTTTTTTGCATCGTCAAAGGCTTCTTTTTCTGCCAGAATCTCTTCGTAATAATCAGACTCTTTTGCGTATTTCCAAAAATAATTTTCGTACTGAATATCATCGTAATTCCATGGTTTCGAAAACAGGTTATAATGAATCAGCTTTGGATTTGAAATCTCCGGTTCATTTTCATTGGGCATGGTATCCCACTCTTTTGGCAGATAAAAGATCTTGCCCTTGCACATGGCATTTATGTAGTCCTGATCCGGGGCAACAGACTCAAAGTGATACTTATGAAAAAGCTCTAAGAATCTTCTTCCCATGGAAACCTCCCGAAGCTTCTTCATATTCATAAGAAGCACTCCGGAATTGACATAGTTTCTGCCGCCGACGCCTATCGCCTCATCCAAGTATTTCATAAATACCGGAACTCCAGTAATGGAAAGATCCGAGCATGCACCAATCAGACAGTCTCCGATATCAATCTGATACAATTCCGCAATATCTGCCGGAACAATAATGTCGCTGTCCACATAGATCCCCTTATCATACTGGGGGAACATGTCCGCAATTAACAGCCGAAAGAAAATTGTCAGGGTAAAATAGTTACAGCGCAGGCGGCTTCCCGCATGATCATTGATTTCCTCCAGCTTACCTTCCATGGAAACAAATTCCACCTTGGCAAAATCTGTGGAGAGGGCGCCGATTCGTTTCTGATGCTCTTCGCTTAAATTGTTGTGCAGCACAATTAAATGGTAATGGTTATCCGGATTTGCATTACTTATTAAGGATTTCATTGCCACCGCAAGACATGGTGCATAACGATCATCGATGGAGAAGAAAACCGGTATCGTATTCTTTACTGTTATCATAGGGAAAATTCCTCCTGCTTCATCTTACTTTTTAAAACTACAAATTCATCCAAAAGTTCATCATACTCATGCAGCTTAAGTATCCTGTGCATATCCTCAATCTGCCATGGCTTTACGGTAACTGTGTGAAACCATGGGAAAAAACGGAAGGTGGTTGTAAAATGCTGCAGCACCGTGTCCTCCCGGAGCCTGCGCTGGTCGTTATACCTTCTTTTATCGATGCCCTTAGCCACTGCCAGCTTATTCAGCGCCGACTGGTCCGGCATAAACATATTTTTTTCGATACAGGCTTTTCTGCATTTTCCAAACAAATTGGTCTGTCTGATTTTTTTCATATTAAGGAGAAGCACTCCGGAATTACAGTAATCACGCTTGTACCATTTTTTCCGGAAAAACCAGCTCCCATAATAGTCTAATACACCAACAAACTCAAAATTTGTGATATTCTGACTATAAAACGGCGTAAAATCTCTTCTGCAGATCACATCATTGTCCAGATACAGTATCTTATCCGGAATCTGCGGCACCAGATCCGCAAAAAGCCGTAGCATGCAGCAAGGGGTAAATCTTGTTCCCATGTTCTTGTCCGGAAGCTCCGCCAGAAAATGCGAAGAGATGTCAAAGCATTCCACAGAATTTTCTGTTCTTTTCTGCTTTACCAGGGTATCCAGATAGGAAACCGCCGATTCCGAAACTCTGTCATAACGTTTTCCTTCATAATCAAACTGAGCAGTAAGCACATAAATATGAAGCTCTTCGCATACCTGCTTTGTAATCGACAAAATGGAAAGCAGTAATCCTTCTTCAATTTTTTTATCGCCGCAAAACAAGATGTTCATGTTTTTCAAACTCCGTTATGTAGTATTGATTACTGCATCATGTTATATCACTTCACCACACTGTTGTCAATACTCTCTTCCTGTTTGATATAAGAGATGTATTCATAGCTGCTGTTTTCACTTCTTTGCTGCATCACCGCCGATACGCTTTCACACAGCTTTACCCTTTGCTCTTTTGCGGAAAGGGTCTGGTCCGGATAAAAAGGTCCGTCAACATAAAGTGTTGTTTTCGGTTTTTTCCCTATAATGCGCTTTTGATAGGTGGTCGTCAGCGCATACACCGGTGCATGCTGCTCCACCGGATAATGAAAAGAGGTATTTGAAAAGGGTCTGATTTTTGTATAGTAGGGCCAGACATGGGCCTCCGGAAAAATCACCACCACATGCTTCTGCTCAATACGTGTCGCAATGGCCTTTTGAAACTTTTTCATCATGGACATGCTATCCGGTATCGGTAGTGCCCCAAGAGCCGGAAGCAGCTTTCCGATTACTGGCAGCCCATAATTGGCAGGGCTTACGATGGTGTAAATGCGCTTTCCAAGGCAGGCGATTGCCGGCAGAAAAACATCTGCTACCATCTGTGTGTGATTTCCGTACAAAAAGAAACCACGGGACCGATTCTCTTTTAATTTTTTTCTTCCCACAACCCGCAGATGAAGGCCGAATTTGCAGTATAGAAAGCCTCCCACGATTGCCAGAGCGTAAACCACAGTGGATTTTAAGCGATCCCAAAAGGAGCTTTTGATCCACTCGTAGTTATCCGGCAGCTTATAATCCTGATTTTCATTTGTCACTACGTCGTCATTGTATGTCTTATAATAATATAGTTGTTCCATGTTACATTCCATCCGAAGAGGTATTATATGAATTTCCAGCATCATTACGCAATATACAATTTTCCTCAAATGTATACCACGTTTTGT
>JBJENM010000014.1:0-5529 GCA_051880175.1 Agathobacter sp. | reverse complement strand
TACCAAGCAAGCATGAAGCAAAATTCATTTTCAGGAACACAATTCCGAAAAGGGAGAAAAATAATAAACTCTGTATGGTACTCTATTTGTACAATGCAGAGTTTATTTCTTTTGCTGATCCATAAATGGCAGATCATAAAAATGCTTTTTATCTAATCATGAAACTACATGATGTCCTCGTTAGCACTATATTTAACAGTTTCGCATAACCAAAGTCCATAATTTTTGGTATTATTTTACCATAGACTAACGAACACTAAATATTGTATGATGTAAATGGTTTTTTATAGAATTGATGACTATATATTGGTTATTGTCTAAGATACATATATGAGGAATTGTGCTATGACGCTTGCAGAAGAACGTAGAGCATTAGAAGAACAAAGACGCCAATTAGAAATGGATCAACAAGCTTTTACCAAGAGAGTGGAGATAGAGGACCGAAGATTAGAACAACAGCAGAGACTATTTGACATGAAATTCAAGATCTTGGAGGAGGAACTTGTGAAGCTGGCTTCGGAAAAACAGCATATGGAACGCCAGAAGGCATTTTACAATCGCGTAAAGGAATTCGAGACAAAAAATGCAGAGGCAGAGGCGCAGAAGAACATCGTAAAGGGAGAACTTTTCTTTACCGGAGTCGGAAGCAAGCAATCCTTAAAGAAACGATATAAAGATTTGATTAAGATCTATCATCCGGATAATCTGGATGGAGATAAGCAGACTCTTCAGGAAATTAACAGGGAGTATGATCAACTTAGCAAAGTTTTTGGATAAGAAAAGCAGCAATGCTTTTCTTTTTTTGTGAAATAAGGTACAATACATAGAATAGGTGTATTTTGCGAATATCGCAACAAAAGCCGGGATAAATGAAAAGAGGCAGAGCATATGAAATGGAAAAAATATACGATTGAAACAACAACCGCAGCAGAGGATTTTATGAGCTCCATGCTGATGGAACTGGGCATTGAAGGAATTGAGATAGAAGATAACATTCCTTTGTCAAAAGCGGATCAGGCAGAGATGTTCATTGATTTCCTTCCGGAGCTGCCACCGGACGAAGGAATCAGCCATGTAAGCTTTTACGTGGAGGAGGATGGGAAGGATCAAACCGAGCTTTTAAAGCAGGTTAAGATAGGTCTTGAAGAACTTCGTGATATGGTGGAGGTTGGAAGCGGAAGAATCACCTCCGATGAGACGGAGGACTTGGACTGGATCAACAATTGGAAAAAGTATTTTACATCCTTTACCATTGATGATATTTTAATCAAGCCAACCTGGGAAGAATTAAAGGAAGAGGACAAGGATAAATTCTTAATCGAAATTGATCCGGGCATTTCTTTCGGAACCGGAAAGCATGAGACCACACAGCTATGCATCCGCCAGCTATTAAAATATATTCGTGGGGATAAGGAATACACGCCACAGGTAAAGCATCCAAAGGTATTGGATGTTGGGTGCGGCAGCGGAATCCTTTCTATCGTTGCACTTAAAATCGGGGCAGGCAGTGTTGTGGGAACAGATCTTGATCCGGACTGCATGACCAGTACAAGAGAAAACATGGAAGTAAATCACTTAGACGCCGGTCTTGGAGAGTTCTATGTGGGAAATTTAATTGATGATGTTTCCTTACAGGAAAAAGTCGGAACCGAAAAGTATGAGATTGTGGTAGCAAATATTTTAGCGCCGGTGATTATTGCAATGGCACCGGTGATCCCTGCCAGACTAAAAAAGGGCGGCTACTTTATAACCTCAGGAATCATTGATTTTAAAGAAGAGGAAGTAAAAGCGGCCATTGAAACTGCCGGTATGGAAGTAGTGGAAGTAAATCATCAGGGTGAATGGGTGAATATTACTGCACGCAAAAATTGATGATTAAGGTATTCCGATTTTACAATTGCATATCTAAATGAATTTGCATATTTGAATCAGAACCCACTCTCGTTTGTAAAAAGCGTAACAGTACTAAATTCGCAATAAATTGCTCATTAAGTGCTGACGCTTTTTAAACGTTCTGATTCAAATAGCAAAATTCATTCACAGACAAAATTGTAAAAAGGGGATAATCTATTAATTTCAATATTGTGCGAGGATATAGGGTATGTATCAATTTTTTGTTCAGAATGAGCAAGTACAACAGAATAAAATTATCATCACAGGTTCCGATGTAAACCATATCAGAAACGTGATTCGACTGAAGCCCTCCGATGTAATTCGGGTAAGCGACGAAGACGGAAACGCATACTTTTGCCATATTACAGAGATTTTTGAGAATGAAGTATGGGCGGAAATTGACCGGGTGGATGAAAGTGGAACAGAGCTTTCCAATCGCATTTACCTTTTTCAGGGACTGCCGAAGAATGAAAAAATGGAACTGATCATCCAGAAAGCGGTAGAGCTTGGGGTGTATGAGGTCATTCCGGTTGCCATGAAGAACTGTGTTGTGAAACTGGATGATAAGAAGGCAGAAGGAAAAGTAAAGCGTTGGCAGGCCATTGCCGAGAGTGCAGCAAAGCAGTCCAAGAGAACAATCATTCCAAATATTGCCATGCCGATTCCCTATAGACAGGCCATAGAACGGGCAAAGGAACTGGATATCACATTGGTTCCCTACGAGAATGAGCGTGGCATGGAGGCGACAAGAGAGATTATTTCCGGGATTGAGAGGGGAAAATCAATCGGAATCATCATTGGGCCGGAGGGTGGTTTTGCAGAGGAAGAAATCGAAATGGTTAAGGATGGTATGCACCGCATCAGTCTGGGAAGAAGAATCCTTCGGACGGAGACCGCCGGGCTTGCGACACTTGCCATGCTGATTTTTCATCTGGATGATTAGAGGACTTTTAGAAACAGGAGCAACAAATGGAAGCGTATTTAGACAATTCAGCCACAACAAAATGTAATCCGAAAGCGACAGAGCTTATGGTAGAGCTGCTTACGAAGGATTACGGAAACCCATCCTCTTTGCACAGAAAGGGTGTTGCGGCTGAGAATTTTATAAATGATGCAAAGAAAAAGATTGCAAAAACATTAAAGGTACAGGAAAAGGAAATCTATTTTACCTCCGGCGGAACGGAGTCCAACAATCTTGCGATTATCGGATATGCACAGGCAAATTGCCGGGCAGGAAAGCATGTGATTACCTCTTCCATAGAACATGCATCGGTTGCAAATCCTTTTGGATGGCTTGCAGATCATGGATATGAAGTAACCTATCTGCCGGTAAATGAATTTGGAGAGATCTCGGTGGAGGATTTAAGGAATGCAATCCGCCCGGATACAATTCTGGTATCTCTTATGCAGATCAATAATGAAATTGGCGCCATCGAACCCATCGAGGAAGCAGGAAAAGTGATAAAGGCGGTTAATCCGAACACGGCATTTCATGTGGATGCCATACAGTCCTATGGAAAGCTGCTCATTTCTCCGAAGAAAATGAATGTTGATCTTCTTAGCGTAAGCGGTCATAAGATTCACGGGCCAAAGGGAAGCGGATTCTTATACATCAAAGATAAAACGAAAATAAAGCCGATCCTTTTCGGTGGAGGACAGCAGAAGGGCATGCGCTCCGGCACGGAAAATGTTCCGGCTATCGCAGGACTTGGTGTAGCTGCAGAGGAAATCTATACGGATTTTGAGAAAAAGCAGGAGCATTTATATGAACTCCGCGGGCATTTTATAGAAGAAGTGTTAAAAATTGACGGCGTCAGTGTAAACGGGCGGCAGGATAAAAACGCAGCTCCTCACATTGTAAGCGTCAGTGTGGAGGGCGTAAGGGCTGAGGTCATGCTGCACACATTGGAAGATCGGCAGATTTATGTTTCGGCAGGAAGCGCCTGCTCGTCGAACAAGCCCTCCGTCAGCCGGACATTAAAAGCCATCGGTTTAAAAGAAAATCTGCTGGATTCAACGGTGCGTTTCAGCTTCTGCGTGGAGACAACCTTAGAGGAAGTGGATTATGCACTTGCTGTTATGAAGGAAGTAATCCCACAACTCCAAAAATATACCAGACATTAATAAAAGCACTTCCATTTTCGAAAAGTGTCAAAAATGAATTTGCATTTTTGAATCCGAACCCACTCTCGTTTGTAAAAAGCGTAACGGTACTAAATTCGCAATAAATTGCTCATTAAGTGCCGACGCTTTTTAAACGTTCGGATTCAAATAGCAAAATTCATTCTTAGAACACTCTTCGAAAATGAAAGGTTCATTTTGGAATAAGTTCGGGTAGGAATATACAACATAGAAAGAGAGGATATAAACCATGTACTCAGCTTTTTTGATCAAGTATGCTGAAATTGCAATCAAGGGAAAAAATCGATACATTTTTGAAGATAAGCTGGTTTCCAATATCATCAGTCACTTAAAGAGAGTAGAGGGAAGCTTTCAGGTTCGAAAGGAAAATGGCCGGATCTACGTCGAGACAGAGGGAGACTATGATTATGATGAGACGGTGGCAGAACTGCAGAAGGTATTTGGAATCGTGGAAATCTGTCCGGTTATTCTGACCGAGGACGAGGGCTTTGATAAATTGGCACAGGACGTCATCGACCATATCAACGAAGCCTATGAAACAAAGAATTTTACCTTTAAGGTCGACACAAGACGCGCCAGAAAAAATTATCCGATGTCATCCATGGAAATCAGCGCAGAGCTGGGCGGACGTATCTTGGAAGCGTTTCCTGAGACAAAGGTGGATGTGCACCATCCGCAGGTGACGATTCACATTGAGATTCGTCCACAGATCAACATTTATTCTGTTCGTATTCCGGGACAGGGAGGGATGCCTCTTGGCTCTGCAGGAAAAGCCATGCTTCTTCTCTCCGGTGGAATTGACAGTCCGGTTGCGGGATACATGATCTCCAAGCGCGGAGTAAATCTGGAAGCGACATATTTCCATGCACCGCCATATACCAGCGATCGTGCAAAACAAAAGGTAGTTGATCTGGCAAAGAAGGTGGCTGCATATTCAGGAAAAATAAAGCTTCATGTGGTAAACTTCACCGATATCCAGCTCTATATCTACGAGAAGTGTCCTCATGACGAGCTTACGATCATCATGCGGCGGTATATGATGATGATTGCTGAGCATTTCGCAAAAGAGGATGATTGTCTTGGACTGATTACAGGGGAGAGCATCGGACAGGTTGCAAGTCAGACCATGCAGTCCCTTGCAGTAACCAATGAGGTATGTACCCTTCCGGTGTACCGCCCGCTTATCGCAATGGATAAGCAGGATATTGTTACCATTGCAGAGAAAATCGATACCTATGAGACTTCCATTCTGCCATATGAGGATTGTTGTACCATTTTTGTGGCAAAGCACCCGGTAACAAAACCGAATCTGGCATATATCAAGAAGTCTGAACAGAATCTGACAGAAAAAATCGATGAGCTGGTCCAGACAGCGATTGACACCACAGAAGTCATCTGGGTGGACGCAGAGTAGGATTAAAGTTTTGGCTCTTTTTCGGAATTGTGTTCCTGAATGAATTTGCATATTTGAATCAGAACCCACTCTCGTTTGTA
>JBJENM010000013.1:0-23537 GCA_051880175.1 Agathobacter sp. | reverse complement strand
GAGCAATTTATTGCGAGTTTAGTACCGCTACGCTTTTTACAAACGAGAGTGGGTTCAGATTCAAATATGCAAATTCATTCGGGAACACAATTCCGAAATGGGATATATGTAAAGCAAGTAAAACTCTGGAGGCGAATATGAATTCGATTTGGACGAAGGATGTCAGGCTGCCGTCTTTTCCAACCCTGGCCGGCGATTTAAACACAGAGGTACTCATCATTGGTGGGGGAATTGCCGGTATTTTGTGCGCGCACTTTCTGCAGGAAAAAGGAGTGGACTATGCGCTGCTGGAGAAAAAGACGATTTGTTCCGGTGTTACGGAGTATACAACGGCAAAGATTACATCCCAGCATGGACTAATTTATCATAAGCTTTTAAATGAAATCGGACCGGAGCTTACTGCAAAATATCTGCGGGCCAATCAGGAGGCGGTCAAAATGTATGCCCGGCTGTGTCAGGACATAGACTGTGACTTTGAGACAAAAACCTCCTACGTTTATACAATAAATGACAGAAGGGTGCTGGAGGAAGAGGCAAATGCCCTTGCCCGCCTGGGACAAAAGAGCCGGATTGAAGAAAGGACGGAGTTACCTTTTCCGGTTGCAGGAGCAATCGCAATGGAAAAGCAGGCCCAGTTTCAACCCCTTAGATTCCTTTCAAAGATCGCGGAGAATCTGCATATTTACGAGCATACCTTCGTAAAGGGATTCAAAGAAAAGGAAGCACTTACCGACCATGGGACTGTCCATTTTCAGAAGGCAATATTTACAACCCACTTTCCAATGGATAATAAACACGGTATGTACTTTTTGAAGCTGTATCAGCACCGCTCCTACGTGATTGCACTAAAGGATGCTCCCCAAATAAACGGCATGTATGTGGATGAGGCGCAAAGTGGCATGTCTTTCCGAAATTATAGGGAGTATCTGCTGATTGGCGGCGGCGATCACAGAACGGGAAAATGTGGCGGAAACTGGGAAGAGCTTCGGCGCTTTGCAAAGGAATATTATCCAAAGGCAAAGGAAGTGGGCTGCTGGGCAACTCAGGACTGTATGAGTCTGGACCAGATTCCCTACATCGGGCAATATGCCAGAACACTACCGAATTGTTTTGTGGCCACCGGATTTAACAAATGGGGAATCACATCCTCCATGGCAGCGGCAATGATTCTTTCGGACCTGGTCATGGAAAAAACAAATCCCTATCAGGAGGTTTTTAATCCCTCCCGCAGCATGCTAAAGCCACAGCTCTTTTTAAATGGTTTCGAGGCAGTAAAAAGCTGGCTGACGGTTACATCAAAGAGATGTCCCCATATGGGGTGCGCGTTAAAGTGGAACAGTGCGGAGCATTCCTGGGACTGCCCCTGCCATGGATCAAGATTTGACGAGGAGGGAAAGCTTCTTGACAATCCGGCCAATGGAAATATGAATATACAAAAATAGTATGGTGAGGTGGTATTTTGGATATTTTATATATTATTGCATTATCCTTAGGGTCGTTACTTACGATCTTTATTTTAACAAAGCTGATGGGATACCGGCAGATGTCTCAGATGAGTATGTTTGACTATATCAACGGAATCACGATCGGTTCCATTGCAGCAGAGATGGCAACTTCGCTGGATGATGATTTCACAAGACCTCTTACGGCAATGATTGTGTATGGAGTATCGACATTTTTGATTTCCTTTTTGTGCAACAAGTTTATTAAGGTGCGTAGACTTGTGGAAGGAAAACCTCTTGTGCTGTTGAATAATGGGGAATTGTACAAGAAAAACTTAAAAAAATCAAAGATTGATGTTTCCGAATTTTTGGAGCAGTGCAGAGGAAGCGGATATTTTGATATTTCAAAGCTGGAAACGGCAATCTTAGAGGGAAATGGAAAAATCAGCTTTTTGCCAAAGGCATCGGATCGTCCGGTTACGCCGTCAGACCTGAATCTGACTGCGACCCAGGACTTTATGGTGGCAAATGTGATATTGGATGGAAGGATTATGAGCGAGAACTTAAAGCACACCGGAAACGATGAAAAATGGCTGCTAAGCCAGATTAAGGGGCAGGGAGCAAAGGGGGTGGAAGACGTGCTGCTTGCCACCTGTGACGCAACGAATAAAGTGACCGTGTTTATGAAAGAGAACAAGAAAAAAGACCCGGATATATTGATATAAAAGTAAAATGATGATATCATTAGTCAGTATGGAAGCTTAAGTTTATAGGCTTCAGGAGAGCTACTTTATGAAAAAAATTATCCGTAATGATAATAAGTATAGTGTGATAATGGGAGCCATTGTCATAGCTATAAGCGTGATAGTTTCTGTATACGGTGTTGTATCAAGAAATCAAATGGAAGAATATGTGCACCATGCTGCACAGGGGAAGGTAAAAAGTGTTTCAAATGCGGTGGATGCCTATATCAGCTCTGCGCAAAACAGCATAAAACTTGCTTCTTACATGATGACACAGAACATGACTGCACCTACCATTGAAAACGTAGATGGTATATTGAAACCCTTAGAGTCCCAGACTCCCTTTGATTTCATCGAATACATTAACCGGGATGGAATGAACTGCACAAATCAGGGAGAATGGTTCGATGCCAGTGACCGTGAATATTATATTCAGGGTATTCAGGGAAACACCGGCATATGGATCAATTATTCCCCGAAATATGCGGATGAATATTTACTAAATTTTTATACTCCTCTATATTATGAGGAGGAGATTGTAGGAGTGCTGACCGGAGCATTCTGTGCAGACGACTATATGATGCCCCTCCTTGAGACGGATTTTTTCGGGGAAGAGATGTATGGTATTCTTTGCGATGAAAAAGGGCAGATTATTGTTTCCAATTTCGACGCAGCAGAAGACACTCTTCTGGAGGCTACCCTTCGCCGGTATGGAATAGCGGAAGAAGAAATACAAAGCTTCTGTCAGCAATTCGAGAAGGCAGACGGAAGCGTTTTCCACATAAAAGTAAAATCCTCTGAAATGGCGGTCTGCATAAAACAAAATGAGCAAACCGGATGGAGAGTGGTACAGGTTGTTCCGCCCGACTCGATTCGAAGCGTCATGCGTCAGAACACCGTTAGTGCCTACCTTATGATTGTTGTAATTGCGGTGCTGCTTTTGTTGTTTGTGTTCTATATGAGAGCAGATTTGAAAAAGAGACATCGTCAGCAACTGGATGCAAAGGAACGTGTAGTAAAAAATTATGAACAGATTCTGACCTTAGTTGCATCGGAAACCTACAAAGCGGTTCGCCGTCTGGAACTGGATACGGAACGGGCGGATTATATTTATTTTGAAAATGGACAGGTACATCAGATCGATGTAGGAGATTGGATGACCTGGCTTGCACGGCAGGAAAAAAATGTTCACCCGGATGATTATAAGCGGCTGAAGACCTTTTTACATATTGACAACATCCGAAGGATGGAAGAAGGCGTTACTCTTCAGGAGAGTTATCGGGCTGCCACCAAAAACGAATACGGATATTATAATACCTATTTTTCAACGGTTACCATCGCGCAGCTTGAAGGACAGAGGGTAGCACTTATCGCAACGATTGACAATACCAAGGCCGTCATGAATGAGTTAGAGCAAAAGAGATGGCTTTCATCTGCCGCAAGTATTTACATTTCCATGCATGCTCTGGATTTGAAAAACAATACATGGGAAGTGTTAAAGACCACCGATCAGGTTACAGACGCGCTGGGAGAAGGTGTGGACAATGTGGCAGACCGATTGATGAATGCCATGCGAAAGCTGACGGATGAGCAGTATTTGGAGGCCATGATGGAATTCGTTGACCTTCAGACTCTCGATGAACGTATGAAGGGCGGCAATACAATCACCTTTGAATATGTGGGAGCATCTTCCAACTGGCGTCGGGCCAGATTTATTGCAGTAGATTATGATGAAAACAATCGCCTGAGTCATGTTCTTTTTGTGATTGAAAATATTGACGCAGAAAAACGGAAAGCAAACCGATTGTTGTATTTGTCAGAGACAGATTTGATGACAGGAATACGGAATCGCGGTTCCGGTGAAAAGAAAATCAAGGAACTTTTGGCAGCAAATCAGGCTGGTATGTTCTGTCTTATGGATGTGGATAAATTTAAGGGAGTAAACGATACCTTTGGACATGGCGTAGGGGATAAGGTACTGATTGAGATTGCAAGGTGTCTGAAGGAATCCTTCCGGGATACCGATGTTGTTATGCGCTTAGGCGGAGACGAGTTTGCCGTATTTGCGAAAGGAATTATTACTAAGGGGCTGGTGAAGGCAGCCTTTGAACGGTTCTTTGCAAAACTTGAACAGATTGATATGCCGGAACTGGGACATCATAAAATATCCGTTAGTGTAGGTGTTGTTTTAAAATACGAAGAGGATGGGTTGGACTTTGAGAGTCTTTACCACAATGCAGATTTATGTACCTACGAAAGTAAGAAAAATACCGGAAATACTTTTACAATCTATGAATAGTAAAGTAGGCCGCCTGGAAGTCCCAAGGCGGCTTACTTGTTACGTGCGCCACTAAGAGCACGTTTCCAACAATAGGAGGAAGGACGGAGGATATGGCAATGAGTGAATTTTTGTTAACCAGGGCTACAGAGATAAAGACAGCAGAAGAACTGGCGGAAAAAAGACCGGTGGTTCGCGCCGTGGCAAGATTTCAAAGAGATCTTGGAATGGCAGGGTGTACTGAGACTTTTGCGGAGGGAAGCATACGGATAGAGCGGCAGAATCTCCCGGCAGAGGCATGGGAAATATCGGTGCAGCCGCAGTCTGTCACAATTGCAGCAGCCGATGAGCTTGGAGTAATCTATGCCCTGAATTTTCTAAGCAGGAATTGGCTTGGGATTACCCCGTTTTGGTTTTGGAATGATCAGAATGTGGAAAAACGGGATGTGGTGAAAATACCCTGTGGAGTTTACAAATCAGAAAAACCCCGGGTGGAATTCCGAGGATGGTTTATCAACGATGAGGTGCTGTTAAGATACTGGACGGCGGGAAAAAGTAACGCCTATGTGTGGGAGATGGTTTTTGAGGCATTGCTTCGATGCGGTGGAAATCTGGTGATTCCGGGAACAGATAAGACGACAAAGGAATATACGCCCCTTGCAGCAGATATGGGGCTTTGGATTACCCATCACCATGCGGAGCCTCTTGGAGCAGAAATGTTTGCGAGAGCATATCCGCAGTTGGAAGCCTCCTATTTCAGATATCCGGATTTGTACCAGAAGCTCTGGCAAGAGGCGATTGAACGCCAGAAGGGACAGAAAACCATATTTAATCTCGGTTTTCGAGGACAGGGAGACCGGCCGTTCTGGGAGGATGATCCAAGCTATGATACAGAGGAAAAGCGGGGCGCACTGATCAGTGAGATTATAGAATTACAGCAGAATATGGTCAAAAGTATCATACCGGACGCAAAGTTCTGCACAAATCTCTACGGTGAGATTATGGAGCTGTATCGAGGAGGATATATTCATCTGCCCAAGGATGTGATTTTAATCTGGGCAGACAACGGATATGGAAAGATGGTATCCAGAAGACAGGGAGACAGCAACCCAAGAGTGCCAGCACTACCGGATCAATTACAAAGCAAAGATTCCCATGGAACCTACTACCACGTATCCTTTTATGATCTTCAGGCTGCAAATCATATCACGATGCTTCCAAATTCCATGGAATTTGTAGAAAAAGAACTGAAGGAAGCATATGACCGGGGAATCCATAAGCTGTGGATCATCAATGCCTCGAACATCAAACCCCATGTGTATCCCTTAGATTTTATCGCAAATTTATGGGGAAGCAGGGCCTTGGATGCAGGCACACACAGGGAACAATATGTGCGAACCTATTATCCCTGCAACGGTGAACAGGCAAAAGAACTGGCGGAGTGCCTGAAAGGATACCCAGAGGCCACGGTGCCCTACGGCCCGAACGAGGACGATCATGGAGGCGAACAGTTTCCAAACTATGTGACGAGGGCGATGATTCATCAGTGGATGCTGGACTGGAAAACGGCAGCGAAAAGCTTGAACTGGTGCTGTTCTTGTGATACTCTGTCAAAGCAGATTTCCTGGTTTAAGGAAGCATGCAGTCAGGGACAGAAGAATTTTGAAAAGCTGTACGCTCAATGTGAAAAACAAAAAGATGCGGGAGGAGAGCTGTGGAGGGACTCCGTGCTTCTTCAGGTTTCCATTCACAAGGAGTGTTATGAAGGAGCACTTTTATTTTGCGAAGCCTTTGAGAAATTTGAAAAAAACCAGCTCATGAAATCTTTTCTGTTACTGGGCAATGCGGCAGAACGATTTGAGGCTGCGAATCAGAGGATGAGAGACTGTGAGCATGATAAGTGGGAGAACTTTTATGCAAATGAGTGTCTGACCGATGTGAAGGAGACCGCATATTGCTTAAAACGCCTTATGGGATATGTGCGGAATATTGGGGATGGACCGGATTTCTTCCGGTGGCAAAGAGAGGTGCTTTGCGAGGAGGAGGATAAACGGGTCATTCTGATCACAAATTTAGATAATCATATGACGGATTGGGAGTTGTATGAAGGCTTGAAGGAAAAACAGAAATGAACAAGGATTTTTCAACAGGAAGTATAAAAAAACATATTTTTTCACTGGCAATTCCGATGATTGCCGCGATGATGATCAATGCGCTCTACTCCATCGTAGACCGTATTTATATCGGGCATATTGCCGGAGACGGACAGCTGGCCCTTACGGGAATCGGGCTTTGTTTTCCCATCACCATGCTGGTGACGGCCTTTGCCTATCTGATTGGAAATGGAGGTGGGCCGCTGGTTTCCATCGCGTTGGGAGAAGAGAATAACGAAAAAGCGGAAAAAATACTGGGGAACAGTATTACGACTCTTGTCATTCTTGGAATTGTTGTCATGGTGGTATGCCTTGCCATCAAGAAACCCATTCTATATCTGTTTGGGGCAAGTGATAGTACCTATCCATACGCTAATCAGTATATTACAATCTACATTCTTGGAACCCTTGCGGTGATGCTGACCCTTGGCATGAATCCCTTTATCAATGCCCAGGGTTATGCAAAGACCGGCATGATGACCGTATGCATCGGTGCAATTGTAAATATCGTGTTAGACCCGATTTTTATCTTTGGATTTCATTTGGGAATCCGGGGAGCCGCAATTGCAACGATTCTGGCACAGATGGTCTCTGCATTGTGGGTCATTCGTTTTTTGATGGGAAAAAAGGCTACTATTCGTATAAAAAAGGAGAACTTAAAGCTGGATGGAGCCATTGTAAAATCCATCTGTGCCCTTGGCTTTGCCTCCTTTATCATGAATCTCACAGAGTCTGCGTTATCGGCAGTATTTAACGCAAGTCTAAGGGACTTTGGAGGAGATCTGTATGTAACGGTGATGACGGTAATTACCTCTGTTTCCCAGGTAATCTTTATGCCATTGGCAGGATTTGCACAAGGGGCAACTCCGGTAATCGGATATAATTATGGGGCAAAACAGTTTGAACGGGTAAAACAGGGCTTTCGCTTTATGCTTTTGGTTACCGGAATCTATGCGGTTTCCTCCTGGCTTTTTACGATGCTTTGCCCACAGCTTCTGGTAAGAGTATTCAATAGTGACGAGACTTTGATTGCGGCAGCAGTTCCCATGTTCCGCATCTATTTTTCCATGAACTTTATTATGTGCTTACAGATGTGCTCCCAGAATACCTTTGTTGCAGTGGGAGATGCAAAAAAGGCAACCTTCTTTGCAATCTACCGTAAACTGATTCTTCTCATTCCGCTGATTCTGATACTGCCGCGAATCGGAATGGGGCTGGTGGGAGTGTTTGCAGCGGAGCCGATTGCGGACACCATTTCTGCCCTCACCTGCTTTTTGACCTTTATGCTGACGAAATATTGTAAGTGGAAATAGGGAAGGGCGTGCTAAGATACATGACAAAAAGGAGATTGGTTGGAGAATGATAAGCAAAAAGCTAAGACAGGCAAGAGAATACGAAACAGAACATATGCCCCTTGTCGCGAAGGCGGATCGACCAGCGTTTCATGTGACCGGGGGAATCGGATGGATCAATGATCCGAACGGATTTTGTGTTTATCAGGGAGAATATCATCTGTTTTTTCAATACCACCCATACAGCATTGATTGGGGGCCGATGCATTGGGGACATGTGAAAACAAAGGATTTCGTGAAATGGGAAAGACTTCCGATTGCCATGGCGCCGGATGAAAAATTTGATGAGAAGGGATGCTTTTCCGGAAGTGCCATTGAGCTTCCCGACAAAAGACTGCTGTTAATGTATACCGGTGTTCTTCACGAGCAGGATGAGAAGGGAAACATCAGGGATATTCAGCAGCAGTGCGTAGCCGTCGGGGATGGTATCGATTTCGAAAAGTATGAAAACAATCCGGTGATTGGCAGCAGTATGCTGCCGGCAGGTGGAGATTTACATGATTTTAGAGACCCAAAGATCTGGGAAGAAAACGGATGCTATTATGCGGCAATTGTAAATCGGACGGAGGATGGCAGCGGAGCCGTTTTAAAATATAAGAGCAAGGATGGATTCCGCTGGGCCTATGAAGAAACCATCGATCGATGCAGGAATCAGTATGGAACAATGTGGGAATGCCCGGACTTTTTCGCATTGGAAAACCATCCGGTGCTGGTGGTAAGCCCCCAGGAAATGGAACCAATCGAAATGGAGTTTCATGCCGGAAACGGAACGGCCTTTTTCATCGGAGAATATGATAAGGACCACAAATTTGTAAGAAAATCAGTTCAGGCCATCGATTATGGAATTGATTTTTATGCGCCGCAGACCCTTCTTGCGCCGGATGGAAGAAGGATTATGATCGCATGGATGCAGAACTGGGCAACCTGCTCCTGCAAGAGTGAGGGGCAGCTCTATTATGGGGAAATGACTTTTCCAAGAGAATTATTTTTAAAAGATGGCAGAGTATGTCAGTTTCCGGTGAAAGAGATTGAGAACTATTACGGTCAAAAGGTGGCATATGAAAATGTTCCTGTGGGCGGTGCGACAACACTTCCGCAAATTCAGGGACGCGTGATGGATATGACAGTAAGGATAAGACCGGCAGACGATGAGGGATTTAATTGGTTTCGCATTGAGGTAGCAAAAGACGAAAATTTTGTGACCTATATTCAATATATGCCAAAGGATCAAATGATTCGAATTGACAGAAGCAGATGTGGTTTACCGAATGATATTGTACATATGAGGGAATTTCTGGTAAGTCCGAGGGACAAAGAACTGACTCTTCGAATCCTTCTCGATAAGCACAGTCTGGAGCTTTTTGTAAATGGAGGAGAACAGGCGGCGACCATGCTGGTTTATACAAAACAGAGCGCAAAAGAGATTGCGTTTGTCGCAGAAGGGAATGTGCTAATGGATGTAATGAAATACGATTTGGAGATTGGAGAGTAACCAAGATATGGTTTGTCCTTGACTTTTCCTATTTCTTGTATAAAATTACATTTGGGAAAGCAGGAAAGGGATTGGATACAAATGGATATAAATGAAGCGAAGATTTTAGTTTGCGATGATTCTATACTTGCCAGAAGGCAGTTAAAAAATGTAATTTCGATTTTTGGAAATCCCAGTATTATCGAAGCAAGTGATGGATTAGAAGCGGTTTCGCTTTTTAAAGAGGAGATGCCGGATCTGGTTTTTCTTGATTTGGTCATGCCGAACCTGGATGGAATGGAAGCCTTAAAGCAGATGCTTGCCATCAATGAAAATGCGAAAATTGTAATCGTATCCTCGGTGGGAACGAAGGACACGCTACTGGAAGCAGTAAAGCTTGGCGCCAGAGAGTTTATTCAAAAACCATTTTCGGAGTTTCAGATTATCAATGCATTAACAAAGAATCTGGCGTAGGGACGCTTCTTTTGCCATGATCAGAGACCTTTGGCCTAAGAGGAATGGATATGTGGGACAGATAAAAAGATCTGTCCCTTTTTTATTAAGAAAAAAGCAGCGGAACGGAGAACAACTATGATTATCAAAGAAATCAAAAATGATGTGGAAAAAAGAGAGATTACCCGCTTGATACTGGAATCCCTTACCGATTGGTTCGGTATTCCGGAGGCAAGAGAAGAGTATATTTTGGATAGCAAAGAAAAGACCTTTTTCTGTGCCTTCGATGATAAACGCCCTATTGGTTTTCTCTATTTAAAAGAGACCGGAAAGGATACGGTTGAACTGGCTGTTATGGGAGTTTTGAAGGAATATCACAGGAGGGGGATTGGAAGAGAATTGTTTGAAGAAGCAAAAAAGGCAGCCTGTGTTCTGGGATATTCATTTTTGCAGGTTAAAACAGTTCAAATGGGCAAATACAAAGAGTACGATGACACGAACAATTTCTACCTATCTTTAGGCTTTAAAGAGTTTGAGGTGTTCCCAACTCTATGGGATGAATGGAACCCCTGCCAGGTATATGTTATGGGATTGTAGGAAAGGTTTATAAATATGCAATATAGAAGAATAAATGAAAATGAAATGAACAGGGAACTTTTTTCTGATTTTGTCCGCCGTCAGGTAGTTACAAAGTGCTGGCGGAAGGAAGATGGTGAATGGAAAATAAAGGATGTGCCCTTTATCGATGACTGGTCAGAAGAGGAATATGCGACACTTGTCTCCTGTTTAAAAAATACGATTCTCACCGGAGGATTGGTATACGGAGCTTTTTCGGACGGTGTGCTGAAGGGCTTTGTTTCGGTAGAACCGACGTTATTTGGTGGGGAGCAAAAGTATCTGGATTTGTCCAGTATCCATGTGTCGGAGGATATGCGGGGACAGGGAATCGGGAAAGAGCTTTTTCTTGCTGCAAAAGAATGGGCGAGGGAAAATGGAGCAAAGAAATTGTAT
Organism: Agathobacter sp.; assembly: GCA_051880175.1. Lineage (GTDB taxonomy): Bacteria > Bacillota > Clostridia > Lachnospirales > Lachnospiraceae > Roseburia. The sequence continues at coordinate 12,634 of JBJENM010000013.1, read as the reverse complement.
ATTTCGGCACACTCAGCAGTAGAGAGTCAGGCTTTTTATAAGGCGATGGGCTGTGTAGAAGCAGAGGTCTATAATCAGAAGCATGTGGAGGAGGAACCATGTGACTGCCAGCTGGAATGTAGTTTGTAGGAGGAATCGATGAAAAATATTTTTATTGAAGGAATACAGGGCACCGGAAAAACCACCCTGCTGCGTCTGCTCGGACAGGCACTACCGGATTATCAGGTGTACTGGGAGGGAGATTACTCCCCGGTGGAGCTGGCGTGGTGCACCTACATGTCAGAGGCAGAGTATGAAGCAGCGCTTGTGAAATTTCCTGATTTGGCAGAAAAAATTCGAAAGTCTACGCATCGGGAGAACGACCACTATATTGTTACATACACAAAAATCTTAGCGGAGCGCAGAGAATTCTATGAATATATGGAACAGTTTGAAATCTATAATGGAAGACGATCGCTGGAAGAATTTAAAGCAATTTTGCTGAAGCGTTACGAAAACTTTAGCGGGTCTGGAAATATATTTGAGTGTTCTTTTTTCCAAAATACAATGGAAGAACTGCTACTGTATTATGACATGACTGAGCAGGAAATTTTTGATTTTTATGAGGAGCTGTTTGCTCCACTAAAGGAAAAAGACTTTGTGATGGTATATCTGCGCTCCGAGCAGATAGAAGAAAATATTTTGCAAATCAAAAAGGAGCGCTCGGACGAAAACGGAACAGAACTGTGGTATCCACTTATGCTGCGCTACCTAAACGAAACGATCTATGGGAAAAAGCATCCCTTCGAGGGTGTAGAAGACATGGCGGCTCATTTTAGGCGCCGCATGGGAATGGAACTGAAAACGATTGAGAAAGTGTTAAAAGATCGGGCAATTGTAATACCTGCAAAGGAATACCAGGTAGAGAAACTGGTAGAGAAGATCGAAAATCTAAACAATTTATAAATTATTAGCACTCACTATTGACGAGTGCTAATACTGGTGCTATAACATAATCACAAGATGAAACGAAGAAGAAAAACTTCAAAATCTTGTGGCGTTTTCTTTCGCATAACATAGCTTGTGAAGGGAAATACTAATTCACAAATTACGGCAATTGTGCCGCAGCTTATATTAAAGGAGGACGACAATATGTTAATGCCTAGTATTTTTGGAGAGAGTTTATTTGATGAGTTTTTCAACGATGATTTTTTAAGACCGGAGCCAAGAAGCAACAGAAGATATGCAACACCGGCAACAAGTGTGATGAAGACAGATATCAAGGAGACGGACAACAGCTTCGAGCTTGATATTGATCTTCCGGGATACAAGAAAGAGGATGTAAACGCAGAACTTAAGGATGGCTACATGACGATTACCGCCCAGAAGGACAGCCAGAATGACCAGAAGGACAAGGAAGGCAATTACATCCGCCGCGAGAGGTTCTACGGTAGCTGCAGCAGAAGCTTCTATGTTGGAAAAGATATTACCGAAGAGGATATCAAGGCAAGATTTGAGGATGGAATTTTAAAGATCAGCGTTCCGAAAAAGGAAGCAAAGGAAGAGGTTCCACAGAAGAAATTTATTGCAATCGAAGGATAAGTTGGAAAAGAGAAAGGCTGGCCGGTTTCGACCGGCTTTTCTTCAGTCGTAAGAATGAAAACAGATAGCATCTTACATACGGAAAGGGGGAGCAATCATGAACATTCAAAAATTTACACAGAAATCTGTTGAGGCGATCAACGATTGTGAAAAATTGGCCTATGAATACGGAAATCAGGAGCTGGAGCAGGAGCATCTTCTGGTTGCACTTTTGCAGCAGCAGGATGGACTGATTCCCAAGCTGATTGAAAAAATGGAAATCAATCTGTCTCATTTTACCGAGAATGCCCTTAGTAAATTAGCAGCAAGAACAAAGGTCAGCGGGTCCAACACCCAGATATATGTGGGCTCTGATTTGAATAAAGTCCTGATCAATGCGGAGGATGAGGCAAAGCATATGGGAGATGAGTATGTCTCCGTGGAGCATTTGTTCCTATGTCTGTTGAAATATCCGAACAAGGCAATGAAGGAATTGATAAAGGAGTACGGCATTACCCGTGACCGCTTTTTACAGGCACTTTCTACGGTAAGAGGAAATCAGCGTGTAACCTCGGACAATCCGGAGGCAACCTACGATACCTTGGAAAAGTACGGCTATGATATGGTGGAGCGGGCAAGAGCCCAGAAGATGGACCCGGTTATCGGACGTGATGATGAGATTCGAAATGTGGTGCGCATTTTGTCCCGAAAGACCAAGAATAATCCGGTGCTGATCGGTGAACCCGGTGTTGGAAAAACCGCTGTTGTGGAAGGCCTTGCCCAGCGAATCGTAAAAGGTGATGTGCCGGAGGGACTGAAGGATAAAAAGCTTTTTGCCCTAGATATGGGAGCACTGGTTGCAGGCGCAAAATACCGTGGTGAATTTGAGGAACGTTTGAAGGCAGTTCTTGATGAGGTAAAGAGCTCCGATGGACAGATTATCCTCTTCATCGATGAGCTTCATACCATTGTGGGTGCGGGAAAGACCGATGGATCCATGGATGCAGGCCAGCTTTTAAAGCCAATGCTTGCAAGAGGAGAGCTTCATTGTATCGGCGCAACCACTCTGGATGAGTACCGTGAGTACATTGAAAAGGATGCCGCTCTTGAGCGTCGTTTCCAGCCGGTACAGGTGGATGAACCAACTGTGGAGGATACCATTTCCATCCTTCGTGGATTGAAGGAGCGCTATGAGGTCTATCATGGAGTAAAGATTACCGATGGTGCATTGGTTTCTGCAGCAGTACTTTCCAACCGATATATTTCGGACCGTTTTTTGCCGGACAAAGCAATCGATCTGGTAGATGAGGCCTGTGCGCTGATTAAGACGGAGCTGGATTCCATGCCTACAGAGCTGGATGAACTGAACCGTCGAGTGATGCAGCTGGAAATTGAGGAAACTGCGCTGAAAAAGGAAACAGACCGTCTCAGCCAGGAGCGTCTTGCAAATCTCCAGAAGGAGCTTGCGGAATTAAAGGATGAACTGAATAATAAAAAGGCACAATGGGACAATGAAAAGAGTGCCATTGAAAAGGTAAGCAAGCTTCGTGAAAGCATTGAAAAAACCAAGGCGGACATCAAGCTTGCACAGCAAAGCTATGACCTGGAAAAGGCTGCGGAGCTGCAGTATGGCATTCTTCCACAGATGGAGAAGCAGTTAGAGTCCGAGGAGGAAATCTTAAAGAACAGAGATCTTTCCCTTGTCCATGAGAATGTCAGTGAGGAAGAGATTGCCAGAATTATTTCCCGCTGGACGGGGATTCCGGTTGCAAAGCTTACAGAGAGCGAGCGAAATAAAGCCCTTCATCTGGATGATGAGCTGCACAAGCGTGTCATTGGACAGGACGATGGTGTAACAAAGGTTGCAGAGGCCATTATCCGTTCCAAGGCGGGTATTAAGGATCCGACAAAGCCAATCGGTTCCTTCCTGTTCTTAGGACCTACCGGTGTTGGTAAAACGGAGCTTGCAAAGGCTCTGGCAGCATCCCTTTTCGATGATGAGAGCAACATGGTGCGCCTGGATATGAGTGAATATATGGAGAAGTACTCCGTTTCCAGATTGATCGGAGCGCCTCCGGGATATGTCGGATATGATGAGGGCGGTCAGCTCACGGAGGCCGTTCGAAGAAAGCCCTATTCCGTTGTGCTTTTCGATGAAGTGGAAAAAGCCCATCCGGATGTATTTAATGTACTGCTTCAGGTTCTCGACGACGGGCGAATCACGGATTCCCAGGGCCGTACCGTTGACTTTAAAAACACGATCATTATTATGACCAGCAACCTTGGCTCCCAGGAGCTGTTGGAGGGAATCGACGCAGACGGAAATATAAGTCCCGAATGCGAAAAGGCTGTAATGGGAGAACTTCGGGGCCATTTCCGGCCGGAATTTTTGAACCGTTTGGATGAGATTATTCTGTTTAAGCCTCTTACCAAGAATAATATCGCCGGAATTATTACCCTGCTTATGGCAGACTTAAATAAACGTCTGGCAGATCGTGAAATCAAGGTGGAGTTATCCGAAGCAGCCCAAAGCTATATCATCGATCATGGATATGATCCCATCTACGGAGCAAGACCGTTAAAGCGGTATCTGCAAAAGTATGTGGAGACCTTGTCGGCAAAACTGATTTTGGCAGATCAGGTTGCGGCAGGTGATACCATACGAATCGATGTCTCAGGAGATGAACTGGTGGCAAATGCGGTGCACTAAGTGCCGGAAAACAGAGGGCGCAAGGTAGATGTCCAAAAACAGATGGCCTAAAATCGTGCAATCACGAGAATATTACACAGTAAACATTTCTATTTTTACATTTTTTTAAGCATAACGTAGAAAAGATATTTTCTTGTTGTAAAGCGTCAGAGCTTCATGTATTCTATAGTATAGATATGAAACTTCTGACGCTTTATTATTCATAATGAACCTTCAAAAATCATTTTCAAAGGATAAAATGCAAGATTTGAATATGAATTATGCAAAATAGCCGGATGCCGGCTGAAGAGAACAGATATGGTTTCGTACAGATACGGGGATGGATTTTACAAATGGATATTTTTGAATATATGAGAGAACAAAACATGGAAACGGAGTCGCCCTTAGCTTCAAGACTTCGTCCCACAACCCTAGAGGAAGTTGTGGGGCAGCAGCACATTGTGGGGAAAGACAAGCTACTCTACCGGGCCATCAAAGCGGATAAGTTAAGCTCGATTATTTTCTACGGCCCTCCGGGAACCGGAAAGACCACCCTTGCCAAGGTCATTGCCAATACCACAAGTGCAGAGTTTAAGCAGATCAATGCAACCTCCGCCGGAAAAAAGGACATGGAAGAGGTTGTGGAGCAGGCTAAGGAAAACCGGGGGATGTATGGAAAGAAAACGATTCTTTTCATCGATGAGATCCACCGCTTTAATAAAGGACAGCAGGATTATCTGCTTCCCTTCGTGGAGGATGGAACGATTATTCTGATCGGAGCAACCACGGAAAATCCCTACTTTGAAGTAAACGGCGCTCTTTTATCCCGCTCGGTCATTTTTGAATTAAAAAAGCTTTCCAAAGAGGATATCAAGGTACTCCTCCTTCGAGCGGTTACCGATAAGGAAAAGGGGCTTGGCTCCTACAATGCGGTGATGGATGAGGATGCCTTGGAGTTTTTGGCAGATGTGTGTAACGGAGATGCAAGAGCAGCCCTTACCGCCATCGAGCTTGGGGTTCTTACCACGGACCGTTCGGAAGATGGAAAGATTCACATTACCATTGATGTTGCCAGCGAATGCATACAAAAGCGGGTGATTTCTTATGATAAAACCGGAGATAATCACTATGATACGGTTTCTGCATTTATTAAAAGCATGAGGGGCTCCGATCCGGATGCCGCCATATACTATCTGGCCCGGATGCTGTATGCAGGAGAGGATATCAAGTTTATTGCAAGGCGCATTATGATCTGCGCGGCAGAGGATGTGGGAAATGCCGATCCTATGGCTCTGGTGGTTGCGACCTCGGCAGCACAGGCGGTGGAGCGAATCGGAATGCCGGAGGCACAGATTATTCTTGCAGAGGCTGTCAATTATGTGGCATGCGCTCCGAAGAGCAATGCTTCCTACGAATCAATATCGGCAGCCATGGAAGTCGTCCGGGGAATGAAAACCCCGCCGGTGCCCACGCATTTGCAGGATGCCCATTACAAAGGTGCAGAAAAGTTAGGACATGGGCTGGGCTATAAATATGCCCATGATTATGAGAATCATTATGTGAAGCAGCAGTACCTGCCGGATGGGCTTACCGATAAGGTATTTTATCATCCGACGGATATCGGATACGAAAAAAACATTCAGGAATATTTTAAGAAAATAAAAGGTGAAAGTGAGGAAACCAAGGAATGAAACGTTACCAGGAAATGACAAAGGAAGAGCTTTTACAGGAGAAAGCAGGGCTTTTGGCTGAGTATGAGAAAATCAAAGCGCAGGGTCTTGCACTTGACATGTCAAGAGGAAAGCCGGGAGCTGATCAACTGGATCTTTCTATGCCAATGATGGACGTTCTTACTTCCAAGAGCCTCTTAAAGAGTGAAAATGGTTTCGACCTTCGCAATTATGGTGTTTTAGACGGAATTCCGGAAGCAAAAAGACTGGTTGCAGGTATGATTGGCTGCAAGCCGGAGAATGTCATGATTTATGGAAATTCCAGCTTAAATATTATGTATGATCAGATTGCCAGAGCTATGTTCGACGGAATCTGCGGAAATACGCCATGGTCTAAGCAGGGTACCGTAAAGTTTCTTTGCCCGGTTCCGGGATATGACCGGCATTTTGCCATTACCGAGCATTTCGGAATTGAGATGATTCCAATCGATATGAATGAAAACGGCCCGGATATGGATGCCGTGGAAAGCTATGTAAACAACGACGCTTCTGTCAAAGGTATCTGGTGTGTACCAAAATATTCCAATCCAAGCGGAATTGTGTATTCAGACGAAGTGGTAAGACGTTTTGCTGCACTTAAGCCCGCAGCACCGGATTTTCGTATTTTCTGGGATAACGCCTATGCCATTCATCATCTCTATGAGGAGGAGCAGGCAGAGATTCTGGATATTCTTTCGGAGTGTGAAAAAGCAGGAAATCCGGATATGGTCTTTGAGTTCTGCTCCACCAGCAAGGTTACCTTCCCGGGAAGCGGTATTGCAGCATTGGCATCATCTGCTGCGAATATTGAGGATATCAAGGCACAGCTTACCTTCCAGACCATCGGATATGACAAAATCAATCAGCTTCGCCATGTAGCATATTTTAAGGATATGGAGGGCGTCAAGGCCCATATGTTAAAACAGGCGGCCTGCATTCGTCCAAAGTTTGAGATGATCGATGAGCTTCTTGGCAGGGAGATCGCTCCCCGTGGAATCGGTTCCTGGATCAATCCAAAGGGCGGATATTTTATCAGCTTTTCTGCCCTGGAAGGATGTGCAAAGGAAATCGTTGCAAAGTGTAAGGAGGCAGGTGTCACACTGACCGGAGCAGGAGCTCCGTTCCCATATGGAAAGGACCCGAAGGATTCTGTCATCCGTATCGCACCAACCTACCCTTCGTTGGAAGAGCTTACCAAGGCGGCAGAGGTATTTGTTACGGTTGTTAAGCTGGTAAGTGTAGATAAAATATTAGAGAACAAATAGAACTAAAAAGTGGAGCTTTGGGCTCCCTTTTTTAGTTTTGCAGGAACAGATGTGAATGATGGGAATTGGATTTCCCAAAGTATATGAAAACCCCGGTCAGGTATGACAATAAATGTTGTACCTGACCGGGATTTGTTGTTTTTCAAGCAAAATGGGTTGTTGCAGGATAACATTTCATTTGATAAGATATGTGCAGAGGCGGGAGAAACAGATGGAAATACAAATTGTGATAATGAGTACCATTACATATTTGCTGTTGTTTAATTGTTGTCTGACTTTTCGGTTAACAATTATAAATAATATTGTTATTACAGCAGTATTAGTAATTAATATGATATTTCTTCGTGATCAAATTGGCAGTCTGTTTGTAATACCAATGTTTGTTGTTCTGACGCTGTATATTGCGTGGCTGAAAAAGGAAGATTGGTTATGGAACGTTTTCCTTATTATTTTTTCCTATACATTTCTGGTTATTATTGATAATTTAACACATTTTGTTTGGAGTATTATTGGCCTTGACTTAAGCGTACATTGGCCAATTTATATGATCGTTGATTACCCCATTTTTTTCTTCAGTTGCAGATTTATTTCCAAGAAGACACTCGAAATGAAAAATAAAGAATTTTCAGCCTTATCACCCAAGATACTTATTTTGGTTGGATCGGATCTGATTTTGTGTATGCTTATTTTTGTCATGCATATAACAATATCCGAGGAAGTGGGGGCTTCGCCAAGGATTTTACTTGGTAGTGTGGTTTTATATATTTCATATTTTGTTTTAACTTTTATCATGATCCTAACCATTGTCCGGGAGTACGAAACGAATGCCCAAATTATGTTAAAACAAAATTCATATGATAATTTGCAGGAATACATGTCCCAGATTGAGGAAATGTATCAAAATACGCGGGCGTTTAGGCATGATTACTCAAATATAATGGCCAGCATGGCCGTCTACATAAAAGATAATGACATGGAAGGATTGAAAGAATACTACGACAGACAGATTTTTCCGATAAATAATTTGTTAAATAAAGAAAAGGATGTAGTGGCAAGATTACATAATTTGGACATTATCGAACTAAAGGGATTAATATCTGTAAAAATAAACTATGCTTTGGAAATGAATATAAAAGTGGATCTGGAGATAGTGGAAAAGATTGAAAAAATAAATATGAAAAGCCTTGATTTGGTAAGAATCATGGGAATCCTGCTCGACAATGCAATTGAGGCTTGTCAGGAATGTGAAGATCCTTATATTAACCTAAGTATAATAAAAATGAATAACGATGTTACTTTTATTATACAGAACACATATATAAAGCAGGATATTGATTACAGCAAATTAGGCACTATAGGAACTACATCCAAAGGAAAACGGCGGGGAATGGGTCTCTATAATATCAGGTCGATTATTGGTGAATATGACAATGTAATTATGGATACGGAATACACCGAAAGGTTTTTTACTCAGTCTATTGAAATCTATGGAGAAGGTTAGGCAATAATAATATCGTTACCGTAAGCATTGCTTAAACATAGGGAGAAAAAGTATGATAGATGTGTATGTATGTGAGGATATACAAGAGCAAAGAGAAGCGATTGCACGCTATATAAATTCCGCTATCATGATTCAAGAATATGATATGAAGTTATTGCTGGCAACAGATTCTCCGGAAATGGTCATAGAACGATTAAAAAGGACAAAAAACGTTGGAATTTATTTTTTGGATATTGATTTACATACAAGTAAAAATGGTTTAATGCTTGCAAAAGAAATAAGAGAATATGATCCCAGAGGATTTATCGTGTTTATAACTTCTCATTCTGAAATGTCATTTTTAACTTTCCAGTATAAGGTTGAGGCCCTTGATTTTATATTGAAAGATGAACCTCAACAATTACAACAGAGGATTTGTGAATGTTTGGAACATGTAAAACAGAAGTACAGCAGTATAACCAGAGGGAGTGGCAAAACTATTACAATAACCAGGGGAGGCCGCAAGCTAACATTGGAATATGATGACATCATGTTCTTTGAAACATCTGTGAATGAACATAAACTTATCGCGCATACTGAGAATAAAAGTATTGAATTCTTTGGAAAATTGCAAGACATAGAAGATGAGGTAGGAGAGGAATTTATTCGATGTCATAGATCTTATTTGATAAATAAGAAGAATGTAAAAGAAGTTAATTATACAGATAAATATATTGTTATGAGGAATCAGGCACGGTGCCCAATTTCCCATAGAATGCTCAGACAGGTAAAAAAGAATATTTAAAACTTTCATATAGAGTAGTTCAAACGGTTTGCAAAAGGTTGATTTCTTGCAAACCGCTTTTATTGTGTCTACGTTTAAGCCATGAAAAATTTCTTGAACGTAGTTATGATGTTTAAAATGATACGTTTATGTAAAATAAATCACTTCTTAGGAAAAAAATGTCCTGATTTGAGATAAGGTGGTAAGGTAATATTAAAGACCAAGCGAGAACCCAAAATGTCGTTTGGTGCAAACTGAATTGATATTATGGTAGGAACAAAAATAATGGAAAGTAACAAAATCTTGTGAATCAAAGGAGAACCCAGGATGATGAAAAAGAAACTACTTGCAGCGGTCAGCTTATTGCTGACAGCCTCTCTTTTCCTTGCAGCGTGCAGCAAGGACGGTGCCGTGGAAAATTCGGGAAAAGAGAAGGAAGAGGAAAGCAAAATCTCATGGCTGGACAGCCACGTTTCCCTGAGCAGCCATTATGACGGGGTTGCAGTAAGGGATGGTGTGATCTACGGATATTATGAGGATGAGAATGGAACACAGGTACTTTCGCAGGATGCGCAGTCAGGGGAGATCCTGCAAAGTGTGGAAATAGAGACGACAGCCAATGTACAGAACATAGTAGCGGACAAGGAGGGGAACATCTATCTGCTGGAACTGTCAGAAAACGGATTCGACGGGACTTTCTGGAAGATCGACACCCAGGGGCAGGTTTCTTTTGTTGAGGATATTGTGCTGGAAGATACTAGCTTAAAATCTGGGGTTATTCCAAAAAATATCTATGTGGATGAGAATGGCTATTTCTATCTGTGGTATCAGGTTACTGTAGAGACCGGTGATTTTAACAGCTACTATTTGGATTTTTTTGAACAGGCGGGTCTGGATGTCAATGATTTTGATGCTACTGCTGTGGACCGGGTCTATGTAAAGGACAGCCAGTTCAATACTATATTTTATGAGGATGTCATCGATGCGTGTGGTTCAGATATGCTGTCCTTTTTCTTTAATGAGAATGGCGCTCCGATCATTCTTGCAAAGGATTCTGAAGGGACCTATATCCGGGAGCTGGACGTGGAGCAGAAGAAAGCGGTGTCGGAGCGGCGGATGAATGCCGTCGATCTTGCGAGGATGGATGGACCGCAGGCCTTCACGGAGGACGGATTCATATACTGCAAGGGCAATGAGCTTTACCGGTACTATTATGACACGCAGGAGCAGGAACTGCTTTTGAACCTGTCCTCCTATGGTGTGCTGGCGGCGAATGTGCTCTACCTTGCATGGAAGGATGGCTGCATACAGGTGGTCGATAACTATAAGGCGAGCGAGAACTCGGAATTTGTCAGCTTCACGGAGGGAGTGGACCAAAAGGAGACAGTCACGCTGGGCGTGATGATGGCGACGAGTGAGACCGAGGAACTCGTGGCAGGCTTCAACCGTTTCAACGAGGATACGAGGATTGAGATTGTTGCCTATAGCAATGGGGAGAAGTATGGTGAAGACCTTGAACAGCTCAAGATGGACATCGTCAGCGGGGAGGCGCCGGACATCATAGACGTTTCCGATATCAATCCCAGCATGTTCTCGGAGAAAGGGGCTTTTACGGACCTCTATGAACGGATGGAGGCGGACGGCAGCTTCAATAAAGACATGCTGATGGATACCGTGCTGGACGCATATGAACAGGATGGGCATCTGTACAGCCTTGGGTATGCCTTCCAGCTGTATTCCATCTGGGGCTCGGAGAGTGTGGTACAGGGAAGGAGCGGAGTCGGCACGGATGAGCTGGTGCAGATCCTCAAAGACCACGGAAAGGATGCCAACGCCCTCTTCGGGGTATCGGCAGATGAGCCGTTGTTGACCACACTGTGTGCGTTCGCAATGGATTCGTTCATCGACTGGGAAAATGCGGAGTGCAGTCTGTCGGGGGACTACATGGGAACAATCCTTGACTTTGCAAAGGGCTACAGCACCGGATATGAAGGAGCTGGCGTGAGCGCGGGCATAGCCTCCGGAGATATCCTGCTGACCATCGGTATTATTGACAGCGTGGCAGACTACCAGATCGAAAGTGAACTGTATGGAGGAATATCGTTCATCGGGTATCCGACGGAGCATGGTTCCGGGACGGCGGTCAGCTTCCGGGGAGAAGAGTTTGCGATAAATGCGGCAAGCGAAAGCCAGGATGCAGCGTGGGAATTTGTGAAATACTGCGTGGAGAACGGATACAACGGGCAGGGATTCCCACTTCTTAAGACGCAGTTTGACGAAGCAATGCAGGAGGCGATGAAGCCGGACATGGTAACAGACATGGATGAAACCTATGAGATGCCGAAGCAGACCTTCTATGACGGGGACAACGGTTATCTGTATGCATATGCGGCAAGCCAGGAGGATGTGGATGCGGTAATCCGTCTGGTGGAGAGCGCGGACACGAGGCACCAGTACAATACTAAGATACAGGAGATTATTGATGAGGAGGCAGAGGTATACTTCAAAGGGCAGAACAATCTGCAGACCACGGTAGACCACATACAGGACAGAGTTACCATCTACTTGCAGGAACAGATGTGAGAAAATTTCTGCATGTATAAAAAACGAATAATTTCACATCTTAATGCCATGGAGGTGCAGGATGGACGACTACAAAAATGAGATGCCGGAAGGTCTGGGATTCTCTATGGCAATGAATGAAAATGCTATGGTAAACTTTGCAAAAATGTCCGAAGAACAGCGGGACAGAGTCATCGCCGAAGGCAGGAATGCAAAATCCAAGGACGAGATGAACCAGCTGGTAGACCGGATAGCAAAAAAAGAGTTTCAATAATTTTTTCAGAGGCTTCGTAAAATGAGGCCTCTATTTTTGTTTGAAAAAGAAATCTTATTTCAGAAATGTGCTCCGAATGAATTTGCATATTCGAATCAGAATTGTGGAATTTGGCAAGATTTGCGGTGCTAGAACTGTCGTATACCTAAAATCCTTGAAAAACAGCTTCAAATTGCAGATTTTTCATGCGAATTGTATTATTTTGAGGAGTGGACTTCGCGGTATACCTAATATTTGCAATTTCTTAGGTACAGGCTAGTCAAGTCCATATTTGTGTGTAAATTCATCTTCCAGCTATATTAAGTTTGTTT
>JBJENM010000012.1:0-5564 GCA_051880175.1 Agathobacter sp. | reverse complement strand
CTTGGCTCTTTTTAATTAATTTTTGAATTTACACCATTATACGGGCTTTATCGTACAGGCTAAAATTGATCCGGCGAAAACATACAATCGACCATAAAAAACGCTTAAAATGCCGCTTTTTTCATAGATTTTAGGTACTGGAAGAAAATCAACCGGCGAAATTATACAATTTGCCAATTAAGCATAAGGCGGAATCCACTTTCGCTTGTAAAAAGTGTAGCGATACTAAATTCGTAAAAGAAAACCTCCCTGCTTTCGCAAGGAGGTTTTCATATTGTATTAAAATGTAAGCAGAACGATAAGCCGGGTTATGTCGTTGAGCGTTCATCTTTCTAGGACGGCTGTTACCAGACGCCTCAAGCGACCTACCTAAAGCTAGCGGGCCACGTCAATGCTTTGTTTCGGTCTTGCTTCGGATGGGGTTTACATGTGCCCTCCCTGTTACCAGCGAGGCGGTAGTCTCTTACACTGCCATTCCACCCTTACTCCCAAAGGAGCGGTATATTTCTGTTGCACTTTCCTTAGAGTTTCCTCCACCGGCCGTTAACCGGCATCCTGCCCTATGAAGCCCGGACTTTCCTCACCTGCGGGATTTCTCCACTTGCAGCCGCGAACGCCTGTCCTGCATACCTAGATAATATAGCAACAAAAAAGAAAAAAAGCAAGAATTTCTTTTATGCTCTATAATGAATTTTGCATATTCGATTTCAGAACCCGCTTGCGCTTGTAAAAATTCTTTTCTGGGTTATATTCTGCAGCAGCAGGTGCAGAGCAGATTCATGAAAATCAGGCTTGCACAGAAGCTTCCATAGTTGGAATAGGGCTTATCATAGCTGCTGCCCATATGTGTATACCAGGTTCCGCCGCCCTTTAAATACTGCTCAAACTGACGGTATTCCATGTTGCTGGGTTCAAGAGTCACAGCCTGATCAATGTGCTGGATTGCAGTAGCGTTGTTTCCGGTTCCGGCATTGGCTACAGCGCTATAATAGTACCATTTTCCGGTACGCTCGGAAAATGGAATGTCGTTTAAGACATGGAGCGCTTCTGCAAAGGCACGGTTCCGAATATAATTCGATGCGGCCTGCATTTTTACAGAATCCCCCGAAGAGGAACCCTGATAGGAATATCTTCCGGAAAAGCCGCCGAAATCTCCGCCAAATCCCTGATCGGAGGAACGACCATAGGCACCACCATAATTGCCATAGGAGGAGCCCTGCTGCTTTTCTTTCATGATTAAGTCGTAGGCCTGCTGGACTTCTTTGAATTTTTCTTCAGCCTGCGCTTTGTTCGGATTATTCACATTGGCATCCGGGTGATATTTGCGGCTTAAGTTGCGATATGCTTTTTTAATATCTTCGTCGGAGGCACTTCGGGAAACTCCGAGTACCTGATAAGGGTCTGTCATGATTTTTCCTTCTGCTTTTTCTTTAATTGGATGTATTCATATTTTGACCATACTCCGGAATAGAGAATATTTCGAAGGATTTCCGCGTGCAGCAGAATCGGCAGTCTCTCAAAGGACTTTGCACATTCGGAAATCATGCTGGTCATCATAAGCTTACATATTACTTCAAAATCATTTACGTGCTCTTTCTTTAAGCTGCGAAGCGGATTAAAGGAATCTTTTTTTTCATCGCGATCTAAATCCTCATAGGCATCCATAAGGTAGATAAATTTTCCCATATAGAAACCTAAGGTCTTTAGCTCCTCATACCATTCATCCTGTTTCCAGGCAAAAATTTCGCCGAGCATCTCGCCGGTAAGCCCTGCGACAACATCAATATTTGTTTCATTCTGCTCCTCCAGTTCCGACTGCCGCTTTACATAGGCTTCAATGGCAGCGACTTGCCGTGGATAATGATCTGCAATCTCTTTATAATACTTTTCAATGAGATCTGCAAAGGCTTTTTTCGGAACGGAATGGTCGTCCCTCCAATCGTCCATCAGATTATGGTATGCGAGGGCAACATTCATTGCGGCGGCGTAATCTGTGATTTCGTTGGAAAAGGAGGTGCGTCTTTTGATTGGATGAAGGGCACAGGTAAAATCCTTGGAGTCTGTATTCGTTTCATAAAGACCGGTAAGCAGAACAACCAAAAACGTCATATCATAGTCTAATAAGATCCGGCATTTCGTGCCATAATGGTCACGAAGACTGTGGCACAGACCGCAGTAGTAGCTCTGATAGATTTCCTTATTCTCTTTCGATAACTCCTGGCTGTTTACATTGATATATCCAAACATAAAGCCTCCGATTAGGTGCGTTTTACAAATTCCATTTTGCACTTTGGACAAGTGATGCAGATTTTTCCACGACCCTTTGGAACACGTACCCGCTGCTTGCAGCCGGGGCAGCTAAAAAATTTGTATGCGCCCTTCTGTGCATGTTCCTTTTTGATCCGCTCACGTCTGTTTTTCCATTTGGAACGATAGAATAAGTATTTCTGATTTTCTGTGTATCGTTTGCTGATATTTTTGGAAAAAACACGGAAATACATATGGATGATCAATACCCAGAACAGAATGGTAAAAATAAAGGCCAGATACGGAACCCAGGATAACAGAAGGGAGAGAATTAAAACTACCCATAAACTGATGGATTCTGCCTTGGCAAGATCATCCATGCCGTATCTTCCCTGCATAAAACGTGCAAATTTTGCATTGAGCTTTGACATAAAGTTTCTAAACTTCATTGAAAAATTATTCATAATAAGGCATCTTCCTTTCTCTTTTTCAAACTATACTCGCATGGAAAAAGAGCGTCAAGCAACCTATTTTCTTTTCAGAAACATTTTAGATTTTGTTTACTTATTTTGGAAAATCTCTTAGCATTTCACGCAGTCAAAAAAGCATCCGTCCATGAAAAATGGGCGGATGTGATTTTTTGCAATGTTATTGAATGGAATCTGCGATGCCATCTCCGTCAAGATCTGCGCCCCGGGCGCTGATGTCGAGAGTATTTAAGGTGCGGCGCTTTAATCTCGCCTCCTCCGAGGTCTTAAGAAGATAGGATTTGATCTCTTTGGCATGCTTGATATGTACAAGGGTAAGCTCCGGATTGGTCACATCTCCGGAATAGCAGACAAGGGTGCCAAGACCAAAGATTCGCTCCATAAACGAGGTGGTAAGCTTTACGTCCTGAATTTTATACATATAGCAATCGTCTTCTGTGGTATTAAATAATCCCTGGTTTACGGTAATAAGACCGGGTGTGATGGTGTATTTGGTAAAGGTCCACGGAAGACCAAGGAATAGAAGACGCTTTCTTTCTTTAAAAGCGATGGTATCATCATCAATAAAGTCCTGGGTTGTGTTCTTTTCTTCTGACATACAATATGATCCTTTCATCTTTTTCTTAAATCCCATTTCGGAAAAGTGTTCCCAAATGGATTTTCTTAAAATAGGAAATACTATTAAAATTATACGCATATTTTGACATAAAATCAATCTCTTGAAATCTATTTCCTGATAGTATATGATAGTAAAAATTATAAAAAGAGGAGAACAAAAATGCGACATTTAATGAGTCCTTTGGATTTCTCAGTAGAAGAGCTGGACAAGCTGTTAGATCTTGCCAATGACATTGAGAAAAATCCGAAAAAATATGAGAATGCATGTGCTCATAAAAAGCTTGCCACCTGTTTTTACGAGCCGAGTACACGAACAAGACTTTCATTTGAAGCTGCCATGCTCAATCTTGGTGGTTCTGTCTTAGGTTTTTCAAGTGCCGATTCCTCATCCGCTGCAAAGGGTGAGAGTGTTTCTGATACGATTCGAGTTATTTCTTGCTACGCAGATATCTGTGCGATACGTCATCCAAAGGAAGGCGCTGCATTGGTTGCTTCCCAAAAATCCCTGATTCCAGTTATAAATGCCGGCGATGGTGGTCATCAGCATCCAACGCAGACTCTGACGGATCTTCTTACCATTCGCTCTTTGAAGGGAAGACTCTCCAACATGACCATTGGACTTTGCGGAGATTTAAAGTTTGGACGTACGGTTCACTCTTTGATTAACGCACTCATTCGATATGAAAATGTAAAATTCATTTTGATCTCCCCGGAAGAGCTTCGCATACCGGACTACATTCGAGAGGATGTTCTTCGGGCAAACAACATTGAATTTGAAGAGGTTGAGCGTTTAGAGGATGCCATGAGCAAGCTTGACGTACTTTACATGACGAGAGTGCAGAAGGAACGCTTTTTCAACGAGGAGGACTATGTCCGCTTAAAAGATTTCTATGTGCTTACCAAGGCAAAGATGGAGCTTGCGAGAGAAGATATGCTTGTGCTTCATCCGCTTCCCCGGGTAAACGAGATTTCCGTTGAGGTGGACGACGATCCGAGAGCGGCATATTTCAAACAGGCACAGTACGGAGTGTATGTAAGGGAAGCACTGATTTTAACACTTCTTGAACTGGCTTAAGAATCAGAAATTTTACAATTGTGTGTCTGAATGAATTTGCATATTCCAATCAGAACACACTCTCGTTTGTAAAAAGCGTAGCGGTACTAAATTCGCAATAAATTGCTCATTAAGTGCCGACGCTTTTTAAACGTTCTGATTCAAATAGCAAAATTCATTCATAGACACACAATTGTAAAAAGAGAGTAACAAGATGCGCTGCAATATAGAATGTGAGGAGAAAATCGAATGTTAAATATTAGTGGAATTCATGAGGGTTTTGTGCTTGACCATATTCAGGCGGGAGACAGTCTGCAGATTTATCATGATTTAAAATTAGACCAGTTAGATTGTACCGTTGCAATCATAAAGAATGCCAAGAGCAATAAAATGGGCAAAAAGGATATCATCAAGGTGGAATGTCCGATAGAAGCCTTAGACCTTGATATCCTAGGCTTCATCGATCACAACATTACGGTAAACGTAATCAAAGGCGATAAGATCGTTGATAAGAAGCGTCTTACGCTTCCGAAGCAGATTAAGAATGTCATCAAATGTAAGAACCCAAGATGCATCACTTCCATTGAGCAGGAGCTTGAGCAGGTCTTCATTTTGACGGATGAGGAGAAGGAAGTATACCGCTGCAAATACTGTGAGGAGAAGTATACGAAGAAGTAGGGCTGCTTGCAGAACAACTGAGAATAGCGATGTTGACATATATATCGAAAAGGGGCGAATGAGAAGTTTAATACAGTATTTTTCTTTCATAAATGAACTGGAACGGCAATTAGATTGTCATGTGGATGTTGTGACAACCGGAATTCAGGATAAAGAATTTTTGAAGGGCATTATGGAAGAAGGGGTATTACTATATGAGGAATGATGATTAAAATGTCGATTTAGAGATTGTGCGGAATATGCTAAATGAGGATATTACTGATCTCAAGAAGAAATTGGAAAAAATAGTATAACAGAATCCAACATCGGTTTGCAGAATGCGAAGAACGATGTTGGATTCTGTTTTTTATGGGAAAAACAATGAAAAGTAGTTGTGTATATGCGAAATGTTTTGTATAATGTTACTACAAATGTAACGTAAAGACAATGAAGGATAATCAGATATTATCTGTTGGTTTTGATAGAAATAAAGAATAATT
>JBJENM010000011.1:0-5574 GCA_051880175.1 Agathobacter sp. | reverse complement strand
ATATGATATTTTATACCGTAAATCAGCTGTAATCCGATATATGCGACACCTAAAATAATTGTAATTGCTTCCAATAAATAGGAAGCCACAGTCATATCTTCTTTTCGCATGAGTTTTTCCTCCCATATCGATTTATATTAGCATATTCATTTGCAAATTTCCATACTCCAAAGCAACTTCATAATTGCAAAGATTCCATAAAGTGTTATACTATAGAAGTGAAAAAATATGTGCTTATCATAAGCAAATAGAAATGGAAGAGGAATAACAATGGAACAACTCATGATACCTAAGGATTATCACAGCGAGCTTGATCTTCACGATACCCAGCTTGGAATCAAAATGGTAAAAGATTTTTTTCAGTCTCTACTGGCACAAAGATTGAATCTGAAGCGTGTATCCGCACCGCTTTTCGTAGACCCGGATACAGGACTGAACGATAATCTGAATGGATACGAGAGACCGGTTAACTTTGGAATTAAAGAGCAGGACGAAAAGGAAGCTGAGGTCGTGCAGTCTCTTGCAAAATGGAAACGGTATGCGTTAAAGAAGTATGGATTTTCTCTGGGGGAGGGTATCTATACGGATATGAACGCGATTCGCAGGGATGAGGAAACCGATAACATCCACTCGATTTTTGTGGATCAGTGGGATTGGGAGAAAATCATCAGCAAAGAGGATCGTAATCTTGACTTTTTAAAGGAGACGGTTCGAACCGTATATAAGTGTCTTCGTAAGACTGAGCAGTATGTTTCTATCCAGTATGACTTTGTGGATTTGATCTTACCAAAGGATATTTTCTTTATTACAACAGAGGAATTGGAAGAGATGTTCCCGGACAGTACGCCAAAGGAGCGGGAGTATTACATAGCAAAGGCAAAGGGTGCGGTTTGTCTTATGAAAATCGGTGGTGCACTTGGAGACGGAAAGCCACATGACGGAAGAGCACCGGATTATGACGACTGGGAGTTAAATGCAGATATTATCGTGTATTACCCGGTTTTGGATATTGCTCTTGAATTGTCATCCATGGGCATCCGTGTAGATGAGAAGTCCCTAAAGTCCCAGCTTGAGATTGCAGGATGTATGGACCGGGCAGAGCTTCCGTTCCAGAAGGCGGTTCTGAATAAGGAACTTCCATATACCATCGGCGGAGGAATCGGACAGTCACGTATCTGTATGTTCTTCCTTCGGAAAGCGCACATCGGAGAGGTTCAGAGTTCCATCTGGCCGCCACAGGTTGTCAAAGAGTGTGAGAAAAACGGAATACAGTTGCTATAAGGTGTTATTTCCGGCCTATCTGTCAGCCGGGGAATTAAAAGAAGCGGGGGAAAATGCATGGCAAAAACAAAAGAGACAGGAATTGCGCAGGTTAACAAGGTTGCACTCATCTACATTACAATCATTGATTTGTTCATGATTTTTGGATATTTCAATGATTTTAAGCAGGGAAACATTTCCTTCCTGTTTATGCTGATTGTTGAGGTGGTTTTGTTTGGAACCCTGATTGCGGATTTTGTGACAAGAAAGGTTCTGCCGCAGCAGTTTAAATACATTTCCTTATTTGGATACATGCTGATGTATGCGTTGGTAGTCTTTGGTGCTAAGAACGACACGGTATATGTCATTGCCTTTCCGGTTACCGTAGTTTACATTCTGTATTATGACTACAGGCTGATAAAAACTATGGCATTTGTATTCGGCGGTATTAATCTGCTGGATGTCATTTATGCGATTGTAATTTTGCACCATATGCATTCCGGTGCAGAATTGAACAGTACAACGCTGTTGCTTCAGGCCGCAGCCATGGTGGTATATGTGTTGGTATTGTGCTCCACCACAAAGATTTCCAACCAGAATAATGAAGATAAACTGAATTCGGTAAAGGAAGAACAGGAAAAGAGCGAAACGCTTCTAAGAGAGGTTCTTTCCGTTGTTGCAGCGGTAAAGAAGAATTCTGCGGAAGCCGGCGAATTTATGAATACTCTGGATGCAAATGTGGAATCTACTGCAAATGCATTAAGTGATATCTCTGCCGGTAATAACAGCAATACCGAGAGTATTGGACAGCAGACTCTTATGACAAGCAAGATTCAGGAGATGATTCACGAGACGAAGAATATGTCGGATCAGATGATCAGTCTTTCCGAGGATTCTGCAAAGGCAGTTGCAGAGGGTCAGAATGCGGCAAAACAGCTTCATGAACAGTCCGAAAAGACAAAGGCTGCAAATGAGCAGGTGGTAAGCTCGGTAGAAGGACTTATTGAGAATGCCAGAAAGGTTGCCGAAATTACCCAGCAGATTTCCAATATTTCAGAGCAGACAAACCTGCTTTCCTTAAACGCATCCATTGAAAGTGCAAGAGCAGGCGAAGCGGGAAGAGGCTTTGCAGTAGTTGCGGATGAAATTCGTAAGCTTGCAGACGAGACAAGAAGCCTTACGGAAGATATTCAGGGCATTGTAGCGGAACTTACGAACAACGCGGACATCGCAAAGAAAACGGTGGACAATGTCATTGAAGTATCCAACGAGGAACGCATACTAATTGACAATGCGAGAAACCAGTTTGGCGAAATCGGAGATCATATGTCCGGTCTTAGCAGCATTGTGGGAGAGATATACCAGCAGATCGATGAAATCCTTACCTCAAATGATGCAATTGTTGACAGCATTACACATATTTCTTCTGTAAGTGAAGAGGTTGCCGCAAGTGCAACAGAGGCAGTACGTCTGGGAGATGACTGTACGGAGAATGCAAAGCGGGCAAAGGAACTGATGGAAGCTTTGATTGATACTGTCAAGATCATCGACAGATACACAGAGAATACGAACGGAGAGTAATTGCAGGAGGCATTGTGCCGGAACGAGTAATTTTTCATATTGATGTAAATAGTGCTTTTTTGTCCTGGGAGGCGGTAGACCGATTAAGACATGGGGAGACCGTTGATCTGAGGCTGATTCCTTCGGCGGTGGGAGGAGATATCGAATCCCGCCACGGAGTAATTTTAGCAAAATCCATCCCGGCAAAAAAGTATAAGGTTACCACCGGAGAGCCGGTAGTAGATGCGCTTCGGAAGTGCCCGAACCTTGTGTTGGTAAAGCCGCGACATGGATTGTATCAGGAAATGTCTGCGGCTTTTATTCGTATCCTAAATCAATATACAGACCGGATCGAGCAATTCTCGGTGGATGAGGCTTTTATGGATATGACCGGAACAGGCAGACTGTTCGGGACTCCCGTGGAGGCCGCGAACCGGATCAAAAATCAGATCAGAGAGGAGCTGGGATTTACCGTGAATGTGGGAATCTCTTCCTGTAAATTGCTGGCAAAAATGGCCAGTGACTTTGAAAAGCCGGATAAGGTGCATACGCTTTTTCCGGAGGAGATGGAAAAGAAAATGTGGCCCCTTCCCGTGGGGGATTTGTTTTTTGCAGGAAAGGCTGCCACAAAACGACTGAATGAGATTGGAATCCGCACCATAGGAGACCTTGCAAATACCGACCGGGATATGATAACCCGGGTGTTAAAAAAGCAGGGGGATGTGCTTTGGCGCTACGCAAATGGCATGGATGACTCGGAAGTGGAACCCGTAAGACCGGATGCCAAAGGCTACAGCAATTCTACAACCATCTCCTTTGACGTAACGGATGAAAAGACCGCAAAGGAGATTCTAAGAGACCTTACCGATCATGTATGTCAGCGGCTTCGAAGGGATGATGTGAAGGTAGAATCCGTAAGTGTGCAGTTTCGCTTTAACAATTTAACCAGAGCTTCTCATCAGGGGGCGCTTCCTGCGGCAACGAACATCACCCAGGAAATCTATGCCATGGTATGTAAGCTGTTTGATGAAAAATGGGATGGCACGCCGATTCGCTTGCTTGGAGTTGCCACAACGAAGGTTTCAAAGGAGGACAG
Source organism: Agathobacter sp. (assembly GCA_051880175.1). Classification (GTDB taxonomy): domain Bacteria; phylum Bacillota; class Clostridia; order Lachnospirales; family Lachnospiraceae; genus Roseburia. The sequence continues at coordinate 1,658 of JBJENM010000011.1, read as the reverse complement.
CGGCAGACAGATGAAGCTCTTCGATGATACGGATTACGAGAAGCTGGAGAGGTTGGATAAGGCAATGGATTCCATAAGAAACCGATTTGGTTCCAATGCTGTGATGAGGGCATCCGCGATGCGGGAAGAGGAAACGGAACGCAAGAAGTAATTCATATTTTGAAAAGTGTGGGATAGGATGGATTCAAGGAATATTCGAAGCAGAAGTGCCGGACGTGGCTGGATTCAACGATTTTTCGAAGCAGAATTGTGGGATTTGGAAAGATTTGAGGTATCAGAACTGTCGTATACCTAAAATCCTTGAAAAATAGCTTCAAAATGCGGCTTTTTCGCTTGAATTGTATTATTTTGAAGGGTGGACTTCGCTGCATACCTAGATATTTGCAATTTCTTAGGTACAGGCTAAAATGTATCTGCCGAAATAATACAATTGACCATAAAAAGTACTTAAAAGGCGGATTTTTTCAAAGATTTTAGGTATGGGAAGAAAATCAACCGGCGAAATTGTACAATTTACCAATCAAGTACGAAACTTAATTTTGAAAATAGAAAGAATTGGTAAGCAATCGAATAATATTGAAGGAGAGTATGAGATATGGGAAGCTGCGTAATATTTGATTTGGATGGAACGCTGATTGATACGGAAAAATATTATCGGATCGCATGGCCTGCGGCGGCAAAAAAGTTTGGATATGAGATGACCGATGAGATGGCACTTTCTCTTCGCTCCTTAGGACGTCCCCATGCGCCGAAGAAGTTTCGGGAGTGGTTTGGCGAAAGCTGTGATTACGGGGCAATCCGGGAGTATCGCAAGCAACTGATGGAGGAACTGATTGAGAAGGGCGGAATGGATTTAAAAGAAGGGGCCATTGAGCTTTTAACCTTTCTTAAGGACCATAACATCACCGTTGCCATGGCAACAGCCAATGAATACGCCAGAACAGAGCGGTATTTAAAAAAGATCGGTCTTTTTAGCTATTTCGATGAGATTATCTGTGCGGATATGGTGAAGGAGGGAAAACCCTCCCCGGATATTTATGAGTATGCCGTAAAGGCTCTTGGAGCAAAGCCCGAGGAATGCTATGCGGTGGAGGACTCCCCGAATGGAGTAAAAAGTGCCTACGGTGCAGGCTGTAAGGTCATTTATGTGCCGGACCAGACCCCCATGGAGGATTCCTTACAGGAATATGTCTATGCGGTGGTAGAAAAGCTGACAGATATTACCACTTTATTTTCTTAAGTCTTTCTGTTTGGTTCTTGCATTTGAAATATCGTTGTGATATAACGTTAACTAATTAAAAAGTCAAAGCGTTGAAGGAGACTCTGATCTTCAGAGGCCGACAGGAATACAGCGTCACCGACTGAGAGCGCTGTTTGGAAGAGAAGATTATGGGAACACTACCGGAGCAGACTGGTTGAACAGTTACAAATATCGTAAAAGTAGGTCAGTACGTGAGCGCACGTTACGCGCAGGAAAGTGGAAAAGCAGAAGGAAGTTTAGAATCTGGTTTTCAATGTGGGTGGTACCGCGGAAATATGTATTTTCGCCCCAGGACAGCAAACGCTGTTCTGGGGCTTTTTTATTGCAAAATCCCATTTTGGGAAAGTGTTCCCGAATGAATTTGCATATTTGAATCAGAACCCACTCTCGTTTGTAA
>JBJENM010000010.1:0-5616 GCA_051880175.1 Agathobacter sp. | reverse complement strand
TCGGCACTTAATGAGCAATTTATTGCGAATTTAGTACCGCTACGCTTTTTACGAAACGAGAGTGTGTTCTGATTCAAATATGCAAATTTATTTGAGGGAGCTTTTATATATTTTAAAAGTAAAGTTGTTATACCGTAGTATTCACCCCATTGATGGTGGCGTGCTCATTTTCCTTCATTGGAATAACGAGGCATTTTTCTCCGTTGATGATCTGGGAGGTAATCTGGGATGCTTTTTCCGGCTTTACCCGAAGAACGACATCATAGGTCTTCGTTTCTGCTATGTAATTGTCGATAACCTCCTGCTTTTCTACCAGCTGATTGGTACGTTCCTTCAGTTCGTTCTCCTTTTCATTGAGCTGTAACGTCAAATCTCCAACCTGATCTTCCAGAGCAAGCTTTTCCACACGGATTTCATTTGCAATCAAAGCTTTGCTATCAATCACATGCTCTGCTATCGGAAGCTTTTCCCCAAAGACTTCTTCTACGGATTTTCCGATGCGGCTGGCCTTGTCTTCTGGGACATTGCTCTCTGCCAGCACCTTCTCAATCACGTCCTTGTCCAGTACAAATGGATCATCTTCACTGTCGTGGGTTTCGGAATAGTCGGTTGCCATATCACTTAAATTCTGCTGGATATCCAAAAGAATATCATCCGTGCCCTCATCCTCTGCGCCAAGTACATTGCGCACAATGGAATGAAAGGCCATTCTTTGTTCTGTCGCGGTTCTTTCTACCCCGCAGCCAAGTCCGTTGGTCATGAATTCGGAATGGGGCTCCTTCGTGTTCTTGGTGTAGAACAGTGCGGAGTGGATATCCGTACTTCTATCGTTGAAGGCCGGGAACAAAAAGGCGGTGTCCGGTGCTCCTACAACCCAGTCCCGGATACGAGGTCCGATTCTCTTTTCATCCTCCAGATAGCCAAGTCCCGGCTTTGAGAGATCTACCGGACAGATGGCACAGATTAAGTATTCAAAGGCTTCTTCGGATTCATCCAGCTTGTTATTGTCCGTTGTTTTGGTCATCACATCATAGACATCATGATAGAGCAGGATCAGGTAATTGCCGGCATGGTCGTAGGTGTCGATAATCAGATCATAGTAGCGGTCCAACAAGGTCTCATCCTCCAATTTCGTGTCCCGAAGCGCCATAAGAATCTGCTGGCGGCCTCCGACCTCCTCCTCTTCTATTGGAAAATGAAGCTCAAGCAGATTGTTTCCGATGGTGCCGGACAATGCTTTGTTTGCAATTTCCAAATATTTGTAAAATTCTTCTTCCTCGAGATTTAAAAATTTTCCACCCCATTTGCAGAGCTTATTGCGGTTACAATCCACGTAGCAGCCTACCAGATGCGTAAAGGTCGCATCCTCCTTTTTAAAACGGCGTTTTAATTCAAAAACTTCTTTTTTGTTCATTTCGTTACTCCTTCTGTTTTTGGGATTTTGCCTTTCCATGCAGAAATCATGCTCATCCCTTTTGATGCGCATAGGATTATTATACACGAAACTGCAAAACTGTGATAGAATAAAATATATTTTTGGAGGACTGATATTTTGGTAATTGGAATTCTGGCACATGTAGATGCAGGCAAAACAACGCTATCAGAGGCGCTTTTATATACAACTGGTAAAATTCGCTCTTTAGGGAGAGTGGATCACAAGGATGCTTATCTGGATACCGACGCAATGGAAAAGGAGCGGGGCATTACCATTTTCTCGAAACAGGCAAGAATTGCAGTAGACGAAAAAGAGATTACGCTGTTGGATACCCCGGGACATGTGGATTTTTCCGCGGAGATGGAACGAACCCTGCAGGTGCTGGATTACGCAATTTTAGTCATCAGCGGTACAGATGGTGTGCAGGGACATACAAGAACCCTGTGGCGCCTGTTAAAGCATTATCAGGTTCCCACCTTCCTTTTCATCAACAAAATGGACATGGATGGAACGGATGAAGAAAAATTAAAACAAGAATTAAAAATCGAATTATCCGAAGGATGTGTGGATTTTTCGGATAGCAGCAGCCTTGGAAACCATAGGTTAAAGGCGGCGGAAGGAGAGGATTTCTGGGAAGAGCTTGCGGTGTGCAGTGAAGCGCTTTTAAACGAATATCTGGAACAGGGGAGTATTTCGGATGAGGTTATTTGCCGGGAAATCCGGAATCGAAATGTATTTCCCTGCTTTTACGGCTCTGCGTTAAAGCTGGAGGGAGTAGAGGAACTGATTGCCGGAATCGGGCGCTTTACGGCACCAAAAACCTATGGAACTAAGTTTTCAGCAAGGGTATATAAAATCGGGAGAGATGACCGGGGCGCAAGACTTACGTATCTAAAGATTACGGGAGGAGAGGTAAGAAGCCGGGAGAAAATCGAATATGTAAACCGGGAGGGGGAACCGGTTACAGAGAAAATCGATCAGCTTCGAAAGTATTCCGGGGAGAAATATGAGACGGTGGAACAGGCAAAGGCCGGGGAAATCGTAGCGGTAACGGGTCTTAGCCAGACGATGCCCGGACAGGGCCTTGGGGCCGAAGAAGGCAGGAACGAAGCGGTGCTGGAGCCAGTGTTAAATTATAAATTAATTTTACCAAAGGACGTAAATCCCGCGGAGTTTTTAAAGAATATGAGAATTCTGGAGGAAGAAGACCCAAAGCTTTCCGTTGTCTGGATGGAGGAAGCAAAAGAAATCCATGTGCAGCTCATGGGGCAGGTACAGATGGAGATTCTTGCAAGACAGATCAAAGACCGGTTTCATGTGGTGGTTCTCTTTGGCCAGGGAAGCATTGTGTATAAGGAGACCGTAGCCAAGGCGGTAGAGGGAGTTGGCCATTTTGAACCCTTAAGGCATTATGCCGAAGTGCATCTTCTCCTTTCCCCGGGGGAAAAGGGAAGCGGCATATCCGTAGAATCGGCCTGCAGTGAGGATGTGTTGGACAAGAACTGGCAGCGGCTGATTGCCACCCATGTGGGGGAGCGGGAGCACAAGGGCGTCTTGACAGGCTCCGGCCTTACCGATGTAAAAGTGACGATTTTGACCGGACGAGCCCACCCGAAGCACACGGAGGGGGGAGATTTCAGACAGGCGACCTACCGGGCAATTCGCCAGGGATTAAAAGCAACCGAGTGTATTCTGCTAGAGCCCTATTATCGGTTTTTGTTAACGATTCCCATGGAGCATGTGGGCAGGGCCATGACCGATCTGGAACAGAGATTCACAAAGATGGAGCCCCCGGAGTTCTATGAGAACGGAAGCCGGGAAATGGCAAGAATCTCCGGAACGGCTCCGATTGCCACCATGCAGGAATACGTTCGCGAGGTTCTGGCATATACAAAGGGGCTGGGAAGCCTTACCTTAGAGTTGGAGGGCTATGATGTATGCCACAATCCTAAGGAGGTCATCGAAAGCCGGGGATATGACAGTGAACTGGATTTTAAGAATCCCACCTCTTCGGTATTCTGTGCCCATGGTTCGGGATTTATTGTTCCCTGGGACGAGGTAGAGAACTATATGCATCTGCCCTTTGTATATCATGGAGATGACTCAAAGGAAGCGCTGATGCGGGAAAGCCTTGCAAAAAAGGACGGTTTTTTCTATGATAGCGAAGGAAGCTCCTTTGGACCGGGAAGTATTTTGGGAAAATCCGGCGCAAGGAGCTGGGAAAAGGCAGTAGCACAAATGAGCGAAGTAGAGCTGGACGCCGAGCTTGCGGATGTTTATGCAAGAGAATTCGGACTGTCGAAGGAGGACCTGGAAGATCAGGAGCGGCGCAAGTGGAGTAAAAAGCGGGAGGATAAGGCAATTGATGGCGTAAAGCCCTCCCATGTAAAATACGATAAAAAAGGAAATGCAATCTATCCGAAGAAGGGACCTTCGGAGGAGTTTTTCATCGTGGATGGCTATAATATTATTTTTGCATGGGAGGATCTCCGTGAGCTTGCAAAAAGAAATGTGGATGCGGCAAGAGATTCCTTAAAAGATATCCTGTGCAATTTCCGGGGCTATCGGGGATGCCGTCTGATTCTCGTTTTTGATGCCTATAAGGTAAAAGGAAATCCCGGAAAAAAAGAGCTTTACAATGGAATTGAAGTTGTATACACAAGATCGGATGAGACTGCAGATGCATGTATTGAACGGATGGTACATGATGTCCGGGAAAAATACCGCGTTACAGTTGCAACCTCCGATGCATTGGAGCAGCAGACCGTTATGAGTCTTGGAGCCCTTCGTATGTCTGCCAATGAACTAAAGGAACAGATTGAGCGGACAAATAGGGAGGGTTATGAAGCATATAAGAAATGAAAATAAACTGAGAGTTCAGAGAAAAGAGGCAAAAAATGGTAGTATCGGAAAAAATGTATGAATTGGGAAGCAAGCGCTCGGCAATACGGGAATTGTTTGAATATGGGAAGCAGAGAGCTGCGATTGTAGGACCGGAGAATGTATATGATTTTTCCCTTGGAAATCCAAGCATTCCTGCTCCGGACTGTGTAAATGAGACGATTCGCAGGCTGACAGAAAGTATGGATTCCATTTCTTTGCATGGATATACTTCTGCCCAGGGAGATTTAGAGACGAGAAAGGCAATTGCAGATTACTTAAACCGTACCCATAAGACTTCGTTTACGGCAGATAATTTCTACATTACCATGGGGGCTGCAGCATCCTTATCCATCTGCTTTAAGGCTCTTACAACCGGTCCTTCGGATGAAATCATTGTAATTGCTCCGTTTTTCCCGGAGTATCGTGTGTTTATTGAAGCCGCCGGTGCAAAGTGCGTGATGGTACCGGCAGATACGAAGGAATTCCAGATACAGTTTGATGAGCTTGAGAAAAGAATAAACCCGAATACAAAGGCAATTGTCATCAATTCCCCAAACAACCCCTCCGGTGCGGTTTATAATGAGGATACGATCAAGAAGCTTTCGGCATTACTAGACCGTAAGCAGAAGGAGTTTGGCACTCAGATTTTTTTGATTGCGGATGAACCATACCGGGAGATTGCCTATGATGTGGAAGTACCCTTTGTGACAAAATACTATAATAATACCTTGGTGTGCTATTCCTACAGCAAGTCCCTTTCCCTTCCGGGAGAGCGAATCGGCTGGGTACTGGTTCCTAATGAAGCCTATGAAAGCAAAACGCTTTATGCGGCCTGTGCGGGAGCGGGCCGTGCGTTAGGATATGTTTGTGCGCCAAGCCTTTTCCAGAAAATGATTGTAAGCTGTATTGGTCAAACAGGAGATATCAATGCCTACCGCAGGAATAGAGATTTATTATATGAAGGTTTAACAAAGACAGGTTACCATTGCTTTAAGCCGGATGGAGCCTTCTATATGTTCGTGGAAGCCTTAGAGGAGGATGCAGAAGCATTTGGAGAAATGGCAAAGGAGGAGGATCTTCTGGTTGTCCCGGCCACCGGCTTCGGCTGTCCCGGCTGGGTTCGGATCTCTTACTGCGTGGACACAGATATGATCCGTCGCTCCATGCCCGCCTTCGAAAGATTATATAATAAATACAGATAAGAAATTTAAGAACTACCATTTGGGAAATGTGTTCCTGAAAAGGAATTTTGCTATTTGAATCAGAACGTTTAAAAAGCGTCGGCACTTAATGAGCAA
>JBJENM010000009.1:0-24016 GCA_051880175.1 Agathobacter sp. | reverse complement strand
TGGAGACCGTTGAGAGATCTCGATATCACAGTAAGGCTCCAACACCTCAAGAGGTATTTGCCTATAAGAGAAAATTGATACCATCCAAAGCAAACGCATTTTTGCTGCGGGAGAGATAGCGGGGGAACGATATTACAATTATGTACAAATTGAGAAAAGCATTATCATATTCGGAGAAAGAGAGAAGTGCTAATGTCTGAAGATAAAAAACTGCAGGAATTTGAAAAATACAAGCAAGAAAAGCAAAGAATTCTTTCGCAGGATTCCTACATTCCCATGAAAATCCGCAAAGCCATCCGTCCATTACTTCGAGGGATGCTTTGGGTAAGCCGGAAAATGCAAGGCTATAAGATAGAAATAATGAATCAGACAGAGATTCCTCAGGGAAAACCAATCATTTTTGCAGTATCCCATATAGCAAAGCTAGATTTTGAGATTGTTTCGGAAATTATTAAGGAACAATACTTTATTTTGGCGGCAGATTTTATGGTTGTAAAGGGAAAGTTTCCGGGGCTGTTCTTTTGGATGAATGGTGTTGTTTATATTGATGTTTTGGATAAAAACGATAGAAGGAATTCCAGAGATTTGATGGTAAAAATACTTAAGGCAAATGGGAATATTATGATATTTCCGGAAGGTGCTTGGAATTTATCCCCTAATGAAATTATTTATGATATTCAATTGGGGGTAGTGGATATGGCAATGGAAACAGGCGCAGTCATTATTCCCATTTCTTTGGAGCAGTATGAAGAGAAGAAAAAGTTTGTGATAAACATGGGTACTGCCATAGAACTGAACCGAATGAATGAAAACACAAAGGATTTTAAGATTCAGAAGACTTCCGAATTAAGAGATATTATGGCAACGCTAAAGTATGAGATATGGGAGCGGGAAGGCATTACAAAACGGTGCAATATCAAAGGAAATTATTGGAGTGATTTTGTGTTGCGCAGATGCGCGGAATGGCCAGGATATAGCTTTCGTGGGCAGATTGATAATTGTTATATACCGAAAGCAAAGCTGGAATATTGGGAGTTGATGCGAGATTTGCGAAATATGAAGGTTAGTGAAGCAAATCGGTTTTTGTTTATGAAAAAAGAAGATTTTTTACGAGAGAAAACAAAAAGTAAGGAAAAAGGGATATGTTTAACACCGGACTAAAGAAATTCGAGTATGCGGATATTGATACCTTTACCACGGATATTGGTATGAAAATCCGAAAGACAATTAACAGACCCTGGAGAGGTCTGGTGAAGTGCTTTACTAAAAGAAAAATTATAATTGAGAACTATCCGAAACTTGATAAAAATAAAGCGTATATTTTTGCTGCTAATCATTCCTTTGATGAAGATGCAACTTCGATTATATCAGCCATCGATAGAAATGCATACCTCCTACAGGGTTCTACGCATCAAATGGAACATAATCCTATGTTTTATGCAGCATATCTCAACGGAATGATTTATGTTGACCGATTGGATAAGCAAAGCCGCAAAGCGGCTGTCTCTAAAATGGAAAGGGTGTTAAAAGCCGGGAACAGTGTGATTTTATTTCCAGAAGGTGGATATAACAATACGGAAAATCAACTTATTATGCCGCTATTTTCGAGTCCGTACATTTTAAGTAAAGAGATGCAAATAGAGGTTGTTCCGATTATCGCTTTTTGCAAAGAAGAGACAAGAGAGATTTTCATCCGGGCTGGAGAGCCTATGAACCTAGGCATTTATGAAAAGGAAGAGGCACTAGACCATTTGAGAGATGTAATGTCAACGATTGAATATAACATTATTGAGGAACATGTTGCACCGGTCAAACGATCCGAATTGAAGACAGATTGTTATAGGGATTTTTTGGAGCAGCGCAAGGCTGTTTATGAATGCCAGAAATGGTATGACGATGTGTGGGATGAGGAATTGACTTATTATCCGGGGCACGGAGTAACAACTCCGCAGAAGGCCAGAGAGTATGTGGATGGTGTAGAAGTGAATGCAAAAAATGCTTATGTGCTTGCTGATACTTTGGTTAGGAGAGAAGAGGACATAAGGCATGATTTGAAGAGGTACTTGAGGGAGAACTTGAAGTTAAGCAGGTAAACGTAAAAGGTAACGAGGAACATTCTGAGGGGAGGTACTATGACAAAAGAAACATTTGGAATATTAATATCTTGTATTGGGCTTTTTTTAACCCTTTTTTCAGGGATAAAAGATCTTTCACTAAAAAACAGTATATCAGAAAAGAAATGGAGGAGAGTTTCACTCTTGTTACAACTGGCAGATATCATCTTTTTAATTGGAGTAATCTGTTTCATTTTTTCTTATGACTTTGAAGATCAATATAAAGGTTTATCTGAAGAGGAACTATTATGTACAGCTGAAAAATATTTTGAGATGGGTGATTATTTGGAAGTAATAAGAATCTATGGTAATGAAAACTTGGAAACCAATAGCATCGCATTAAATAACATGGCATATATGTATGAAAATGGATATGGAATAAATAAGGATTTAAATAAGGCAGTAGAACTGTATTGCGCAGCAGCAAAATTGGATGCATCAATTGCGATGGATAATTATGTTATTTTTGTTTTGCAACATCCTAAAAGCTATTGGCAAATCCTTAATGTGCTTCAGGAAGGTTGTGATGCTGGAAGTATACAAGCCGCAAAATTTTGTGCGTCTTATATGGAAGGGTATAGCGCTGATATTACCGAAGAAGAATATTTTGTTTTAGCTGACGAATTTTTGAGCCTTTCTGAACAAGAAAAAATCAAAAAGATTGATATGTATACATATCAGATAGAAATACCGGCCACATATTATGCTGGGATTTTGAATAGTAATTTTGTTACATATACATGTGAAAAACAGATAAAGACAATGTGGACTGGTGCATACGAGGAAACAGGATATGGAGATGATCGAATCGTAGAACCAATTATGACAGATGTTGAAACTATAGTTGGAATAGTACACGAGAAGAGAATTAGCAGAAGCGATATGTATGAGACAAAGTTCATATCAGTTCAACAAGAAAACCATAATTAGAGAAGTTCAAAAAATAAGAGAAGATATTATTACTTGTTAGTTGTAGGAAATAAGACAACTGAAAATATTTGGAAAGATAAACTCTAGCAAATTAAAAGAGTGTCGTAAAACACGGATATGAGTAACATACTATCAGATTTAAAAAATGAAACAAGCCAAAGTATAAAGTACCTTTCAGAAAACAATATTGATCGGACACTTTCAAGTCAAGGTATCAGAATCCGCAAGTTGTTGGCACCGGTGCTCAGAAAAGTGTATCGAACGCAAACTGACTACAAAATTGTCATAGAGAAACGGGAGAGGTTAGAAAAAAGCAAAAAAGGAAGGATTTTTGCACTAAATCACCGTCAGGCAGATGACATTGTAATTGGGGCCAATGCTGTAAATCAAAGTGCATATATTGTGTTTGGTAATCCCTATTTAGCATTTGAGACATTGAATGGTCTTGGCCTTTGGGCATATGGAATGATTTTGCTCAAACGTGATGATATTGCTAGTAGAAAAGCGGCATATGAAAAGATGAAATATGTAATTGAACATGGTGGCAATATTATTATTTTTCCGGAAGGCTATTGGAATTTGGATGATAATGGACAAAGAGATGAGTGCCATGAAGCGGACGGACATAAGTCGGATAATTGGTTGATACAGGACATCAATATTGGCATTTTGCGTTTAGCGCAGGAGACTGGCTGTGAAATAGTACCGACAATACTGCAATATGATGAAGTGAAAGAAAAGAGATGCTACGCATATAGAGGGAAGCCATTTCGTGTTAGCAAAGGGGCGGATATTTTTGCAAAGAAGGATGAACTGGTAGAAGTTATGACAAATATGTATTGGTATCTCATGGATAAATATTCTTTTTATAAGAGAGCAGATTTGGAAGCAGATGGAAGATATCTTGCAGAACAGTGGAATGAACTAAAGGAAACATTGAGAAGTGCCTGCGACATAAAAAGAATAGGATATCACTTGAATCTGGATGAGGAAAAACAGATCGGAAAAGCAAAGGTCACTCATCCGGTAGTAACGCCGGATGAGGCATTTGCACCAATAAGAGCATTGAAAGTGTGGGGAAATGAGGTCACTAAATGATAAACACAGGACTGGACAGATTTGAAGAAGCAGACGTCAATTCATTTACCACGGGTATTGGTATGAAAATCCGAAAGACAATTAACAGACCCTGGAGGGCATTGCTAAAAGCCTTTATGAAAAGAGAATTAATCCTAGATTGTTCACGGCTGTGCCGTGAATAATCTAGGATTAATTATAACTAAAAGATGAGCACTTGGCTCTTTTTAATTAATTTTCGAATTTACACCATTATACGGGCTTTATCAAATAAAATTTTGTAAAGGGGAAAATAAAAATGAATGAGGAAATATTTCAATCAAAATATCATAGGAGCGAACCAATTAGAAAATTTAATGTTGATGATACACTATATAATACTGTTATGAATACAAATGAAAAAACAATGAATTTAAAATATTCAAAATATTTTATTTTTGAAAAAAATTTTTATAGTTTAAAGGAAGAAACTGATAAACTTGCTACCGCACTTAAAAGAGATGGTGTAAAAGAAGATGATAAAGTAGGAGTAATGCTATTAACAGTGCCACAAGTGGATCCAACATTACTTGGGGTAAATAAGATAGGGGCAATATCATATTGGATGGATGCAAGTTTAAAATCAAATGATATACTTCATTATATTATTGATAATAATATTGAAGAAATAATTGTATCAGATCCGTTTAAACCAATATTTGAAAAAATTATAGATAAAACAAATCTTAGACGTGTAATTTTTGTACCAGTAAATCCATTTGATATCAGAAAAACTAAATCAAATGATGAGCGGTTTATAGATTATCGTGATTTTATAAATGTTAAAGCAGATAAATCTATAAAATGCGTTAAATATGATAGAGAAAGACCATCTGTAATTGTTCAGTCAAGTGGAAGTACAGGTAAATCAAAATCTATCGTACATACAGATTATAATTTCAACAATGCAATTTTAAAAATGGCTTACTCTGATTTACCTTTCTATATAGGTAAGAGAGGTTTTGTATGCGCGCCACCTTGGGTAATTTATGGACTTGTGAATTCAATTTATTCTGGATTAGTTCTTGGAAATCAAACTATATTTTCAGTTAAACCTGATGAAGATATGATTTTTAAACATATTGGTGAGTTTGATTATGTATATGGAGTTCCAGTTTATTTGCGTTATGTCTATAATAAAATGAAAGAATTATTAGACAACAATAATATAAAAGAATATGAAAAAATCAGAAAGCAATTAGATAAAGTTGAAATGTTTATTTCTGGTGGTGATAAAATCTTAGAAGAAGAATTAATCAAATGGGAATTAATGTTTAATACCCCAATTATAAATGGTTATGGTAATAATGAATTAGTTGGTGCAGCAGTAGTTTCTCCGTTATTTGCAAATAAGCCAGGTTCTATAGGAATACCAATGCATGGAAATATTGCTAAGACTTTTGATTCTGAGACGAATGAAATGCTAGAAAGTGGAGAAATAGGTGAACTTGCCATTAGTACGGATTCAATGTTTTTAGGGTATTTAAATAACAAGGAAGAAACAGAATTAATCAAGAAATTTCATCATGGAAAATGGTGGGTACACACAGGAGATCTTGCTAGTATTGACCAAGATAATTATATTTTCTTAAAAGGGAGATCTAAAAGACTAATAATTGATAAACTTGGGTATAAAATTTCTCCTGACAATGCAGAAAAACTTATATCAACAAATCCTTTTGTTGAAGAATGCGTTGTAGTTGGAGTAGAAATAGAAGAAAATAATACTGTACCAATGGCATTTATTGAATTAAAAAATGAGTATAAAGGAAATGAAAGTATCATCGCAGATATTGATAAATGGTGTAGGGAAAATATGAAAGAATATGAAAGACCTAAAATATTTACTGAAATTGATAAAATCCCACATAAAGAAAATGGTGGAAAACAAAATTTTTTATTACTTGAACAATTAGCAAAAGAACATATTTCTAGTAAAAATAAAACTTCAATAAAGGTATGATTGCTGACATGAGCTCGATTAGCTCGTTGACACCTCTTTTTTCCCGATGTTATAATCATATACACGGATTCCTCTGGAATTTTTATCAGGAGGAATTTGGATGGAAAGACGAAAAAAGACATTACAGGAGCTGACAATCAAAGATAACTTTATGTTCGTTGCAGTGATGACAGATCCCGAAAACGCTAAGGGAATGTTAGAGCTCATATTGGATGTGGAGATAGACCACGTGGAAGTATGTTACGAAAAGAGCATAATTTTCAATCCGGAATGTAAAGGAATTCGACTGGATGTCTACATAAAAGATGATAAAGGCACACATTTTGATGTGGAAATGCAGGTAGCAAATGAAAAATTGTTGAGGCGATCCAGATATTATCATAGTCAGATAGATATGGATCTGCTTAGTACAGGAATGAAATATGAAGAACTACCGGAAGCATATGTTATCTTTATCTGTGATTATGACCCAATTGGATTAGGGAAATATAAGTACACCAGGAGGCAGAGTTTTAAGGAAGATGATTCCTACGAATATGATGATGGAAGTCATACGATTTTTCTAAGTACAAAGGGGACGAATGACGACGAAGTGCCGGAGGCACTGGTACACTTTCTAAAGTATGTAGGCGCTGAACGTGGAGAGGCAGACAAGGATTATTCGGATGTATTCGTGAAGCGTTTGCAGAAGTCTGTTACTAAAATCAAATTTGATCGGGGAATGGAGGTGCGTTATATGCATTTTGCAGAGATTATGAGAGATGAATATAAGGCAGGAAAGCGGGACGCAGTAAAGGAGTCAATCCTTGGCTTTCTTACCGACATCGCACCGGTTTCCGATTATCTAAGAGACAGAATTTTATCTGTTGATGATCTTGATACTCTTAATATGCTCCTAAAGGAAGCTGTAAGAGCTACATCACTAGAAGAATTTGAAAAGATAGAATTCTAATCAAGTCATATCGACATTATTTCATTTTTTAGGCAGAGGAATCCGTCTAATTGAATATGGAAAATTTTAAGTGTACTGGGAGAAGTCTGCCCTGATGATACTTAAAATCCAAGGGTTCTTGGTTGATATTGCCCCCCAAGAGGCTTATAATTAGGCACAAACGAATGAAAAACGGAGGATATATCATGCTTGAAGCAGGAACAAAAGCACCGGATTTTGAATTGCCGGATCAGGATGGAAAAATGCATAAGCTTTCCGATTACGCCGGAAAGAAAGTAATTTTATATTTTTACCCAAAGGACAGCACACCGGGCTGCACAAAGCAGGCCTGCGGTTTTTCGGAGAGATATCCGCAGTTTCTGGAGAAGGGGGCTGTTGTCCTTGGAATCAGCAAGGATTCTGTGGCTTCCCACAAAAAATTTCAGGAGAAGAATGGTCTGGCATTTACCCTGCTTTCCGATCCCGAAAGACAGGTGATTGAGGCCTATGATGTGTGGAAGGAGAAGAAGAACTACGGTAAGGTTTCCATGGGCGTAGTCCGCACTACCTATCTGATTGATGAAAACGGAATCATCCTTAAAGCGAATGACAAAGTTAAGGCAGCGGAGGATCCGGAAAACATGCTTGGGGAGCTATCCTAGTGAAGATCATTTTATCTCCTGCAAAGAAAATGAATATGGATTTGGAGACGATGCAGCCCCTTGGACTGCCGGAGTATCTTGAGCAGACGAAGGAGATTCTTTTCTGGCTGAAGGGGAAGTCGAAAGAGGAGCTTACGGTCCTTTGGGGATGTAACGATAAGATTGCAGAGCAGAATTTCCGGCGGCTTGAGCAGATGAATCTTACAAAGGATCTGACTCCTGCCGTACTTGCCTACGAGGGAATTGCCTATCAGTATATGGCGCCGGCGGTATATGAAATAGAGCATTTTGATTATGTGCAGGAGCATCTTAGAATCCTGTCCGCCTTTTACGGAGTGCTGAAAGCAATGGATGGCGTTACGCCCTACCGCCTTGAGATGGGGGCAAAGGCGAATATTGCAGGGACAAAGGACCTGTATGAATACTGGGGCGATCAGATATACCGTGCTGTTTTGGATGACAGCAGAGTCATTATCAATCTGGCATCCAAGGAATACGCAAAGTGTGTCGAGAAGTATCTCTCGGATGAGGATAGATACATTACGATTACATTTTGTGAGAAGGTGGGGAATAAGCTTGTTACCAAGGGAACCTATGCGAAAATGGCCAGGGGTGAGATGGTAAGGTTCATGGCGGAGCATCGAATCGAGGACCCGGTCCAGATACAGCGTTTTGACCGGCTGGGCTATGTTTTCCGGGAGGAATTATCCTCAGGGACAGAGTATGTCTTTGAACGAATCCCCATGGTGAATCCGCAGGATGAAGGAGGAGCCTTGAAATGAAAGAATTAAAATGTGCTAGCTGTGGCGGGGCGATGGTCATTGACCCTTCTGCCTGCAGGGCTGTTTGCCATTATTGCGGCAATCAATATGTACTAAACCGTGAAGATACGGATTTTTATACCGATTTTCACAAGCAGATGCAGCATTTTCTTGCGGGAAGCAAGGAGGAGTATGATAGAAAAACTGCGGCGGAAAAGCTGTGGGAGTCTGCCCCATCGGAAGAGTTTGAGACGACCGATGGCAATGTCATTGAAATCAAATATATGCATAGGGTAACCGGAAAATACGCGGATACCTATGTGGCAAGAAGGAATGTCATCTATGTGTTTCGCAGGGAAGGAATTATGCAATGCCAAAACTACAAAGCTATGGTAGATGCCCTTGCTTTTCCGGCAGCGGATTCCAAAAACCTTAGGGACTTTTTCCCCTGCATCAGAGGCGGATATACCTTGTCCGATGGCAGAACGATGCTGGTAATTGAAAAAAATGAGGATGAGTATCCCCTCAGCCAGTTTGGAACCCTGCCGCCCCGCCATGTGGCGTGGATTTTAAGCCGCTTAGAAAACATCTGCTGCGTGCTGGAATATAGTGGAATCGTTCATCGGAAAATCAATCCGGATACGGTTTTTATCAATCCGTACGATCATTCCGCCATGCTTTATGGGGGATATGAATATGCGGTCAGAAAGAATCAATACGATATCGAGCATACCCATGTCTGCAGGATGACGGAGAACCTCATGGAGCTTCGGGAAGTGGGAAGGACTATCTTAGATGAAAAAGCGGAGTCCGTACCGGGACCCATGAAGTCCTTCTTTGAGGGAAAACCCTGCGAGGATGCTTATGATGACTTTGCGCTGTGGGATGAGACACTGTATAAGTCCTATGGGAAACGACGTTTTGTAAAAATGGATACAGATGATAAAAAAATATATGGTTAGAAAGGATTATTTATGGGAAGAGGAAGTTATACGGCCAGCGACTGGTCAAAGCTTAAGAACAGCAGAAATATTACGGCGGATGCCAGCGCATCCCAGCTTTTTCAAAGGAATAGTGTGGATGAGCGCTTTGACCCGCGCTTTGTAAATGTCCGGGAGTCCTGCGATTCGGAGGATTCACCGGAGGCGACACCGATTATCATCGGTTTTGATGTGACAGGGTCCATGGGATATCTGGCAGAGGAGCTGGCGAAGAATTCGCTGAACGCCACTGTTACCAACCTGCTGGAAAAGCAGCCGGTTACCAATCCCCACATACTCTGTGCGGCAATCGGGGATTCCAAAAGTGATTTGGGACCGCTTCAGGTAACGCAGTTTGAGGCGGATATCCGAATTGCGGAGCAGCTTCTGGATTTGTGGCTGGAAGGCCGGGGCGGTGGAAATGGTGGAGAGTCCTACCATTTGCTCTGGTATTTTGCGGATAAGCACACCAGAACCGACAGCTATGAGAAGCGCAAGAAAAAAGGCTTTTTGTTTACCATTGGGGATGAGCCCTGCCACATGGATCTGACCAAGGAAGAAATCAAGCGCGTGTTCGATGATGATGTGCAGCTGGCCTCCTATTCTTCGAAGGATCTCTATAAGCGTGTCAGCGAAAAATATGAGACCTTCCATATTTTTCTGGATAAGTATCCCCAGCGCACGAAGTCGGTTGTGGACAACTGGCAGCAGATTGTGGGGGACCGTTTTGCCATATTAAAACCGGAAGAGGTGGAGTATATTCCCCATGTCATCACCAGTATTATGCAGATCGTAAACGGCATGGATAAAAATAAGGCCATCAACCAGTGGGAGGATGCTGCAAAGCAGGTGGTGTCCCGGGCATTATCTACCATTCGTTTTGACCGTGAGAAAAAGTTCTTATTCTTTTAACCATGAAGATACATATTATTATCGGAAAAAATTACGGAGATGAGGGAAAAGGTCTTGCCGTGGATTATTTTGCAAAAAAAGCAAAAATGAGAGGAGACTCCGTTCTTGTGGTCAGGCACAACGGAGGAGCCCAGGCCGGACATACGGTAGACCGCCGGAATGGACGCTTCATTTTTCACCAGCTTTCCTCCGGCTCCTTTTTTGGGGCGGATACCCTATGGGCGAAAACCTTCCTGCCGGATTTATATAAGATCGAGGAGGAACGGCAGGAATTTCGAGAGTCTTTTGGCATTTCTCCGAACATATTTGCAGCGGGAGACTGCCGGCTGGTGCTCATCGATGATGTTCTTGTGAATATGGCGGCGGAAACGGCCCGGGGAAAAAAACGTCACGGAAGCTGTGGAATGGGAATCAATGAGGCGGTAAACCGCTGTGAAGATAGGTCCTATGCGGTTTTTTTAAAGGATATTCTTGGACAGACGGCAGAGGAGACCGCTTTGCGAATGAGGGATATTCGAAAGAATTATCTTCCCCTGCGCTTAAAAAAGCTTGGGTTATCCCTTTCCGAAGCCGGAGAATACGGCGAACTTTTACAGGAGGATTCGATCCTGCTTACGGTGGCGGAGCAAATGCACCGGGCTGCGGAGAGCATTCGACTGGTGGATTTTTCTCCCGAAAGAAGAGCTGACGGAGAGCATTTTGTGCGCTCCCATTATGGCGAGGTAATCTTTGAGGGAGCCCAGGGGTTACTTCTGGATAACGACCGCAGGGAGTTTTATCCCCACACGACACCGTCAAAGACGGGCTGTAAGAATCCCATTGACTTTTGCAAGTCATACTTACCCGGGGAGGAGCCGGAGATTGTCTATGTTACAAGAAGCTATGTGACAAGGCATGGAAACGGCCCCCTACCCTTTGAGATAGCGGATGAACTGTTTACAAAACAAATTGTGGATCTTACCAATATCCCCAATGGCTGGCAGGGAAGCCTCCGGTTTGGGTATCATGAAAGAGGGGAAGCTTTTTTTAAGTATATCAAAGAGGATCTGGCCGGGATTGATATCCCCTATACCTGCAGTCTGATGGTGACGCATCTAAATGAGACAGAGGGAAAGCTGCTTTTTGAAGAAAATCCCATGGAAATTGCTGATTTTGTGGAAGAGATGCAAGCAAAAGAGATGTTCTCCCACATCTATCTGTCAGATACCAGATTTGCGGAAGATATAAAATAAATCCTATTTCGGAAAAGTGTTCCCGAATGAATTCCGAAATGGATTTATTTCGAGGAATATATGCTGTAAAAGGTTGCGGAACCAAGCACAACGATGGCTCCGAATATACTGATTAAACCAATGGTCTCCCCGTAGAAGGCTGCAACTAAGATTGGATTTACGATGGGTTCTACCATGGAAATCAAAGAAGCTGCCACCGGAGGAACATGGTCCAAACCTTTTGCAAGGAACACAAAGGCCAAACCGGTCTGTACAAGTCCAAGAAGGAGGGCGCTTATCACGTTGGTAGTGGTAAAACTGGTTTCCTGAACATAGAATGGGATTGCAATGATAAAATTCAGGGCGAAGGATAACACCGCCGAGGACTCGAAATCCGCATTGGGAATTTTTTTAATCAAAAATACAATGGCATACAGGAAGCCGGAAAGCAAAGCAAGGAGATTCCCCACCATTCCGCTTGTAGTCAGATTATCAAAGAAGAAGAACAGGATTCCGATGAAGGAGAACAAAGCGGTAAGCACAGATACACGATCCGGCCTTTTCTTCCAGAAAATCCAAAGCATCAGAATGATATAAATCGGTAGAGTAAACTGTAATACGATGGCATTGGCAGCGGTAGTCAGTTTGGTGGCGGCTACAAAGCTAAAGCACATGCCGGTATTGGCCAGAGCGCCGATGATAATCATTTTATTTATGCAAAATTTATGCCCGATACTGCGGAAGTATGGGTAGAAGATCAGAAGTGCAAAAAGAGAGCGCACTCCGTTGATGGTCATGGAGGACCAGCTATTGATTTTAATAAGCAGCCCACCTGTGGCAAAACACAGCGCAGACAGCAGTACAAACAGGTATCCTTTTTTTCTGTGATTCATCTTACGTATTCCTTTTCCTTTTTTGCATATCTATTATGAAACATTTCCTTAAAAAAGCAAGTGAAAAATTTATGTTTTTTTTATGGAAATGTTTCGAAAACATAGTTACAATAATACTAAATAGCATATAAATATGCAGTAGGGAGGAGAAAGAACCATGGCAGTTGATTTTAATAAGATTAAGGATGATATTATTTCTGTAGGAAAAGAGGTTTCCAATACGGCAAAAGATGCAACGGATTTGGCGAAAACCAAATTAGATATCCGGGCGAAGGAGGATTTCCTTGAAAAGCAATATGCTCAACTGGGAAAGCTGTACTTTGAGGAGCATATGGATGATGAGGATTTAGCAGACAATGAGAATTTTAAGACGATCCGGGAAGCCCGGGCGGAGCTTGAGGAGTTAAACGGAAAGGTGTTGGACAAAAAGGGCGCGGTGGTATGTGAAAACTGCGGGGAAAAGCAGTCCGCCAGTTCAAATTACTGCAATAACTGCGGAGCATCCCTGCGATAAATAAAAAGTGACATTCATAAGATAGTTTTATGACCCTCATAAGAAAGTGTTAGTTTACAATTGAATCCAAAGTGCTAAAATGCACTTATATTTTAAAGAAGAAAGAAGCAGACAAAGACGTCGGTCGTTTTTGTCTGCTTTTTTTGTTTTTAGAATATAAATATTCTTTTCTTAAGGAGGAAAACATTATGAAGAAGAAATTGATTTCCGTTTTATTGGCAGGAGCAATGGCAGCTACAATGATGACCGGATGTAAAGACAGCGGAAGTAAGCAGGCAGCAGAGAGTACAGCAGATGCTGTAGCAGAAGCTTCTGAGGCGGCAGACGTTACCGAAGC
Organism: Agathobacter sp.; assembly: GCA_051880175.1. Taxonomy (GTDB): domain Bacteria; phylum Bacillota; class Clostridia; order Lachnospirales; family Lachnospiraceae; genus Roseburia. The sequence goes on along the minus strand of JBJENM010000009.1, from coordinate 10,692 downwards.
GGCAGATACATCCGTGGCAGCAACAGACGGACCGGCCTGCAGCGGGGCCTTAGAGGGTGTGACACTCATTGTTGGAACCTCCGGAACCTATGCACCATTTTCTTACTTTGCAGAGGATGGCGTTACTTTACAGGGTTATGATGTTGATTTCTTAAATGCTTTGCAGGAAGTCCTTGGATTTACAATTGCAGGTGATCATATTCAGGATATGGATTACGGCCCACTGGGAACCTCTTTAAGCCAGGGACAGCTTGATATTGGTGCAGCAGCATTATGTGCCACCGATGAAAGAAAGAAGAATATGAACTTTACAGATATTTATTATGATGCAGGAATCATTGTTGCAGTTGCTGAGGACAATGAAACCATCACAGGTGTAGATGATCTTACAAGCGGCGATTATGTTGTTGCAATTCAGACCGGAACCATTGCATACGAGTATGCGGTAGCAAATCTTCCGGAGAGCTGCCTGCAGACCTATGACTCACAGGCTCTTGCGTATAAGGCCGTTGAGGATGGACAGGCAGACGCAACCATTTATGATCTTCCGGGAACTGCATATTCCATCAAGACCGGAGAGATTCATCTGAAAATTGTAGGTGATGAGTTTTACACAGGTCAGGCTCCATATGCGCTGGCACTTTCCTTTGACATCTGCGAGCAGTATCCGGATATCGTAGAGCAGTTCAACGAGGCAATTGCTTACCTGGATGAGACCGGAAAATTAGATGAGATTAACGCAAAGTGGTGCGAATAACCCTTTCACACGATACATAGGAACGACAATAAGATACGGATAACAAAAAGATTGTGGGAAAAGGTATCTATCTTTTCCCACGTCTTATCTTGGAGGGAATTAGATGAGTGTAGAATTTTTATCAGCAATTATTCCAATGCTTTTCCGAGGCTTAAAGGTGACGATGCAGGTGGCGGTTGTAGGAATAGCCTTGGGATTTCTTTTGGGCTCTGTATGTGGCTACGCCCTGCAGTGTCAGAATAAAGTAGCGAGAGGAATCGCGAATATCTATATCTGGATTATACGAGGCACTCCGATTGTGGTACAGGCGCTGTATGTCTATTTTGTAGTCCCGGAGCTGATTTCGTTAATAAAGGGAGGCCGGTTTATCTTAGACAGCACAATTGCAGGTATCATTGTTATTACGCTAAATGCGGGAGCATTTATTTCTGCAATTGTAAAGGGTGCATTAGAAAGTGTGGATATCGGACAGAAAGAGGCCGGTCTTGCGCTGGGATTAAGCAAAGGCCAGGTGCTTTTACATATTATTATTCCACCGGCATTTAAATCGATGATTCCTGGTTTGTTTAACCAGTTCATTATATCGGTAAAGGATACAGCACTGTTATCCATGATTTCCGTAAATGAAATTACCAGACAGACACAAAATTATGTGGCCCGTACCTTCAATACCATTGAGGCCTATACCGTCTGTGCACTGTTTTACTTAGTATTGTTATCGATTCTTATGGTTCTGCAGAGAGTTGTGGAAACCAGAATTAACAGAAAGTAGGAGGGGATACGTATGAGTGAAGCATTCATTGAAGTAAAGCACCTGATGAAGGCCTTTGGCGATCTTGAAGTTTTACAGGATATTAATCTGACCGTAAAAAAGGGAGAGGTTGTCTGTATTATCGGACCCTCCGGCTCCGGTAAGAGTACCATGCTGCGGTGCATCAATCAGTTAGAGACCCCAACGGGCGGTGAGATTTTGTATAAAGGGAAGAATCTCTGCGAAAAGGACGCGGATATCCGGGGATTTCGGGAGGAAGTCGGAATGGTATTCCAGCGTTTTAATCTTTTTCCATTAAAAAGCGTACTGGGAAATGTCATGATGGCACCGGTGCTTACAAAGCATAAAAATAAGAAAGAGGCGGAAGCTCTTGCAAGGGAACTGTTAAGAAAGGTGGGCCTTGAAAACAAGGCGGACGCAAAACCGAACATGCTCTCCGGCGGACAGCAGCAGCGTGTTGCCATTGCAAGGGCGCTGGCCATGGAACCGGAAGCTTTGCTGTTTGATGAACCTACCTCGGCCTTAGACCCTGAGCTTGTGGGAGAGGTTTTAAATGTCATGAGAGCCCTTGCAAAGGATGGAATGACCATGATCGTGGTAACCCATGAAATGGCTTTTGCAAGAGATGTGGCAGACCGTGTTGTGTTTATGGCAGATGGTTACATTGTGGAAGAAGGTACACCGGAGGAAGTATTTGGGAATCCAAAGGAAGAACGTACCAAAACATTTTTATCAAGATTTCTTGCATCCTAGCGGATAGAAAAGGCAGAGAAAAAATAAAAAAGAAAAGGGGAAAATGATTATGAAAAAATTTGTGGTAACGATTACACGAGAGTTCGGAAGCATGGGACGCCCCATTGCAAAACGTCTGTCAGAGCTTTTGGGTGTGGAATACTATGATCGTGACATTGTGGAGGAGACCGCCCGGAAGATGAATCTTCCAACATCCGTCATCAGCAATACGGAGGAGAAAAAATCCGGCTTTTTCCAGATGCTGTTTCCGCTGGGAACGGAATCCATAGAGCGGCAGCAGAAAATTTTCGAGGTGCAGTCCGATATCATCCGAAAGCTTGCGGAAAAGGAGTCCTGCATCATCGTAGGGCGCTGTGCCGATTATGTTCTGGCGGATGATCCGGATGCGGTACATGTGTATATCTATGCGCCTTATGCGGACCGGCTGGCAAACTGCGTAGGGCCTCTTGGAATGAAAAAGGAGGAGGCAAAGAAAATGATTGCTGAGGTGGATAAGGCAAGGTCTGCCTACCATAAATATTTCGCCAAGTATGCACCGGGAGACCCGGAGCATAAGCACCTGATTATCAATAGTGCACTTCTTGAGGTGGAAGGAACCGCACAGGCACTTGCAAGTATCGTAAAAGAAAAATTTGGAGATGACAGCGAATGAAAAAAGCAGCACCGTTTCTGATTGTGCTGGCAGGGGTTTTATGGGGCAGTATGGGTCTCTTTGTCCGGACCTTAAATGAAAAGGGACTTCAGTCCATGGACATTGTGGCTTTGCGGGCTGTTGTTACGGCCGTAGCCCTGTTTGTGTTTTTGCTGTTTTATGACAGACGGCTGTTTCGGATTCGGGTAAAAGACCTCTGGTGTTTTTTGGGAACAGGAATCTGCAGCATTTTGTTTTTCAATTATTGTTACTTTAAGGCAATCATGCTGACCTCATTGTCGGTGGCGGCGGTACTTCTTTATACGGCACCGGCATTTGTTATGGTGCTTTCCTTTTTCCTATTTAAAGAGAAGCTTACGAAAAGAAAATGCGTATCCCTTGTTATGACCTTTGCAAGCTGTGTACTGGTGACGGGAATCGTGGGGGATTCGGTGGGACTTTCGGCAGGAGGACTTTTGGCGGGGCTTGGAGCCGGATTCGGATATGCGCTGTATTCCATTTTCGGCCGCTATGCTTTGGAGAAGGGATATCATTCCCTTACGATCACCTTTTATACCTTCGTGGTGGCAGCGGTAGGAACATTCTTTTTGGCAGACATTCCCAGGGTAGCAGAAACGGTAACCGCAGATGCACCGATGCTTTTGTTTGCGGTGGCGTTTGGCGTGCTTTGTACGGTGGTTCCCTATCTTACCTATACCATAGGACTAAAATATGTGGAAAACAGTAAGGCATCCATTATCGCATCCATAGAGCCTGTCACAGCGACGCTGCTGGGGTGTATGTGTTTTCATGAGGAATTTACTGTAGAAGGTATTTTAGGAAGTATTTTGGTTCTATGTGCAATGATAATCTGTAGGGAAAAGAAATAAAACTATCATTACATTTTTGAATGATGCGCATGAAAAAGTGTAGCTTTACGAATCATATATGCGTGGATATAATAAAACCACAAAATCAATATGATGAAAGAAAAGCAGACAATGGCGTTTGAAAGAGCTATTGTCTGTTTTTTTTATGAGGTATCAGTATGGATGAAAATGTATATGTGTTTCCGCTAAAGCAGCATATCGGAACAAAATCGATTCCGTGTGTATCAAAAGGGGATGAGGTGCAGAGAGGAACACGGATTGCGGAAAGAGAAAAGGGAAGTCTTGGTGCAAATATTTTTTCGAGCATTTACGGAGGGGTTCTTGAAGTCACAGATGACGCAATCATAATACAGGCAGCAGAGGACCAACCAAAGAGCTACATAAAATTGCAGGCAAAGGATCCATTTGGGCTGATTCAAGAGTCAGGACTTGTTGGCTTAGGCGGTGCAGGCTTTCCAACTTATGCAAAGCTTGCAACTCCGTTTGAGCAGGAAGGAGCGGTAATTATCAACGCAGCAGAGTGTGAGCCTATTCTTACCCACAATATAAAAAGAATTGAAAAAAATCCAAAGCAGTTGCTCCGGGGACTTGAAATTGCAATGGAAGTGGTAAAGGCGAAGCATGGCATAATCGCAATTAAGGGATATCATAAAGAAGCAATCCGCATATTGAAGCAGGAAAATACAAACGCTGACATCCGGATTGAAGAACTTCCGAATATGTATCCAATGGGAGAAGAGCGAGCCATTATCCGTGAAGTATTCGGTACAGTTCTTCCGATAACTGCCCTTCCGCTGGAAGCGGGAGCGATAATCATTAATGCGGAGACTGCATGCCGAATTGAGGAAGCGGTAGACCAAAAGAAGCCATTTATGGATAAAGATCTTACCATAGGCGGAAAGATAAAAGGAAATGAGCAGGACAAGCTGATACAGGTATTTTTGGATGTTCCGCTTGGAAAATTTGTAGAAAGTATGTTTGAGCAGGCTGGCGGTGTGGCAGAAGGCTACGGAGAACTGATAATGGGCGGTCCGTTTACCGGAAAAAGGACCACAATGGAGGCTCCGATTATCAAAACCACCGGCGGATTGATTGCAACGGAATGTTTCATGAAGGGGCCAAAGAAGATAGGGCTTCTTGTATGTGCCTGCGGCGCAAACAAAGAGCGCTTGGAAGAAATTGCAGCAAGCCTTGGTTCGACGGTTGTAGGAGTGGAGTACTGTAAGCAGGCCCATGAGGTAAGAGGAACTTTAAAGTGTGAGAACCCCGGCAGGTGTCCGGGCCAGGTACAGAAAATCATGGCATTAAAAAAAGCTGGTGCACAAGCAGTACTTATCAGTAACTGTACCGATTGTTCCAATACGGTCATGAGCTGTGCTCCAAAAATGGGATTACCGGTTTATCATTGCACAGATGGCGCGTTAAGGGCCGTTAATGAAAAAATAATAAGAAGAATAAAATAAGGAGGCAATTTATGTCAATCACCAATGAAACATTACAAAAGCATTTAAAAGACCCGGCTATTTTTTGCTGCCGCAGGCAAAAAGGACTTGTCATCAGTGCCGCAGATTTGGAAGATCCGGCGCTTTTTGATGATATGGTAGACGCAGGATTACTGGAGCTAAGCGAAAGCGGACTGCGAATAGAGCAGGTATTAGGCTCCACGCTGTTACAGGACGTAGAGGCGCTTACACCGATCACAAGAGAAGTGTTGGACAAAATAAACGAAACGGAAGAAAAAGAAGCAACGCCGGAAAAAACTGAGGTATCAGAAAAGTTTGCTCCGGTAATTAAAGCGAAGGCAGGAGGTAACGGAATGATTCATATTGAAATTGGAAAAGCAGAAAAATTAGAGAATTTAAGTTTGGATATTCCTGTATTTGCGGCAGGAACGGCAGAGAGTGCAGCGGTATCGGCAGTTTCTCCGGCAGCAGAACCGGAAAAGACCGGAGAGAAGAAGGTAATTCGTACCTTATTAAAACAGCATATTAAGATTACAGATGCAGAAATCGGTACAGAAACATCCATTAAGGATGGCAAGATTACCATCGACGGCTCTATTGTTGAAAAGGCTGTATTGGAAGATCCGCTTTGTAAAAAAATGGAGCTTTCCGTTATTAAGCCAAATGAGCGTCACGTATATACAGAGACCATCATGGATGTCTGCCCGATTGCAACAAAGGTAGAAGGAGAGCTTGGTTCCGGTGTGACCAAGGTGGCAGATGGTGTCGTATTCATGCTGACAGGTGTTGATGAGGATGGTGTACAGGTTCATGAATTCGGTTCTTCTGAAGGATATCTGGATGAGAAGATGTACTTTGGACATCCGGGCTGTGCAGATGAAAATGATATTATTATCCGTTGTAACGTTGTCATTCAGAGATTGTCCGGCATGACCCGTCCGGGCCCATTTGCAGCACATAAGTGTCAGGACTATATCATTCAGGCTGTACGTGACGAATTGAAAAAATACGATGGAGAAATCGTACGTGAAGAAGTATGTGAGGATGTCCGCAGACAGGGAAATCCACGTGTTGTTTTGGTAAAAGAAATTATGGGACAGGGTGCAATGCATGATAATGTTATCTGTCCGACAGAGCCATGCGGTATCTTAGGAGGACAGAAGAATGTAGACTGTGGAAATGTTCCGATTATTTTAACACCAAACCAGGTAAGAGATGGTTCTATCCATGCCCTGACCTGTATTGGGCCAGCTACAAAGGAAATGACACGTCATTATATTCGTGAGCCATTGGTAGAAGGTCTTGCAGCAGATACCGAGCTTGATCTTGTAGGTGTTGTATTTGTGGGATCCCCACAGGTAAATGATGAAAAATTATGGGTATCTGAAAGACTCGGCTCTCTGTTGGAGTCCTTAGATATTGACGGATGCATCATTACAACAGAGGGATTTGGAAACAATCATATTGATTTCATTCAGCATATCGGACAAGCCGGAAAGCGTGGTATTCCTGTTGTAGGTGTTTCTTTCTGTGCTTATCAGGGACAGCTGGTAGTAGGAAATGAATATGCAACTGCTATGGTAGAAGAGAATATGGATCAAGGAGGATTCGAGAATAACGTTGCCGGATGCTCCTGTGTTACAAAGGAAGTTGCTGCACGTGCAATTCAGATGTTAAAGAACCGCATGGCAGGCGTAGAAATTAAGCCGGCTCCAAAGAAATGGAATAATGATGTAATCAATCAGAATAATGAATTGCTGGGACTTCCAAAAACAGTACTTTTAGACAACGGAACCCTGCACTAATGGATTATGTGATTAATCCTGCCCTGATGGGCGGGCTGGTAAAAGAAGTAACCCAGAATATGGTAAAGGTTCATTTGCACGGAAGACTTGGGGTTATTACTGTTCCAAGGACTCTTATTGTAGATGATACAGAAATAGAAATTGGCCATGAGATGCAGTTTTATTTCAGCTATCTGCAGGTAAATGAAGCACCATATGATTATGACAGTGCAGCAGTCAACCGGGAACTTGAACTTAGCCCATGCCTGTTAGGGGGAACAATTGTTGAAGTAAATGATACTGCAGTAAAAGCAGAGATTATGGATGGATTAGGGACCGTAGCCGTGCCAAGACGCTGGGTATTTACCCCGGTGGCGCTTCGGGAAGGGCAGAATGTAGAATTTTATTTCAGTTGTATGAAAATTGTCGGAAAACGCGACATCCCGGTAGAATCCATATAAAAAATCGTAGGAGGAAAAATACATGAAATTGACAACTGTGGAAGGAATGACTTCCGAAATATTTGTACCGATTACCCCTGCTCCGGTTTTTACGGAGTTAAAGAAACCATTGAGTGAATGCAAGGTTGCATTCATTACTGCTGGTGGAATCCATAAAAAAAGCCAGACACCATTTAATACATCCGGCGATTTTTCTTATCGCACCATTGAATTTTCCACGCCTTCATCTGAACTTATGGTAACACATGGAGGATTCGATAATTCTGATATTAATAAGGATGTCAATGCAATGTTCCCTATTGATCGTCTTCATGAGCTTGTAGAAGAAGGCTTTATCGGCTCTCTTGCAGATGAGACCTATACCTTCATGGGCGGCGGCGGAAACGTTGAGAAATTTATGAATGAAACAGGTCCGGAGATTGCCAGAAAATTAAAGGCACAGGGTGTGGATATTGTTCTTTGCACCGGTGGCTGCGGAACCTGCCATCGTTCAGCAACAATTGTAACAAGATGTTGTGAGGAAGCTGGTATGAGCTGTGTTGTAATTGCTGCATTGCCACCGATTGCACGTCAGCAGGGTGCACCGCGTATTACCGCACCACATGTGCCGATCGGATCAAACGCCGGAGAACCAAACAATATTCCAATGCAGACTGCAATTATCAAAGAGTCATTGGAGTGGGTACGTGACTGCCCAAGCTATAATCAGATGAAGGTACTCCCATATGAGTATCGCCATAATGTATAATGGAGGATAGCGAAAATGAATGACTTTACATTTTCCGTACCCCAGGACATTGTTGTAGGAAGAGGAAGCAGGCGAAAACTGCCGGAACTTGCAAAGAAGTCAGGCGGTGCACATGCATTCATCGTATCTGACCCGGTTTTAAATAAAATGGGTGTGGTAAAAGAGTGCGAAGACCTTTTACAGGAGGCAGGAATTACTGCAGATGCATTTACAGAGACAGAAGGAAATCCGTCTGTTGAGACAGTGGAGAAAGCCACAGAGCAGTTTCTGGCAAGCGGAGCAGATTTTCTTGTTGCCCTCGGCGGCGGCTCTCCGATGGATGTGGCAAAGGCAGTTGGAGTTGTCGCAAAATATGGCGGAAAAATTACAGAATATGAAGGCGGCGGAAAGGTGCCGGGTGACATCATTCCGTTGATTGCGATACCGACTACGGCAGGAACCGGTTCGGAGGTAACTGCGTTTTCTGTTATTACAGATCATAGCAGAAATTACAAGCTGACGGTTTTCAGCTATAAGCTGATTCCTTCCTATGCCATTTTGGATCCGGAGCTGATTATGACTGCACCGGCATCTGTAGCGGCCTCCTGTGGAGTGGATGCCATGATACATGCACTGGAAGCGTATATTTCTACAGCAGCATCGCCTTTTTCCGATGCGATGGCAGAGAAAGCACTGGAGTTGATTGGAAAGTATATCCGTCGATATGTTTCAAATCGCACAGACGTAGAGGCTGCGGAGGCGATGCAGGTAGGATCACTTTTTGCAGGAATCGCATTTTCCTGGGCAAGACTCGGAAACGTACATGCCATGAGCCATCCGGTCAGCGCATATTTTAATGTGCCGCATGGTGTGGCAAATGCTATTTTGCTCCCGACTATTGTAGAGTATAACGCATTGGCAGATAACGGAAAGTACAGAAAAGTTTACAATTATATTTCTAAAATTCCGGCAGAAGAAGGAGATTTTTTACCGGAAATGCTGGTGGAAGAACTTGAGGAATTAAACGCTTCTCTTGGAATTCCGGATTCCTTAAGTGAGGTAGGTGTTACAGAGGATAAGATTGAAGCAATGGCAGCAGATGCTATGAAGAGCGGAAATATTGCAGTAAATCCACGAAGCTCAAGACAGCAGGATATAGAAGCACTTTATCGCAAAGCAATGTAAAGAAAAAGAGAGTTAAGAACTATGATAGCAGTTCCTAACTCTCTTTTTTAAGATATCAGATTCGGCAAATTGATTTGCAGGGTATTGATAAACCGCTTCGCAGCAGGGGAAATATTGCTGTGGGAGCGAATTCCGATGCCAAGCTGCCGTGAGAAAAAGGGCTCTAAAGGCAGGGCGGTAATCTGATTTTGTACCCCCTCGATTACCAGCTTCGGAAGAATGCTGATGCCGAGATTATTGGCAACCATAGAGACAATGGCATGATCATCCTTGGATGAAAAGCGTATTTCAGGGTTGATGCCGGACTGCTTTAGGGCATAGTGAATATCGTAATCGGTTCCCTCGGCAGAGATGATAAAGGGCTTGTCTGCCATTTCCGAAATGGGAAATCCTTTGCTTGGAGAAACCGGATAATTTTTCGGAAGAATAGCCATTAGGGGATCATCATAAAGAGGAATCCACTCTAGGGTGCTGGTATGTCGTTTACTCAAAAGACCAAAATCGGCAATATTATTCTCTACCCATCCTACAATATCGTCGGTTCCGCCCTCGAGAAGCTCAATCTCAATGCCGGGAAACTCTTTCTGAAAGGAATAAATAATGGCAGGGAGCCAGTTGCGGGAGATACTGGCAAAGGAGGCAATTGTCAGGTGTCCGGTTTCCAGACCGTTTAGAGATGCAATGGTCTGCTCCAACTGTTCATTGATTGCCAGAAGCTGTCGTACAAGGGGAAGGATAATTTCGGCGTTTGGAGTGAGAATGACTCCCTGCTTGGTACGCAGAAAAAGAGGAAAACCCAGCTCACTTTCCATTGCTTTTAATATATGGCTGACCCCGGGCTGGGTATATCCCATGTGCTCTCCGCTTTTGGTAAAATTTTTGGTATCTGCGATATCCGCAAAAAGTGCATACTTATTAATTTCCAATAGAGGACCTCCTTTCTATTCTATGAAGAGGAACACAGATGAAATGTTCCTCATTGCCATAACAAAAAAGGGCATCTCCCACAACGGGAAATACCCTCTTCGGTACTTCTGATTTTTGTATTATTATATGTGATAATTATTTCCTTGACAAGAGAAAGGTGTCATAACAGTTTGGAATGATGTATATGAAAAAGTGTTTCTTTACGAAAAAGAAAAGATGAGAATATAATAAATAAAAATAGTTCTTTAGACAAGGCAAAGGCGCTTTCTTAAAGCAGCCTTTGCCTGTTTTTGTTAGGGCAAGGCCCTGTTGAGAATAGCGAAGCTATGATCAACAAATAAA
>JBJENM010000008.1:0-24890 GCA_051880175.1 Agathobacter sp. | reverse complement strand
GTACCTGCTACCGGATGCTGGAAACGTGTCGGGTTGGTTGAGTTACCGGTGATAGATACACCAACGTTCTCATGGTGCATGATTGCAACACCTTCCTGAACATCGTCTGCGCCGTAGCACTTAACAGTTGCACGAAGACCATCAGAATATGCCTTCTCGTATACGATATTAAGCTTTGCTTCTTTATAATCGTACTTTGTCTCAACATATGTAAATCCGTTGATACGAGAAATAATCTGTGCAGCGTCTTTTCCAAGACCATTTAAGATAACACGAAGTGGAGTCTTACGAACCTTGTTTGCCTTCTCTGCAATACCGATTGCACCTTCAGCAGCTGCAAATGACTCATGTCCTGCCAAGAAGCAGAAGCACTCGGTCTCTTCCTCTAATAACATCTTTCCGAGGTTACCATGTCCAAGACCTACCTTACGATGGTCTGCAACGGAACCCGGAATACAGAATGCCTGAAGACCCTCACCGATTGCTGCAGCAGCATCAGCGGCTCTCTTACATCCCTTCTTAATTGCAATAGCTGCACCTACGGTGTAAGCCCAGCATGCATTCTCAAAACAGATCGGCTGGATTTTCTTAACCTGCTCATATACGTCAAGTCCAGCATCCTTTGTAATCTTCTCAGCTTCTTCGATAGAGCTGATACCATAGCTGTTTAATACAGCATTAATCTGGTCAATTCTTCTTTCATATGATTCAAATAAAGCCATTTTATCCTGTTCTCCTTTCCTCTTATTCCTGACGCGGATCGATAATCTTAACAGCGTCAGCTACACGGCCATACTGACCTTTTGCCTTTTCCCATGCAGTGTTAGGATCATCACCCTTCTTGATAAAGTCAGTCATCTTTCCAAGAGAAACGAACTGATATCCGATAACTTCATTATTCTCATCCAAAGCGATTCCGGTTACATAACCTTCAGCCATCTCAAGGTAACGAACACCCTTCTCCTTGGTTGCATACATGGTGCCAACCTGAGAACGAAGTCCCTTTCCTAAATCCTCAAGACCTGCGCCTACAGCAAGTCCATCATCAGAGAATGCACTCTGAGTACGTCCATAGACGATCTGTAAGAATAACTCTCTCATAGCTGTATTGATAGCATCACATACTAAGTCGGTGTTTAATGCTTCAAGGATTGTCTTTCCCTGTAAAACCTCTGCTGCCATAGCTGCTGAGTGAGTCATACCGGAACATCCGATGGTCTCAACCAAAGCCTCTACAATAACACCATCCTTAACATTCAGTGAAAGCTTGCAGGCACCCTGCTGTGGTGCACACCAACCTACACCATGTGTAAAGCCTGAAATGTCCTCAATTTTTTTTGCATGGACCCATTTGCCCTCTTCTGGAATTGGAGCTGGCTCATGCTTTGCGCCCTTAGCAACAGGACACATGTTTTCAACTTCCTTTGTGTAAATCATTGTTTGACTCCTTTCGTTTCGTGTCATGATTCAAATGTCCGGTGGAAAACAACCCGACATACTGCAACTATTTTCGCACATTTTTTCTCATAAGTCTAGTAGGTAAGACCTATTTTTGTGAAAAAAATATCATTCTTAAGGATTCACCCTACTCATGCTTTGCAACCACATGATTCGGATCCTTAAAAATAGAATTTCCCGGAATGACGCCCCTCACTCTTGATAAAGGATAGACATTGGAATGGGGGCCAATCACGGTTCCCGGATTTAATACCGAGTTGCAGCCAACCTCCACATAATCACCCAGCATTGCGCCGAATTTCTTTAGTCCGGTCGCAATTTCTTCCTTAGAATCATAGGCATCCTTCACCACCACCAGAGTCTTATCCGATTTCACATTGGAGGTAATGGAGCCTGCCCCCATGTGGGATTTGTAGCCTAAAATGGAATCTCCTACATAATTATAATGGGGAACCTGAACGCTATTGAAAATGATGACGTTCTTTAATTCTGTGGAATTGCCCACAACGGAGCCCTTTCCCACGATGGCATTCCCACGGATAAAAGCACAGTGGCGCACTTCCGCTTCCTCATCGATAATGAGAGGACCATTTAAGCACGCAGAAGGATAAACCTTGGCATTCTTTGCCACCCACACATCTTCCCCTCTTTGTTCATATTTTGAAGGGTCAAGGGTCGGTCCAAGCTTTTTGATAAAATCACCGATTCCTTTCAGTGCCTCCCAGGGATATGTAAATTGTGCAAGATATTCTCCTGCTATGGTTTCTTCTAAATTGTAGAGATTACAAATCTTCGCTGTTTCCATTTTCTTCCTTTCCTTCCAAATTCATATTCTCTTCCGGAATCTTATTCTCCTCCGGTGTCAAATTGATGTTGTTGTAGATGGCATTGGGATCGGCCTCTCCCTGATTATTAAAATCAAATTTAATTTGATCATCCTCAAATTTCAAACAGGTATCAAAGATATTGCCTGCTTTAGAGGTAAATCCGGAAATCTTATTTCTCGTCTTTCCCGTAGTAAGAAGCTCCTTCATAGTTTCTTCGGAAAGCTCCACCTTTGCAATGGTGTGTGTTACCTTAAAGCCGCATTCACATTCATAATTCCACTGGGCTTTCTTCATAAGTTTTTTGCATTTCGGACATTCCAAAGTCGAATCCACCGGCTTCGGTTTCTCCGGGAAATCAAATTCCACTCTTCCTTCTTCCGTCAACTTTAGCGGAGCATCAAACATCATTCCGGTCTTTGCAACAAAGCCTTTGATGGGTCCGGTTTTCTTTCGAATCAGAAGCTCTTTTACCTGATCTTCTTTTAAAGTTACTCCTGCAATCTTTCCTATTAAGAACCGGCAGCTGTTCTCATCATCCTTTTTGTAATTTGTGCAGCCGTATCCAAATGGTGTCTTTGCGATTTTTCCTCCGCACAAGGGGCAGGCTACATCCTTTAGGGTAACAGGTTCCAAATTATTAAAGTCAAATTTAATTCCTTTGACTTTACCGGTCTCATCCTTGTCCAGAGCAACTCTTGCATCAAATTTCTTTCCGTTTTTTGACTTAAAGCCCCGCAGCGTATCGGTGATTCCCTCCGTAAGAAGCTGCTTTACATTCGTCTCTGTAAGGCTCTTGTCCGCAAGCTTTCCTATGGAGAACCGGCAGCTGTTTGGATCGTCTTTCACAAAATTTTTGCAGCCATATCCGAATGGTGTCACTACAATCTCACCGCCACAGAGCGGGCAGGTGACATCCTTTAATACCTTCGCTTCCACATTTTCAAAATCAAACTGAACCGTGGGCTTTCCGTTCTCATCCTCTTTTAAAACGAGGCAGGCATCAAATTTCTTACCGCTTTTTGACTTAAAGCCCCGAAGGGTTTCCGTCTTTTTCTCTTTTAAAAGCTGTGTCACATTTGCTGCGCTTAAATTTTTTCCGGCAATTTGTCCGATGGAAAAACGGCAGCTGTCTGGATCATCCTGTCTGTAATTCACACAGCCATAGCCGAAGGAGGTCTTTTTGATCTGTCCTCCACAGACCGGGCAGACTACATCTGCTAATATTTCCGGCTCCACATCCGCAAAATCAAACTTAATTTCATAGTTAGAGGCTGCCTCTGGATTTTCCTCTTTGTTTTCTGTACGTTCAAACCGGAGCATTGCGGAAAACTTCTTTCCTGCCTTTGACTTGAAGCCCTTGATGGTCTCTGTGTGTCCTTCTGTAAGAAGCATTTTTACCTGCTCCTCCGTCAAGGACACACCGGCAATCTCTCCGATATTAAAATTACATCCTGATTTATCTTTTTTATAATTAGAGCACCCTACGCCAAAGGGCGTGGTTACCAGATCTCCTCCGCAAATCGGGCATGCCACACCGATCTTGCGTCTGGCCCCGATTCCCTTCGCATCCTTTCCTGCGAATTCACTGATTCTTTCCGCAAGAGGGATTCGAATATTCTGCTCCATCATGGAAAGCGTTTCTTTCCGAATGAAGTCCTCTAGCTTTTCCCGATAATCATAGTAATCTACGGTTCCCTGGGTTATTCCCTCTAAGCCCTTTTCCCAGGAGGCAGTCATCTTTGGATTTAAGAGGGCCGGGACCGTCATGTTCACAACCTCATAGACCATCTCTCCGAGATTTTCCGGAGAAAGAATCTGTGTCTTTTTATTTAGATTCAGATATCCGATACGAACCAGTTTCTGAATAATCTCCGCTCTCGTCGCCGAGGTTCCGATTCCGGAGCCCTTAATCTGTTCCCGAAGCTCTTCCTCCTCAATCAGCTGCCCTGCATTTTCCATTGCAAGCACCATGGAACCAGAGGTATACCGTTTTGGCGGAGAGGTCTTTCCGAACTTGATTTCATAACCCTTCACGGAAATTTCGTCTCCGTTATGCAGCTGTTCTGCGAGCTCTAAAAGTACCTTCGGATTAGCAACGGAGGTCTCTTCCCCGTTATTTTCCGAATCTCCATCTCCTGATAAGGCCTGCCCTCCTAAAATACGGGCATTCTCCTCCTCAAAGGATTTCTTCTTCGGTGTGGTTGCAATTTCCAGATATCCAGGCGTCTTTAAGACCTTTGCTGAAGCGAAAAACTGTTCCGTTTCTACTCCCACAACCAGTTTTACATTCTGATACTCCGCCGGCGGATAAAAAATGCTTAAGAAGCGGCGCACAATCAAATCAAACACTGCCTGTTGCAGATGATTTAAAGACTGATATTCCGTAAGCTGTCCCGTGGGAATAATGGCATAATGGTCCGTTACCTTACTGTCATCGGTATAGGCTGTCTTTGCAATATTTGCATAAAGCTGCTTTTTCATGATTTCTTCCACAAATTCATGGGTTGGCTCATAGCCTCGCAGCTTATTGATATTTTTTGAAATTTCCTTTGCAATTGCTGTAGAAAGCACTCTCGCATCGGTTCTCGGATATGTAGTAAGCTTTTTCTCGTAAAGCTCCTGGGCAATGGCAAGGGTCTCATCCGGACTGATCTTAAAGCGTTTTGCACATTCCGCCTGAAGCTCTGCAAGATTAAACAAAAGCGGTGCTCTTTTCCGGGTGGTTCCCTTCTCTATGGAAACAACCTTTGCCTTTTTCCCGGTAAGCTCATCGATCAGATTCTGGGCATCCTTTTCTTCCTTAAAACCGTTTTCCTTGTAGAGAAGAGGAGAATTCAAATATTTCGACCCTTCGACGGTCTTCCATTCTCCTTCAATCTCGGCGCCTCCAAAGGTTCCAACTACCCGGTAAAACGGTGTCTCCTTAAAGTTCCGGATCTCCCGTTCCCGAATGACCACCATTCCCAGTACACAGGTCATAACACGGCCGACTGCAATGGCAGTGTAGGATTTTGTCCCCGCCGTGTCATTTAAGAGATTTCCATACTTGATGGACATGACCCGGGAAAAATTAATTCCCATGGCATAATCTTCAATCGTGCGCATGATTCCGGATTTTCCAAGATTATCATAGGCAGACATGGGTTTTGCTTCACGAATTCCCCGAAGAATCTCTTCCTCGGTCTGGGAATCAATCCAGACACGAAGCTCCTCCATGCCTTCCCGTACACCACCAAACCGGCGGATGTTCTCTTCGATAGTCTGTCCTTCTTTTCCGGCATCTCCTGCCCAATATACACGGTCAATATCTTCTCTCTGCAGCATCCCGTGCACAATATCGTACTGACCTTTTACCTCTTTAATCACATCATATTTGTAGTCCTTCGGCAAAAAAGGCAGATCTTCCAATTTCCATTTTTTGTATTTGATATCGTAGGCCTCCGGATATACAAGTCCCACCAGATGTCCCACACACCAGGTAATCACGTACTCCGAATTCTCGATATATCCATTCTGTCGTCCACTCACGTGAAGCACATTGGCAAATTCCCTGGCAACAGATGGTTTCTCCGTAATAATTAACGATTTTCCCATAGAAAAATTACAATTCCTTCATATCTATTAAAATAAAGCTTGGGTCCCGAAGCACATACTGCTTTAGTGCAGGCTCAAAATCCGTTGCGGAAAACAGATAATAATGCTCCGAAGTAATCTTTGCCTGGGACATTGCAGTTGCCATGTCCTCACACATTGCCATTGTCATCTGCGGCGCATTCCAATTGCAGAATCCGATAATATTCTGCCGGTCGCTACTCTGCGCAATAATGTCAATATTTCCGGTTTTTCCAACCCAGGTTCCCATTTTATGGATCTCAATCGGAAGGCGATGCATCTGATTTAAGATCATCAGATATTCCATACAAACATTGCGGAAATAGCGCTCCAGATACTGATCCAATTCTTTTGCAATATAGGTATCATAGAATTCATCCGCAGTCATCAAAAACAGATCGGACAAATGGGGATACACAAACTTAAACCAGAAATTAACAAACGTATTCTGAATCTGATATACACCCTTCTTGGCATTTTCCCATCCGCCGGTTTCAAAGGAAACCAGTTTTTCCACAATATCAAATTCCGCAAGATTTTTCATATACACACTGATTTTGGCTCTTGAAAAACCGGTCTCATGATACAGGTCATTCAGCTTATTTTTTCCTGCAGCAATCGTGGCAAGAATGGTATTGTAAACGGACAATTCACGAAGTTCGCCGGCAATTAAGCTCTCTGCCTCTTCAAAAAGATAGCCATCTTTAGATAATACAAGGTTACAGATATTGGTTTTAAAGTCCGCTTTCCGGTTCCAGTGATCCAGATAATCCGGCACTCCACCCAGGGCCCCGTAGATTTTTATGCTTTCTGCCACGCTGTATTCCGGGAATGAACGCACAACCTCTAAGAAATTCAGATTCTCCACGCGATAAAATGCATCTACGTGTCTGATATCCTCCCCAAACAGTTCCGCCGCATCCTTCGTTGCCCAGACAATGGAGGAGGACACCAGAAGAATCATGACCGGTCCCGGATATAGCCGTTTCATCCGAAGCTTGATTAAGCTCTTCACAAATTCCGGGTCTTTTTTCATCAGGTATTGTGCCTCATCAATAATTAAGACAAGCTTTGACGGATCTCCTGTTTTGATACGATTAAAATATTCGTCATAAGTAAATTTGGTAAGCTTCGCATCAAAGGTCCGGGCAATCTCTTCCCCAAACATTTTATTCTGAAGCTCTGCTGAAGCCTGACGACAGCGGTAATAAAAGAACTTTTTTCCAACGGAAAACTCTTTTACCAATTGCTGTAGCTGAGCCCCTTTCTGACCATACAGAACAATCAGCTGATTGCCGGTCTCTTTGTACATTTCCTCTAGTTTCTTTAAATCCGTACCTTTTGCGTTCATGCCTTTTCTCCCACCTCGTGCAAGCACGATGAACATTTTTCTAGTCGTATTAATTAAAATAGCGGATATCCAAAAATCGGAAATCCGCTACTTATTATATCATTTTTTAATTTTACTTACAACAATTAGTGGAAATCCTCCATAACTTTTATAGTTCCATCCATAATCATGTCAATCATATGCTGGGCAATGATCGGGTCAAACTGAAGTCCTTTATTTTTCTCCAGTTCTTCCAATATGGTATCCTTTGATAAATGCTTTCGATAGCACCGGTCGCTATTCATTGCGTCAAAAGCATCCGCCACGCAGATAATTCTGGCAAATATCGGAATTTTTTCACCTACCAGGCCCTCCGGATATCCCTTTCCATCATAGCGCTCATGATGATATCTGGCACCATCCTGAATTCCTTCGATTGTATTAAAGTTTTCAAGTACTTTTCCACCCATAGTGGTGTGGGATTCAATTACCTTTCGTTCGGAATCGGACAAACGATCCGGTTTCTTCAGAACAAGGTCCGGGATTCCCATTTTCCCGCAATCATGCATAAGTGCAATATATCCCAGATTCCTGATTTCTTCTTCAGACATTCCCATTCGTTTTGCCAAAGCTTTCGAATACTGGGCCACACGAACTGAATGTCCTTTTGTATAGGAATCCTTCGCATCGATCAGCCCTGCAAAGGTTATCATGGTCTGCGAAATAATTTCTTCATCCCGCCTTCTTCGGTCGTCTAAGGATTGAATCTGAAGCAGCATGAACACATAAACAACAAGTGCCGCAATCCATGCAATAATTGCAATCCACAAAAACCAATAGAGCGGGTAATTATGAATATCCTTCTGTACATATCCTTCAAAAGAAAAGTCACATATTTCAATGGTTTTCTCGGTCATAATGACAAAACCGAAGGTTTTTTCTCCATGTGCTGGGATTATTTCAAGATTTTCATCCGGATGAAAAACAATATCTGTCTCATTTATGAATTCATATTCCCCATTCCAGGAGCTGTCAATTTTCCCTTTGGTCGGGAGGTGTATGACCATGGACCAGTTATGTATATTGTCATCTGTTTGATTGCAGATTATTCCGTCAAACTCTGCACCAACTACTTCAATCAGTCTTCCGTCTAATTCCGTCTCCGAATCCTTTTGAAGAAGGCGATCCTTCCAGCTTTGCGACATTTCCATGGAGATGGACATCTGAGCATCCTGCGAACCTACATCCTCTTCATTATGAATTTCCAGTTCTACAGGAATTCGGTTATAATTCTCAACCTTATACATCAAAACTAGGAATAATAGTACTATTATTCCTAGAGAAACTGCAAAAAATGTAATTATACGTTCCTGTCTGACAGTTTTCATCTGCTCCCCTCACATCCAAAACGTCCTACTACTTTTGCAAACTTATTTCTTTGTGATATACCCCTGTGCTTTTAACAGCTCCGCGCAAAGAACAGCACCACCTGCAGCACCACGAACCGTGTTGTGGGAAAGTCCTACGAACTTCCAGTCATATACCGTATCTTCACGAAGTCGTCCAACGGAAATACCCATACCATTCTCATAGTTTACATCCAGTGCAATCTGAGGACGGTTATCCTCTTCTAAGTACTGGATAAACTGCTTTGGAGCACTTGGAAGCTCCAGTTCCTGCGGAACTCCGCTGAAATCCTTCAGTGCCTGAATAAGCTGCTCCTTTGTCGGATTCTTCTTAAACTTCACAAAAACAGCAGCCGTATGTCCGTTTAATACCGGAACACGGATACACTGTGCCGTAATAACCGGTGAAGCTACCGGAACGATTTCCTTCTTCTGGTCATCCACATAACCCCAGACACGAAGCGGCTCCTTCTCTGACTTTTCTTCTTCTCCGCCAATGTATGGAATAATATTTCCAACCATCTCCGGCCAATCCTTGAAGGTCTTTCCTGCTCCGGAAATTGCCTGATAGGTAGTAACTACTACTTCGTATGGCTCGAATTCCTTCCATGCGGTAAGAACAGGAGCATAGGACTGAATGGAACAGTTTGGCTTTACAGCCACAAATCCTCTTGTAGTGCCAAGACGTTCCTTCTGATACTTGATTACCTCCATATGCTGTGGATTGATTTCCGGCACAACCATCGGAACATCCGGTGTCCAGCGATGTGCACTGTTGTTGGACACTACCGGAGTCTCTGCCTTTGCATAATCCTCTTCAATCTTTTTAATTTCTTCCTTTGTCATATCAACCGCAGAAAATACGAAATCTACCTGGGAAGCAACCTTTTCCACTTCATTAACATTCATGACCACAAGCTTCTTTACTGCTTCCGGCATCGGTGTATCCATTTTCCAGCGATCTCCTACTGCCTCTTCATAGGTCTTCCCGGCACTTCTTGGGCTTGCGGCAATCGTAGTTACCTCAAACCACGGATGATTCTCAAGGAGAGAGATAAATCTCTGTCCTACCATTCCTGTACCGCCTAAAATACCAACCTTTAATTTCTCACTCATTTTCGCAAACGCTCCTCTTCTTTTTGTCCGCTTCTCGCGTACATCTGTCTTTGTTAGACAATATAATACTTGAATTTCTTATGAATTACAAGCAAAAAACCTTATTAAATTACCTTTTACTTTGTAAAAAAGTTGTTCAACTTGCACAATTGCTCTTCTTCCTGCGCAATTACGGCTTCCATTGCCTGTTTTCCGGGAGCTCCGATGGTCAGTCTCTTGTTCACACAGGTCTCCATGGAAATCGCATCGTAGATATCCTGCTCAAATACCTGAGAAAAGCTCTTGAGCTCCTCTAAGCTCATATCATCAATGGCTATGTTCTTATCAATGCAGTAAAGCACGATCTGTCCGATGATTCCATGGGCATCCCGGAAGGGAACTCCATGGTTTACCAGATAGTCAGCGGCATCTGTCGCATTGGTAAAGCCATTGTTGGCACTTTTTCTCATAACCTCTTTATTAAATCGGAGGGTCTTAAGCATACCGGTAAACAGAGCAATACATCCCTTTGCTGTGTCGAAGGCATCAAAGGAAAGCTCCTTATCCTCCTGCATATCCTTGTTGTATGCAAGGGGAATACCCTTCATGGTTGTAAGAAGCGAAGTCAGCGCCCCATAGACACGTCCTGTCTTTCCCCGCACAAGCTCCGCGATATCCGGGTTCTTTTTCTGCGGCATAATACTGCTTCCGGTGCTATAGGCATCGTCGATTTCCACGAACTGATACTCATTGGAATTCCAGATAATAATTTCCTCCGAAAAACGGGAAAGATGCATCATAATGGTGGAAAGTGCAGAAAGGAACTCGATCAGATAATCCCTGTCGGACACACCATCCATACTATTTAGACATGGCCCGTAAAAGCCTAAAAGCTCTGCCGTATATTCACGGTCCAAGGGATAGGTGGTTCCCGCAAGGGCACCGGACCCCAGCGGACAATAATTCATACGGTCATAGATATCATGGAGACGCAGACGGTCCCGCTTGAACATCTCGAAATATGCCCCCATATGGTGAGCCAGGGTGATGGGCTGTGCCTTCTGAAGATGGGTAAAGCCCGGCATGATGGTCTCTGTGTGTTCCTTCATAATGGAAAGAAGAACCTCCAGCAGCTTTCCGAGGAGTTCATCGGTCTCCTTCACCTGCTCCCTGGTATAAAGTCTCATATCCAAAGCCACCTGATCGTTTCTGCTTCTTCCGGTATGAAGCTTCTTCCCTGTATCTCCAAGGCGTTCAATAAGATTTGCCTCCACAAAGCTGTGAATATCCTCATAAGTATCCGTAATTTCCAGCCGGTTATTTTCCACATCCTCTAAAATATCCTGCAGGCAGGAAACAATATCCTCCATCTCCTTTTCGGTCAGGATGCCCTGCTTTCCAAGCATTTTCACATGAGCGATGCTTCCCTCAATGTCCTGCTTATAGAATTTCTGGTCAAAAGATATCGACGCATTAAAATTATAAACCAGTTTATCGGTTTCCTTTGTAAAGCGTCCTCCCCATAATTGTGCCATAATCTATTCCTCTCTTTCTTCCTTTGCCGCGATCTGCCTGTCACGCTCATTTTTTGAAAACACACATCCGCAGTAATACTGCCGGTACATATCATACTGTTTTGAAATCTCTGTAGACTGCTTATATCCGTCCTTTTTCTTAAAATCGGAATACAGATATTTTACATTATATTCTTCTTCCAGTTGTTTGCCAATCTCATTTAATTTCTCCGCATTTTTTAAAGGACTGATGGAAAGCGTCGTTGTAAAAAAGTCAAAGCCCTGCTCCTTTGCAACCCTTGCTGCCTCCCGAAGTCGGAGCTCATAGCATAAAAAGCACCGCTCTCCTCCCTCCGTTACATCCTCATATCCTTTTACAGCATCGTAAAATTCCTTCGGTTCAAATCGTCCTTCCAAAAAGGTCACCGGATTTTTTGTAGGGAACTCCTCAATAAAGCGCTTCTGTTCTTCTGCCCGATGTGCATACTCCTCCGGTGGAAAAATATTTGGATTATAGTACAAAACCGTTACCAAAAAATGCTCCGACAAAAGCTTTATACAGTAAGAGCTGCAGGGGCCGCAGCAACTGTGTAACAAAAGACGCGGGATTTCTCCCACGTCACAATGTTCCTTTATCAAAGACTCCATCATGGTCTGATAATTGATCTTATTCATGCTTCCTCCGCATATCCGTACATTTCACAAAAGAGTCGTTTTCCGGTCTCGGTCTTAAAAATGCGTTCATATACACTCTGGATTTCACGGTCGCTTAAGTCATCCTCGAAGAGATTTACCAAAAAATCCGCTTCAATCAGTATCTGATAATCCATTCCTTCAACATTCGTGTATGTATGATGGTGTCCGATGAGATAACAGATTCTCTCAATCATGTAGTTCTCAAATCCCAGCTCCGATAAAATCTGCTGGGCATAAATCGGCCCCTCCTGCTCCTGAAGCTTTCCATCGCATTTTCCATACTTTTCTTCTGCCGGACGTATCCCAATATCATGGGTATAGGCCGCTGCCTCAAGGATAAACAAGGTGGTATCATCCAGATCTTCCTCCATTCCGATAATTCTGGAAAAACTGTGAACCTTTGTAAAATGCTGAATTCTTTTTGGATCTCCTTCATAGAAGGAAATCATCCGTAAAAATAAATCATCAAGCTGCTTCTGACTGTAACTGTCACTATCCATATTTTATTCCTTTCCTTTATAAAGTACTCTAAGTGCTAAAATCGTTACCACATAGACAACTGCACATAAGATGATAAGCGGCACTCTTGAAATAAGGATTCCCGCAATAATTTCAATAACCAGCACAATCCCGTGAATCCAGATTTCCACATTATGCATAAGAGCGGCAATTGCAACCTCTATCACAACCACAATACATACTGCAGCTGCTGGCTGAGCCAACCCGAAAATTCCCGTAAGAATTGCTGCAAGCATTACAACCGCATATAAAACAATCGTAACCAGCTGCTTATTCTTTTTTATCAAATCCCAAATCTTTGAGAACTTTTCCTTCATCGTTCGTCTCCTTATTATTAAGAAAGAGCCGCAAAAAATACGACTCCTAAGCCGATAAGGGGATTCGAACCCCTGACCTTCTCATTACGAGTGAGACGCTCTACCTACTGAGCCATATCGGCGCGCTTTTTTCAAGCAAAAATAATCATATCAAATCCGTATGTCAAAATCAAGTGTTTCGTCTTCATAATTTTTTATTTCTTATTTAAAATATATTGACATTTTGCATTTTTTTTCACACAATGAAAAAAGTACTTTTTAATGATTTAAAGCGAAAAACAAACGAGAAAGGTTCCTATATAAAAATGAAAAAAAATCTGATTGAGTTTATTGATATTTCCAAAAGCTATAATGGCAGTCTGGTACTGGATGAATTTAATCTCTATGTCCGGGAAAACGAGTTCGTCACCCTGCTGGGTCCCTCCGGCTGCGGAAAGACAACTACGCTTCGTCTGCTTGGCGGCTTTGAGAAGCCGGATTCGGGGAAAATTCTCTTTGATTCCAAGGATATCACCAATCTGCCTGCCAATGAAAGAAAGCTGAATACGGTTTTCCAGAAGTACTCTCTTTTCCCTCATATGACGATTGCGGAAAACATAGCCTTTGGTCTGAAAATCAGCAAGAAAAGTAAGGCTTACATTGATGACAAAATCAAATACGCCCTTAAGCTTGTGAATCTGGAAGGCTTTGAAAACCGTTCTGTGGATTCATTAAGCGGCGGTCAGCAGCAGCGTATCGCCATTGCCCGGGCAATTGTAAACGAGCCAAAGGTTCTCCTTCTCGATGAACCTCTGGGAGCATTGGATTTAAAGCTGCGCCAGAACATGCAGTATGAGCTGATGCGCTTAAAGGAAGAGCTCGGCATCACCTTCGTATATGTAACCCACGATCAGGAGGAGGCGCTTACCATGTCCGATACCATTGTGGTTATGAATCAGGGCTACATCCAGCAGATCGGTACCCCGGAGGATATCTACAACGAACCGGAAAATGCCTTTGTTGCTGACTTTATCGGCCACAGCAATATTTTGGACGGCATCATGATTGAAGACCGTCTGGTGGAAATTCTCGGTGTAAAAATGCCCTGTGTCGACGAAGGCTTTGGTCAGAACTGTCCGGTGGATGTGGTCATCCGTCCGGAGGATGTAAAGCTGGTGGAACCCGGCGAAGGACAGATGGAAGGTGATATAACCTCCATTATTTTCAAAGGGGTTCACTATGAATATGACGTTATGGCCAACGGATATGAATGGCTTGTCCACACTACCAAATATGTTCCGGTAAATACCCATGTGGGAATCAATGTAACCCCATTTAACATTCAAATCATGCACAAACCGGAATCATCGGATGAGGAGGCCGTGGAAATTGATGAATAAATTTAAGAAACAACTGCTGGCAGGTCCGTATCTTATCTGGATCATCGGCTTTATCCTTCTGCCTCTTCTGATGATTGTTTACTATGCCTTCACCGGAAGTGACGGAAGCTTTACGCTTGCAAACATTACAGCCATTACTTCCCATGCCAATTTCAGTGCGCTTTTGCTGTCCTTAGAGCTTGGTGTTCTGTGCACTGTTATCTGCCTGGTTCTTGCCTATCCCCTTGCCATGATTTTAAACGGGATGCAGATCAAGAATCAGAGCTTTGTGGTTTTTATTTTTATGCTTCCGATGTGGATGAATTTTATGCTGCGCCTTATGGCCTGGAAACAGCTTCTTGCAAAAAACGGAGTCCTCAATGTTTTTTTGTCAACCTTAGGACTTCCGAAGCTTTCCATTATGAACACTACCGGAGCCGTGGTTTTGGGTATGGTATATGATTTTTTACCATTCATGATTCTTCCAATCTACAATTCCATGGGAAGAATCCGCAAGGACTGGATTGAAGCCGCAAAGGATCTCGGCGCAAACAATATTACTATCTTTTTGAAAATCATCCTTCCCCTGACCTTATCCGGTGTGATCAGCGGTATCGTAATGGTGTTCGTTCCATCGCTGACCTCCTTTGCGATCTCCCAGATTTTAGGAGGCGGAAAGGTTCTTCTGATTGGTAATGTCATTGAACAGGACTTCATACATGGCTCCCAGTGGCATGCCGGCTCGGGGCTTTCCATTGTTCTTATGGTATTTGTCTTAATCAGCATGGCCTTGGTCAACCTCTTCGGAAAGGATGAAGAAGGAGGAACTGCCTTATGGTAAAAAAACATGCCTCCCGATTATACTTAGGACTTATTTTTCTTTTTTTATACTTACCGATTATTGTTCTTATCGTACTTTCCTTCAACAATTCCAGATCCCGAGTGAATTGGGGAGGATTTACCTTAGAGTGGTATCGGAAATGCTTTGAAAGCCAGAGCATTATGTCCGCCTTTGCAACAACGCTTCAGATTACCCTTCTTGCAGCGGTAATCTCCACCATTATCGGAACCCTCGCTGCCATCGGAATCAGCGCCATGAAGCGAAAAGGCCAGACCATCTATCTTGGCGTTACCAATATTCCGCTTTTAAATGCGGACATCGTGACAGGAATTTCCATGATGCTTTTGTTTGTAAAATTCATGGATCTTGGTTTTGTGACGGTTTTGATTGCCCACATTACCTTTAATATTCCCTACGTGATTTTAAATGTGCTTCCAAAGCTGAAGCAGACGAATCCGTATACCTACGAAGCTGCTTTAGACCTGGGTGCCTCCCCGCTTTATGCCTTTTTTAAAGTAACCTGGCCGGAAATCAGCTCTGGAGTTTTTTCCGGTTTTCTCATGGCTGTTACCATGTCACTGGATGATTTCAGCATTACCTACTTTACCCGTGGTGCCGGAGTAAACACGCTTTCCACCATGCTGTACGCAGAATTGAAAAAGGGAGTAAAGCCGGAGTTATACGCACTTTCCACGATTCTTTTCTTTACTGTATTACTGCTTCTTATCGCGGCCAATCTGCATCCGGAAAAGACCATTGCGATTCCGGTCAAGGATGAAAAAGCCCAAAAGAAGGCACATACCACCTATCTGTGCAAGCGTGTTGCAAGTATCAGCATCGTTGTAATTCTACTGCTCGGTACGACAGGTGTATTCCTGTCCAGTCAACATACAAAGGGTGCGGTTCGTTCCATAACCGTATTAAACTACGGAAAATACTATGATGAGGAAATGCTTGCCCAGTTTACAGAGGAAACCGGAATTCTTGTAAATTATGAGGAATATGAAGACCCCGAAGAAATGTATACCAAATACAAGACCGGAGCGATTGATTATGATGTCATCTGCACCTCCGATTACATCATTGAAAAATTAATTTCAGAGGATGAGCTTCTTCCCATGGATTATGCTTCCATTCCAAATTATGCGGGAATTGACCCGAATATCATTGATATATCCGCTTCCTTTGATCCGGATCATTGTTACACGGTACCTTATTTTTACGGAACACTTGGTATCCTTTACAATACCAATCTGGTGGATGCTGCTGACGTGGAAAGCTGGGATGTACTTTGGAACGGAAAGTACGCAAATGACATGATTATGATTGCCTCCGTCCGGGACTGCTTTACTCCTGCCCTCCGCACCCTCGGTTACTCCATCAATGAGACCGACGAGGCGAAGCTAAATGAGGCGCTGGATATCCTGTTAAGGCAAAGTCCGGATGTATCTGCTTTTTTCGAATCGGAAACCTGTGATGAGATGGCTGCTGAAAATTATGCTCTTGCCCTGTGCTATTCCGGAGAAGCCGCTTCCGCCATGGACTTGAATGAAAATCTGGCATACTCGGTTCCAAAAGAGGGTTCCAATTTCTGGATTGATTCCTGGTTCATTCCACAGACCTGTCAGGATATCGATGCGGTTTACGAATTTTTGAACTATACCTGCCGTGATGATGTTGCAATGGCAAACTTCGAGTATGTGTACTACGCCTCCCCTGTATTATCTGTGGACGAGAACATGGACGAAGAATTAAAGGAAAATGAATCTCTCTACAGAGCGGTTCATCCAACGGAAGCAGATATGGCAAACTGTGAAGTATACCGCCTTTTAGACGATGAAATGACGGAGCTTTACAATGACCTATGGGCAAGACTAAAAGCAAATTAGTACTTGTGCTTCTCATAAAATAATGATAAAGTAAAACCACGATAAGTTTTATCGTGGTTTTCTTTTATCCCGCACAGCTCGTGCACAATTTCCCGTGATGGTAATATGTTCCGATAAGAAGGAGAATTATGAATTATCAGGAATTTATTACTTTAATAGAAAAAGCATTTTCAGACAAACTGGGTAAACAACATTTTAAATTTCACCAAATTACCAGAAATAATGGTGTCATCTATGACGGAATCATGATTTTGGAATCAGATCTCAATATATCCCCTTTGATTTACCTTGCACCGTACTACGACCGGTATCGAAAGGGAGACTCCGTGGAAACGATATGCAATGACATACTGGAATGCTACCAGAAGTATCAGCCAAAACAGGACTTCGATTCCACCCTTTATACCGACTATGAGAAAGCGAAGAAACGCATTATATACCGTCTGGTAAACTATGAGCGGAACCGGGAGCTGCTCAAAGAAATTCCACATGTCAGATATCTGGATTTTGCAATTATCTTCTACTGCTTATTGAGCGTGTCTTCAAAGGAGCAGGCAGGTATTCTGATTTACAAGCATCACCTTTCTTTCTGGAACATTGACACCGATACCCTGTTTTCCCTTGCGCAGGAAAATACACCAAAGCTTTTGCCCATCCATATAGAAGATATGGCAGGTGTCATTCTTTCCCTGATGGGGCCTACCGGCCTTTCTCTGGCGGATTTGAATTGTCCAATGTACATTTTGACCAATAAATACCGGACAAATGGTGCAACTGTTCTTTTATATGATTCTCTTTTGCCTGAGCTGTCCAATCATTTTCACTCAGACCTGATTATCATACCCAGCAGTATCCATGAGGTTTTAATTCTGCCCATTGACCAGCCCTGTGAAGCGGAAGTCTTTCGAAGTATGATTGCGCAGGTTAATGAAAACGAGCTTTCAAGTGAAGAGATTCTGTCTGACAATGCGTATATATATAAACGTGATGAGGGCACATTGATGATTTATTGACAAATACTAATATTTTGATATAATCACAGTCAGAAGGAGCGTCCTGCCGATAAGTGGACTTCGAAACTGGGTATAATCGCTAATGGCGAATATACTATGAAAGGGCTGTGTGAAAACACAGTCCTTTTCTATTTCAAGGAGAATTATGAGTGAAGATTCTTTAAATTTATATAGGGTAATTCCTAAATACACGAAGGTTTTGCAAGACGAAGAAAAAGGTGGTGATAAAAGAGTTTATGGAAAAGATAATAGACCTTTTATCGGAATTATTGCGGTATGTAATGGTCAGAAATACTGTATTCCTCTTACTTCTGCAAAAGATAAATTTGCTAATATGAAAGGTACAATAGATTTTGGCATAATCAAAATTAACGGAGAAATTAAAGCAGGAATAGAGTATGGCCGAATGATTCCTGTTGAAGACTATTTACTTCGACCATTAGATACCAAAGAACACAAACATGATACTGATAAACAAAAAGAAACAAAAGCTTTACGAAAAGCCGAATTAGAATGGTGTAAAGAACATAATGAAGAAATTGCCAATAAGGTTAATGTTTTATATAGTACATATATCGCAGGAACATTTTTCAAACACAGAAAGAATTGTTTAAACTTTCCACAATTGGAAAGTATTTGTAAAAAATATTGTGAAGAGCATCCGCAACAACATAATATTCATTAAATAAAAATGACAGTCACTTTCTTTTTAGAAGATTGTAACTGTCATATTTTTTGTTATTCAATATTCAACAATTTATCGTAAAGCTTCTCATATTCCCGCGCCGATGCTCTCCAGGAGTAATCCTGATTCATTGCACGCTTCATCATATCCTGCCAGCCTGCTTTGTCGTTATCGAATACATTCTTTGCATACTTTATGACATGAAGCATATCATGGGCGTTATAATTGGCAAAGGAGAAGCCGGTTCCGGTATGCTCATATTCGTTGTAGGCTTCTACGGTATCCTTAAGTCCTCCTGTCTCCCTTACAATCGGGATGGTTCCGTATCGCATGGACATCATCTGGGAAAGACCGCAGGGCTCAAATAAGGATGGCATCAGAAATGCATCGCAGGATGCATAAATCTGGTGTGCCCGTTCTTCCGAATAACCGATATGGGCAGACAGCTTATCCGGATATTTACTTTGGAAATGGCGAAACATATTTTCATATCTTTCTTCACCGGTTCCAAGAATTGCGAACTGTACATTCATCGTCGAAAGCATCTCGTCCATCATATAGGCCACAAGATCAAAGCCCTTTTGATCTGTCATACGGGAGACCATACCAATCAAGAAGGCATCTTCTTTTACCGGAAGACCTGCCCCCTCCTGCAGTAACCGTTTATTCTGGGTTTTTCCTGCAAAGGGATCTGCAGCACTAAAATGAGCTTTGATATACGGATCATTCTCCGGATTATATTCTTCAAAGTCAAGGCCGTTTAATATGCCGTAGAGATCATTCCGTCTTGCATACATTAATCCATTCAAGCCCTCTCCGCCTTCCGGTGTGGTAATATCAAAGGCATAGGAAGGACTTACGGTTGTCACCGCATTCGAATATACAATTCCACCCTTCAGATAATTGGACTCCCCATAGGACTCCAATTCTTTGGAATTGAACAGGGATGCCGGCAGTCCGGTAAT
The DNA here is from genome assembly GCA_051880175.1 of Agathobacter sp. Taxonomy (GTDB): domain Bacteria; phylum Bacillota; class Clostridia; order Lachnospirales; family Lachnospiraceae; genus Roseburia. The sequence continues at coordinate 5,365 of JBJENM010000008.1, read as the reverse complement.
ATCCATGATTTCCTTGATCTTCCATCTTCCCTGGAACTTCATGTTGTGAATGGAAAAAACGGTCTTTATTTTTGCATAGTAGGGATCACTGCCGAAGGTAGTTCGAAGAAATACCGGGAGCAGTCCGGTCTGCCAATCGTTGCAGTGGATTACATCCGCAGCAAAATCAATATATGGCAGTGCCATCAGTACAGCCTTTGAGAAGAATGCAAATTTTTCCACATCCTCATAAATATTATGATATGGGCTAGGCCCACCAAAATAAAATTCATTATCTACAAAATAGTAGGTAATTCCTTTGTGTTCTGCTGTCAAAATACCGGCGTATTGTTTGCGCCAGTTCAAGTCCACATAAAAATGACACAGGAACTTTAGCTCCGGCAAAAAAGAGCTGTCCATACATGCGTACTTTGGAAGAATCACCCGAACATCATAGTTTTCCTTATCAAAATACCTGGGCAGGGAACCCACAACATCCGCAAGTCCTCCCGTCTTTATATATGGCACAGCTTCCGAGGAAACAAATAATATTTTTTTCATAAAAAACCTCCTAAAGATTACCCCTAATCCTTTTTCCATTATAATCTCTTTCAGAGGAAAAATAAAGAAAAAATCCTTTCTCATCAATTGGTCTTCGACAAGAGAGGATTTTTCCTTTATTTCATTTTCATTTGAAGTCGAATCCGGTCTGTTATCAGCGCAACGAATTCGGAATTTGTAGGTTTACCCTTACCATTCGAGATGGTATATCCAAACATTTCATCAATGGTATCCATCTTGCCTCTGCTCCAGGCCACTTCGATAGCATGCCTGATTGCACGTTCCACTCTGCTGGGCGTAGTATCGAATTTCTTTGCAATGCTCGGATACAGAATCTTTGTGATGGAATTAAGCATTTCCATATCATTTACAGACATGATAATTGCTTCTCTTAAATATTGATATCCCTTAATATGTGCCGGTACACCAACCTCATGGATAATATCCGTCACCACATTTTCTAAGGTTTCTTCTGAGGCCGGCTCAAGCTTTTCATAGGCGCTGACCTTCTTATTTCCGACACCATTCTGCTTATCGCGAATCTTCTTAATTCGACTGATTACCATTTCATTGTCAAAGGGCTTCATTATATAGTAATCCGCACCATGGTTGAAGGCGTCCTCCGTAATCTGCTCCTGTCCGATGGCGCTAATCATGATAAATGCAGGTCTCTTCTTTAAGCTGTTATCATTTGAGACCTTTTCGAGCACTCCTATTCCGTCCAGTTTTGGCATAACAACATCAAGAAGCATAACATCCGGCTGCTTGTCCCGAATAAGTGCAAATGCTTCTTCTCCATCCTTTGCTGTTCCGATAACCTCCATCTCATCGTCACTTGAAACAATGGCACAAAGTAGCTTTGCCATACGCTCGTTATCATCTGCAATCGCACATCTAATTTTCTCCATGTCTGCCTCCCACTTGTCTTACTACCTTATAACTATATATAAACAAACAGAACGGAATTTGTCAAAATATGTCGACAAATTTATACTGCCTCGGCAAATTGTGAGTTATAGAGCTCTTTTAAAAAAAGAAAAATTATAAACAATTTCGAAAATATCCGTCCCTGACTTCGTATATTTTTTCCCTAACCTGGAAACCTTATCCTTATGTGGGGAGGAAACATACGATGACTTTCAAGAACTTTTTAAAAGCAGGCTTAACCGGATGGTGTATAGAAATTACCTTTACATCCTTAAAATCACTCATAGACGGAAACTTTGATCTGAGCGGTCGCACATCCTTATGGATGTTTCCGATTTACGGAATGGCCGTCTTTTTTGTTCCCATTTACTCGCACATCAAAGAATGGCCCATGTTCCTTCGGAGTGTATTATACGGTGTCCTCATCATGGCAACCGAATTCGTTACCGGCACAATTCTTACCGCCCTGGGTGTCTGCCCCTGGTGCTACGCGGATGCAAAATACTCTTTTCATGGAGTGATACGCTTCGACTATTTTCCTCTGTGGATGGCAGCCGGTCTTTTGTTTGAATATCTGCTCTGCAAAGATCCCGCAGAAAAAAAGCTTCCGCTATCGTAAAGCACCGCTGTTATTTAAAAGCATTGTACTGTATAAGAACAATACATCACAGTCCGAAAAGTCTACAAACTCTCCAACAGAGCTGCTCTGCACATACCGGATATCTACCAGGGTAATCTTCTCGTAGCCGCTTACCAAAAGCGGAGCCAGGCTACTTCCGAAGGAATCCCGGAAAATAACAAGCTCTTTTCCGGATACCGCATCCGGATTCTCAATAGATACAATAGGGGCAGCCCCGGACAAAAAGATCTCATAGGCATCATTTCCGGCAGCTTTCTTTCGATTGTACAAATCCCCTTCTTTTGGTGTCCCATAGTCATAGTAGGTCACAGTGCAATTGTCTAACACATCGCTGGTAAGATAGATCAGTTCATCCGTCGTACTGCCTAAAGCCGACTGATAAAAATACACTCCGTAAAAGGGCTCCTCCAATTTATTTTCTACATAAGAATCGCAAAGCCCGGTTCCCATCTGTTCTGCGATATACTCTGCCACATCTACAATTTTTTCCTGTCGCCAATGAGTATCTGTAAGATAGTAATCCTCCGCCGACAGCAGATTCGCCACCTCGATATAGTTCATGTATGGGGCAGCCTCTGTTACATAGGAAAAAAGCTCCTCATAATCCATGGACAGATACCCGTTATCCTCTGCCAGATAATAGTTTTTATCCGGCACCATCACAAGATATGGCTCTATATTTTCCGGCAAAAGATAAGTCTCATACAGATAGTCAAATTTATTTACCGCATTGTCTAGCATCTGGGTGTTCATGGGATATTCCTGCTTTGAAATGGATTCCTCCACCGCATAATATCCGTTTACCATTTTCTTTCCAAACAAAGAAAGCTCGGCAGATGCCTTTATACTTCGAAAGGTTTCCCGCAGGGGAAACTGATCCAAGGTATAGCTTTCAAAGTCTTTCATAAAGCTTCCATCCATAAGGGCTTCCACAGAAAGCTCCGGCATCCCTGCAAGCCTTCTTCTTTCCGCATTGCTATACTCCTTGTCCGGCGTAAAAACAGATACCAGACACATTCCCCCGATGAACAATGCCATAACAAGGGGGAGAATTCTATTCTTCATTTTTTCCGACATACGCTCTCCTAGAATCGAAAATACAAAAATGGGTTAAAGGAACCATCCACCAGATATGCAGTCACCAGAACAAAAAGGACAAAAAGGCCGGATATCTCCAAAAGATTTACTCCTTTTTCAAGGGAAACCCTCCCCTTCATCCATCTCATAAGGCGTGCCGGTAGAGGTGTCGCTCCTATGATTCCCATCAACAATAGCATACCAAAATTTTTAAGATAAAATACAAACTCGTTACTGATAAGCGGATATGCACCAAAGCCAAACATTGCCCCAATATAGTCTGCCGCCTCCCTCATATCTGTTGCATTAAAAATCACAAAGCTAAGCAGAACCATAAGAAGTACATATACGTGACTGAACACCTTTGATTTTTTCAGCCACTCACCATATACCAGTTTTTCCAGTAAAAGAAGCACCGCAAACATCATGCCCCATACAATAAAATTCCAGGCGGCGCCATGCCAGAAGCCTGTCAAGAACCACACCACCGCAATGTTAAAAAACCATCTGGCTTTGGAAACCCGGTTCCCTCCAAGAGGGATATAGACATAATCCCGGAACCAGCTTCCTAAGGAAATATGCCATCTTCTCCAGAATTCGGCAATGCTTCCTGAGATATAGGGATAATTGAAATTCTCCAGAAAGTCAAAGCCCAGCATTTTTCCAAGTCCGATGGCCATGTCGCTGTATCCGGAAAAATCAAAATAGATATGAAGCATAAAGGAAACCGCATAGAGCCAGAAAAAGGCAACGGATTTCTCATTGGATGCCCGGAAGATCTCACACAGCTCCCCTAACGCATTTGCAATCAATACCTTTTTACCAAGTCCCAGAACAAATCGCCGAATTCCCTCTGAGATATTGGAAAAATGCAGCTTTCGTGAAAAAAGCTGCATTTCAATGTCCTGATATCGCACAATAGGTCCGGCAATGAGCTGTGGAAACATGGAAACATAGGTAGCCAAAGTCACAAAATTTTTTTGTGGTTTTACTTCTTTTCGATACACATCGATGGTATAGCTTAAAAGCTGGAAGGTATAAAAGCTTACCCCTATGGGGAAAAAGGTTCCCAGCTTAAAATACAAAAGCAGACCGACACTGGATGATACCGATAGAAGCAAAAAAACGAGTGACCACTTCGTCCCTTCAAATTTTCCAATCAAAAGACCAAACAGAAAGCCAAGAATTGTCGCGCCAAGCAGCGCGAAGACAAAACGCGGCTCGCCCCATCCATAAAAGATGAGGCTTGCGATAAGCAGTATAAAATTTTTACATTTTTCCGGTGCCAGATAATACACAAGGAGTGTAACCGGCAAAAAATAAAATAAAAACGGTATGCTTGAAAATAGCATAAATTACATATCCTCTTGCAGGCTTGATGGACACATTACAAAGAACACTTTATTTCCGGCGCTCTCCACAACCATCTCATCGGCTTCTGTACAAATATTCCATCTTAAATCACCGTTTGTCTTTAAGTTATCCTTAAAGGCTTCTACATCCGTTCCATCCTCTAAGGTAAAAATATATCCGATAAACGGGATGGTTCCAATCATTGGTCCGAACATGGCCCCCTCAGAAAAACCGGTAATCTCTGCATTTCCAAATCCATTTAAAAGTCCCGGCTCCACTTCCATTGTTGCACCGGCAAAAGCAATTTTTTCATTGGTCAGAACCGCCTCAGCGATTTCCAAGGCTGTTGCATTTTCATTTGCAGTTACCTGTGTCACAAAATCTGCTGCAAGAATCGTACCTAAGGATTCCCCGTTTACCGCAGCGTTATTTTCCGTTGTTTCCGGAACCTGAGTTTCCGGCACCTGAGTCTCCGGCGTCTGGGTTTCTGCAACGACACCGTTTGTATTGTTATTTGCGTTGTTATTTGCATCATTGTCTGCATTGTTGTTACCGCATGCAACAAGAGATACACTCAGTACTGCTATCAGCAATGTACTTACCATTTTTTTCATTTCAAAGATCCTCCCTTAGTTCCTTAACTGTTTTGTTCTGCAATAGTATAACCGATTTCTATTAAAAATAAAATACCCTTTTCACATTTGTACTATTAAAATGAATTTGCATATTTGAATCAGAACGTTTAAAAAGCGGATTCTACTTCATGCTTGATCGGTAAATTGTATAATTTCGCCGGTTGATTTTCTTCCAGTACCTAAAATCTATGAA
>JBJENM010000007.1:0-25072 GCA_051880175.1 Agathobacter sp. | reverse complement strand
CACCAGTTCTTTTATTTTTCAAAAACTGGTGTCACATCATTGACTAATATACATATTTATAGGAAAAATGTTCCATTTTCCTTGAAATTTCACGCAATTTGTGCCATAATACCTATACGATAATAGAAAAATATATTTTCCGTTTCAGAAAGGTGGTGTCCATATGGAAATCGCAGGTGTTAGCGCAGCTATCAGCACACTGAATCAGGCAAGTCCAACTTCCCTTGTCAGCCAGACAAGCCTTAAGATGTTAGATATGTCCTTAAGCTCCGGAGAGCAGATGGGCGCTGAGATGGTCAAGATGATGGAAAATTCCGTTACTCCTTATCTTGGCGGAAATTTTGATATGAGCATCTGATGCTCACTGACAAAAGTAATAATAAAACCCCCATGTAGCAGAAATTGTTACATGGGGGTTCTGTTTTGAATATACAAATTCATTCAGATACACATTTGTAAAACAGGAGAATCTATTTCGTCGCAACCGCTTCTATTTCAAGCATCACATCTTTTGGAAGTCTGGCAACCTCTACGCAGCTTCTTGCAGGAAAAGCCCCTGTAAAAAATGTGGCATAAACTTCATTGATGGCTGCAAAGTCATTCATTTCCTTGATGAACACAGTGGTCTTTACCACCTGATCCATACTGCTTCCTGCTGCAAGAAGCAAATTTGAAAGATTGGTAAGAGCCTGCTTTGCCTGTGCAACAGATCCTTTTGGAATTTCTCCGGTTTCCGGCACTACCGGAATAATTCCGGAAGTATATACCATTCCGTTTACTTCAATGGCCTGTGAATATGGGCCGATGGCTGCCGGTGCTTTGTCTGTAGAAATTACATTTTTCATTTTTTTATCCTTCTTTCCTATTATTTTCTTTCATATTATACTTTCCTTATTTTTCCATCCGACAAGGTAATTTTTCTTTCTTTATATAAATGTCCTACGGCTCTTTTGAATGCATTTTTTGAAAGGCCTGTCTCTCTTGCAATGACCTCCGGGCTCGCTTTCTCTGTAAAGGGAAGCACCCCTGCATAGGAATCAATAATCTCCATCAGTTTTTCTGCATCTGCATCCATCTGAATATATGCCTTTTCCCTAAGGGTAAGATCCAGCTTTCCGTCTTCCTTTACTGCTACGACCTTTGCCTCAATCACATCTCCGATTTTTAAATGGGTATGATCCTCATGGGTTGGTATTCTTGCAGAAAATGTATCATCCACCGCCACGAAGGTTCCAAAGTTATCGCTAAACTCATAGACCCTTCCGCTTACCACATCATCCTTCTGATAAGGAGAATCCTTGCGCAGCAGGTGATACAAGCCCTTCATTGTTGCGCAGAGCCTTTCACTTTTATCTATATATAAGGAAACTAAAATTTCATCTCCTGCCTGGGGACGGACTGTCATCTCTTTATAAGGAAGAAACAGGTCCTTCTCCAATCCCCAATCCAGAAAAGCACCGATCTTAGTGACCTCCTTTACCGTAAGTGCCCCATAGCTTCCAAGGGTAAGCTTTGGTTTATTGGTGGTTGCAATCATCCGGTCCTTAGAGTCCTTATACAGGAATACGGAAATTTCATCCCGGAGTTTGAGATTCTGCGGAACCTGTTTTGCCGGAAGAAGCACCCGTTCTTCTGCCTCCATATCCTCCGCCAGATAGATTCCAAACTCTACTTTTTTCACATAATACAGCTTCTGGTATTCACCTAATTTCATTTCTTTACCTTTCTTTTTGTCTCTTCTTGTCTATTTTTCCAAAAAGGCAACAATTGCATATGGCTTCTGGGACTCATCCAGCAGGCCTACCGTAATCCTTTTTTCTTCCCTTGCTACGACCGGAACAATAACGTCCTTCCATTTTGCCTCTTTCTTATATTCTACGCGAAGTTCGCTGACTTTAAAATCATTTGGCACATATTCTGCAGCCAGCATCACATATTTTTCATTATTCATATGATGATTGCTGTCGATAAAAAAGCTTGGCACCACAATCTTTTCCTTTTCTTCTACATCCTGGGGGATCAGAAGCTTACGGTCACAGTACTCCATATCCAGTTTTTCATCCTGACCATATGCCTCTATCACATCCTGTGTAACCTTTGCCGGTCTTCCTGTCGTAATATCCATAAGCACCCAGATGGAATTGGCATAGGCACATCGGTTTCCTTTTTTATCTGTTACGCAGAAATTACGGAATCCGTAAAAGCCTTTGATTTCATAAGGATAGGTAGCGATTGTAACTTCATCCAGAAATTTTGGCATCTGTTCGATGCAGATCTGATAGAAGGAAAGCATCCATGCCTGTTTGCGCTTTGCGAGAGCCTTTACCCCATTTCCCACCGTCTCGGAGTGAAAGGTGGTACAGTCCTGAAAATAATTCATAAGTGCAGGAATCGTAAGATTACAATCTGCATCTACCTCGCTATATCGAATGATGCTGTCAAATTGATACATGTTGTATATCACCTCAAATTCTATTTCTTCGCGCAGGCGCGATATCCATTCTCCCCGCCTCCGTCGAGGCTGCCCATGGCGCGCAAATTAAAAAAAGAGCACTACTCGCGTAGTGCTCCAAAGCTGGCCCACAAGGATTCGAACCTTGAAATGACGGAGTCAGAGTCCGTTGCCTTACCATTTGGCGATGGGCCAATGTTTTTTCAACAAACGCTAGTATATATGAAATCTCAGATAGTGTCAAGCACTTTTCAAAAAAAATTTGTCAATTTTTTCTTTTCAAAGGAATTAAAAGAGCCTGAATTTCCTTTTATCTTAGAACAGCAGAATTTCTTTGTCAATCTCCCCATACATAACCAGGTCAAGCCATTCCATTCCTGCGGTTCCACAGGTCTGCTCCGTGATTTCCTTCTCTATTCTCTCCATCTCCCCCATGGGAACCAGAACCTTCATCTTTACATCTGCAGCATACTCACTATCTAAAATCCGGATTTTCTCCTGTCCAAACAGATACTGCAGCTTTCCCACTCCATGATAATCTGTTGAGACCAGCAGAATCCGTCCCTGCCGCTTTTCTACGATTTTACTGGCGGAAAGTCCGGCACAAACCGCACTCTGATATGCCCGCACCAATCCACCGGTGCCAAGAAGCACACCTCCAAAATATCTGGTTACCACAACTGCGACATTTGTGATTCCTTCTTTAAGAAGTACGTCTAGCATAGGTCTTCCTGCGGTCTGGGCAGGTTCTCCGTCATCGGAGCACCTGGTAAGCTCCTGTCGTTCCCCAATGACGAAAGCAGAACAGTTGTGTCTGGCATCCCAGTATTTCTTTTTCATCTCGTTAATAAAGGCAACGGCTTCCTCCTCTGTTTCAACCGGGCGGACTGTAGCAATAAACCTGGACTTTTTCTCAACAATTTCCCCTTCTCCACCTTCGTATATCGTTTTGTATCCGTTATTTTCCAAATCAGCCAAAGATTGCGCTCCTTTTACGTTAAAGTTTTCAATGATACTTTATTTTTATCCTACCACAGAAACGCAGGTTGTTTCAATTTTTTCTTCCTATTTATAAAAAATTTTGGTATAATATTCGTTGTGTAGCCTTTTTTACACATGCTACCAAAAGATAAATAGAATATTGAATGCAAGGAGGCCTATATATGAATTACGGTAAACAAGCCACATTGCGCCGGCAGAAGAATTTCGACGCAAAAGGCACAAAGCTCCGTAAGAAGTTTGGTGTTTTTTTAGGCAAGGCATTTCTTGTCTGTCTTCTGCTTTTTGCAGTAGTCGGCATAAGCTCCGGCATCGGCATATGGAAGGGAATCATTGATTCCGCTCCTGATATATCCGCAATGGATGTTACCCCAACCGGCTATTCAACTACTGTCTACTCTCAGAGCGGCGAGCAGATTGCCACCTTGGTTGCGTCCGGTGCAAACCGGAAATATGTCACCATCGACGAGGTTCCGCTTGATTTGCAGCATGCCTTTGTAGCAATTGAGGATTCCCGTTTTTATGAGCACAACGGAATTGATCCAAAGGCTATTATCCGCGCCGGCATTGCCGGTATTACAAACGGTTTTCATTTCAATCAGGGAGGAAGCACCATTACCCAGCAGCTCTTAAAGAACAGCGTTTTGGAAGAAGCCTGGGCAAATGAGAGTTCTCCACTTGAGAAGATACAGCGAAAGCTGCAGGAGCAGTATCTTGCAGTTGCCTTGGAAAAGCAGGTCAACAACAAGGACTGGATTTTGGAGAACTACATGAACACCATAAATCTTGGTTCCAACACCCTCGGTGTCCAGGCTGCCGCAAACCGCTATTTCGGAAAAGATGTTTCCGAGCTTACTCTTTCCGAATGTGCAGTAATTGCCGGAATCACCAAAAATCCTTATGGATATAATCCGATTTCTCATCCGGATAAAAATGCGGATCGCCGCACGCTTGTATTAAACGCCATGCTGGATCAAAATTATATTACGCAAAAGCAATACGATGAAGCCATGGCAGATGACGTGTACTCGCGAATTTCCGAGCATAACAGCTATGTTACAAGCACTGCTTCTTCCAACTCTTACTTTGTCGATGCTATGACGGAGCAGTTATATGACGATCTGGTTGCTTTAGGATACACCGAAGCAGAAGCGTACAAACTGATTTATCAGGGCGGTCTTTCGGTCTTCACCACACAGGACTTAGACATTCAGGCAATTTGTGATGAGGAAGTCAACAATTTGGAGAACTATCCAACAGATCCGAAATATTCCTTCAGCTTGTATTTTCAGGTTCAAAAGGCGGATGGAACAACTAAATCCTACACCCATCAGACCATGCTTGCCTATTATCAGAAGCTAAAGGGAAGCAGTTACAATATTAACTTTAGCACAGAGGAAGCCTGTTACGAGGCAATCGCAGCTTATGAGGAAGCGGTCTTAGAAGAGGGTGACACCTTCTTAGAGGATACGGAGTCCATTACCATCACACTCCAGCCACAGGTTGCACTTACCGTAATCGACCAAAGGACCGGTGAGGTAAAGGCGCTGGTAGGCGGAAGAGGAGAAAAGGAAGGAAACCGAATCCTAAATCGAGGTACGGATACCCCAAGACAGCCGGGTTCCACCTTTAAGATCATCGGATGTTACGCTGCTGCTCTTGATGCAGGAGGTGTAACGCTTGCCACTACGCAGGACGATGCGCCTTACACAGTAGGAACCAAAACATATCGAAATTATAACGATCAATACGGTGGATATACCTCTGTTCGCGCGGCAATCATTGATTCCATTAATATTGTAACGGTAAAAACTCTAGAGCAGATCGGAGTAAATCTCGGATACCAATATGCAGAAAGCTTTGGATTTTCTACTTTGGTAGAAGAGGACAAAAATCTTGGTCTTTGTCTCGGAGGTCTGACCTACGGTGTCACAAATCTCGAGCTTACTGCTGCATACGCAGCAATTGCAAACGAAGGAATTTACAAGGAACCAATCTTCTATACGGTTGTATATGATCATGATGGAAATGTATTAATTGATAAAACAGCATCCCAGGAATCTCATCAGGTGATTAAGGACACCACCGCATGGCTTTTAACAAGCGCAATGCAGGATGTTATGACAAAGGGCTCAGGTACCTCTGCTTACTTTGGAAGCACCATGGCACAGGCCGGTAAATCCGGTACAACTACCAGTAACCGAGATGCGGTCTGGGCAGGATATACCCCTTATTATACCTGTACGATATGGGGTGGATATGATGATAACGCAGAGCAGAAGCAGAATCAGACCTCGTATCCGAAAAGAATCTGGAAAGCGGTTATGAGTCGAATTCACGAGGGTCTTCCATATGAAGACTTCACAAAGCCGGAAGGAATCACTCCTTTGACTGTATGTAAGGTTTCCGGATTGCTTCCGATTCCTGGTGTGTGTGATGCAGATCCAAGAGGTCCTATGCTGGTAACAGAGTATTTTGATGCTGAGAACTTCCCGAATTATGAGGAAACACAGCAGACAGATTTTGAATCACTTACAGATGCTTCAGCAAATACGTTCTCCGCCGGAGTTGCAGGAGACGTTGCTGCACCAACTATTATGCCATATTGTGATGTTCATGTATCTCTTAATATCTGTGCTGCATCCGGTATGATTGCCGGTCCGTTCTGTCCACAGGAACTGATTACTCCAAAAGTATTTATTACAGGAGGCACGGAAGGTTCTACGGAATATGAATTAAATGCTACACCGGAATTTATGCTGATGACGTGTCCGGTACACAATGTCACCAATTATATCCCGCAGAATACGCAGAATCCGGAGACGCCGACGGAATGAAAAAGGACCAGTCTTTCGACTGGTCCTTTTTGTTGATGTATATCAACTAAGGGGATTAGATTCACTAATCACTTAGATTAGTGCGTAAACACTATTCTACATCCTGTAATGCAGCCATACCCTCTTCACCGGTACGTACCTTAACAACCTTTGCCACATCATATACGAAGATCTTTCCATCTCCGATATGTCCGGTGTAAAGTGTCTTCTTAGCAGTTTCAATTACCTCATCTACCGGAATCTTGCTTACAACGACTTCAACCTTAACCTTTGGAAGCAATGTAGCATCAATTTCAGCTCCACGATATTTCTCTCCTGCTCCCTTCTGTATTCCACAACCCATTACCTGAGTTACCGTCATACCGGTTACACCGAGATCATTCATAGCCTTACGGAGCTTGTCATAACGGCTGAGTTTTGCAATGATAACAACCTTGTAAATACCTGTTGAAGCAGATGGAACTGTTGCTGATACAACCGGAACAGAAGCTTCCTTCTTAGCAGGTGTTGCTTCCTCGTACTCTGAAACGCCAAGATCGGTGTTCTCATTAACCTCCATGTTGCTGAAGTTATCAATGATAGAGAATCCGGCATATGCGCTTGGAAGTCCATGCTCTGTAGCATCAAGTCCTGTGATTTCCTCTTCCTCGGATACGCGAAGTCCGAAGATTGCCTTGATTGCAAGGAAAGTAATTGTGATTGCAACTGCAGCCCATCCTAAAACGGTTATAACACCAAGTGCCTGAAGGCCTAACAGCTTAAATCCACCGCCATAGAAAAGACCAACCATCTCTACGCCGTTTTTATCAGCAATTCCATATCCAGGAGCACTATTGGTTGCAAAAAGACCAACTGCCAGGGTTCCCCAGATACCATTCATAAAGTGTACTGCTACTGCACCAACAGGATCGTCGATGTGAAGCTTGTAATCCAAAAACCATACGCCAAAGCATACTAAAAGTCCTGCTACTGCACCAATTACGATTGCACCAAAGCAATCCGTTACATCACAAGGTGCTGTGATCGCTACAAGTCCTGCCAAAGATGCATTCAGACACATAGAAACATCCGGCTTACCAAATTTAATCCATGTATAAATCATACATACAACGGTTGCAACTGCAGGAGCAACAGTAGTTGTAAGGAATACAGATCCCAACTGCTCTAAGGAAGTACAAGCTGCACCGTTAAATCCATACCATCCAAACCAAAGAATGAAGCATCCGAGACATCCGATTGCAAGGTTATGTCCTGGAATTGCGTTAACCTTTGCGATTTTTCCTTCTTTGTTATAGCTGAACTTACCAATACGTGCGCCAAGTATTTTTGCGCCGATTAAGGCACACACACCACCAACCATATGAATTGCACAAGAACCTGCAAAGTCATGGAATCCAAGCTGTGCTAACCAGCCGCCACCCCAGATCCAGTGAGCCTCGATTGGGTAAATAAGTCCGGAAATAATACCGGAGTATACACAGTAGGATAAGAACTTGGTTCTTTCAGCCATAGCACCGGATACGATGGTTGCTGTGGTTGCACAGAATACTAAGTTGAAAACGAAATTTGAAAAATCGAAATCAGCATATGCTGTAAAGATATCAAATCCCGGTTTTCCGATAAATCCCACTAAATCTTCACCAAGTAACAATGAGAAACCGATTAAAATGAACATTACGGTTCCGATACAGAAGTCCATCAGGTTCTTCATCAAAATGTTACCGGTATTCTTTGCTCTGGTAAAACCTGCTTCTACCATTGCAAATCCTGCCTGCATCCAGAATACAAGTGCAGCGCCAATCAAAAACCAGACACCAAACAAATGGCCGTCTACTAATTCTAAAATTTCCTCTGTCATAACATGATCCTCCTAGTTTTTTTACAAATAAAAAGAGACATTTTCCCTGATTCCACAGCTTCGTGGTTCGAAAAAATGTCTCTATTATTTCATTTTTTTACAGCGATAAATTATACTTCAAAAATCAGATCGCCGTAGGATGGCATTGGCCACATTTCCTTATCTACAATCATTTCAAGCTTATCTACCGGAGTACGAAGAGCCTGCATTGCAACGGTTACCTCATCCTTATAGAAGGTAGCCTGTTCCTTTCCTTCTTCCTTAGAAGCTCCCTCGATGGTAAGCTCCTCAAGCTTTGCAAGAGCAACCTTTGTATCGGAAAGAAGTGCAGAGGTTTCCTCTAAAAGCTCTGTCTGAACACTTACATCTGCATCCGGGCAGGCAGCCTTTACTGCAGAAAGTGAGTTTGCAAGTACGGTAGTATATTTTACTACAGCAGGGATAATCTGCTTTCCGGCAATGTCAATCATAGCCTTTGCTTCGATATTGATGGTCTTTGCATAGGTCTCATACTCAATTTCTACACGGGACTTAAGCTCAGTCTCTGTAAATACGCCAAATTTTTCAAATGCTGCAACAGATTCCGGAGCAATATATGCCGGAATTGCCTCAACCATGGACTTAATGTTTGGAAGTCCACGTCTTTCAGCCTCAGCTACCCACTCATCAGAATATCCGTTACCATTGAATACAACTCTCTCATGGGCTACCGCATATTCCTTAATGAGATTATGTACAGCAAGATCGAAATCTTCTGCATTTTCAAGAACATCGCAGGCATCAGAGAATGCTTCTGCAACGATGGTATTTAATACGATGTTCGGCTGTGCTACAGAATCCTGTGAACCAACCATACGGAATTCGAACTTGTTTCCGGTAAATGCGAATGGTGAAGTACGGTTACGGTCTGTTGCATCCTTCATGAAATCAGGAATCGTCTTAACACCGGTCTCAAGCTTCTGGCCTGACAAGCTGTGGGTTGCAGAACCTGTATTTACAAGCTGGGAAAGTACATCACCAAGCTGATCTCCAAGATATACAGAAAGGATAGCCGGTGGTGCCTCGTTTGCTCCTAATCTGTGATCATTTCCTACATCTGCTGCAGATGCACGGAGCAGTGCAGCATGCTCATCGATCGCCTTCAGAATACAGGTCAGTACAAGTAAGAACTGCACATTCTCATGTGGTGTCTTGCCAGGATCTAATAAGTTAATTCCATCATCTGTGGTAATGGACCAGTTATTATGCTTTCCGGATCCGTTCACACCTGCAAATGGCTTCTCATGAAGTAAGCACTGTAAGCCGTGACGTCCGGCAACCTTCTTTAAGGTTTCCATGGTGAGCTGATTGTGATCAACTGCTACATTACACTCATCATAAATCGGTGCAAGCTCATGCTGTGCAGGAGCAACCTCATTATGCTGTGTTTTTGCTGCAACGCCAAGCTTCCAGAGTTCTTTGTTTACATCTCTCATGTAAGCTGCAATTCTCTCACGGATAGCGCCGAAGTAATGATCGTCCATCTCCTGTCCCTTTGGAGGCATTGCTCCAAAAAGCGTACGGCCGGTAAACACCAGATCCTTTCTCTTTAAGTACTTCTCGCGGTCTACAATGAAGTACTCCTGTTCCGGTCCAACAGAAGGTGTAACCTTCTTGGAGGTTGTATTTCCAAATAATCTTAAAAGTCGAAGTGACTGCTCGTTGATTGCTTCCATGGAACGAAGAAGCGGAGTCTTCTGATCCAGTGCTTCTCCTGTGTAGGAACAGAAAGCAGTAGGAATGCAAAGTGTTGCACCTGCGGCATCCTGTCTTACAAATGCCGGTGATGTACAATCCCAGGCTGTGTATCCTCTGGCTTCAAAGGTTGCACGGAGCCCGCCGGATGGGAATGAAGATGCATCCGGTTCACCTTTTATCAGCTCTTTTCCGGAGAAGCTCATTAAAACTTTTCCGTTTGGCATTGGTGCTGTAATAAAGGAATCATGCTTCTCAGCGGTTACACCGGTAAGTGGCTGGAACCAATGGGTATAATGGGTAGCCCCCTTTTCAATGGCCCATTCCTTCATCTCATGTGCAATGACATCAGCAGTGTCAAGATCAAGTTCTTTTCCCTCTTCAATCACTTCATGGAGTTTTTTGTAGACTTTCTTTGGGAGACGTTCCTGCATAACTGCATCGTTAAATACGTTCTCGCCAAAGATGTCTGCTACATTAAAGTACTCTGTCTCGCTCATAATCTAACCACCTTTCAACTTAGTAAAAAAGGGCATTCCAATCTTTGTTGGAACGCCCTCGTTCAAGTTTCGTTTTATTGATGATACTAAAATACATCTTCCAACTGCAAATTTCAAGTCGTTTTTTGTCCAAAAAGGAACATTTGGATAATATGTGCAATTTTCCAACTTTTAGTTTCATTTTTTGTGCAATTTTATTCGAATGCCTTACCAACAGATCCGAATAATTCCATTTTCTCCTTAACAGTAGCCTTAATAGCCTCTGCTCCCGGAGCAAGTAACTTACGAGGATCAAATCCCTTACCCTCTAAGTCCTTACCTGCTTCAATATATTTACGTGTAGCATCTGCAAAGGATAACTGGCACTCAGTATTTACGTTAATCTTAGATACACCAAGATCAATTGCTTTCTTGATCATATCAGCCGGAATACCTGTACCACCGTGAAGAACCAATGGCATAATTCCGGTCTTCTGCTGAATGGCAGCTAATGTATCAAAGCTAAGTCCTGCCCAGTTTTCCGGATACTTTCCGTGGATATTGCCGATTCCTGCTGCAAGCATGTCCACACCAAGATCTGCAATTGCCTTACATTCATCCGGATCTGCACACTCACCCATACCAACAACACCATCTTCTTCTCCACCGATGGAGCCAACCTCAGCCTCGATAGAAAGTCCTAAGTTATGGGCAACAGCAACAAGCTCTTTGGTCTTTGCAATATTCTCTTCAATTGCATAGTGAGAACCATCAAACATGATGGATGTAAATCCGGCCTTAATGCACTTGTAGCATCCTTCGTAGGTTCCATGGTCTAAGTGAAGTGCAACAGGAACTGTAATTCCGAGAGACTCGTCCATTGCTTTTACCATAGCAGCAACAGTTCCGAAGCCTGTCATATATTTTCCGGCACCTTCGGATACACCTAAGATAACAGGAGACTGTAATTCCTCAGCGGTCTGAAGAACTGCTTTTGTCCACTCTAAGTTATTGATGTTGAACTGACCTACTGCATAGTGACCAGCTTTTGCTTTCTTTAACATTTCGGTTGCAGAAACTAACATTTTTAATCCTCCTAATCTCAAAAACTCATAATGTAGTTTGATTATAGTACACTTTATCTTAAAAATAAAGAACTACTTTTTTTCAATGGCCGCATGCTGCGCTATCGGGGCTATGATTTCAATTCTTTTTTGCAGGTTTTTGATGGTAAGCTCGGTATGCTCACCGCCAAATTCCCCGTCTAACGTCCAGCCCACCGGTTCCTTGGAAGTAAATTTAATTTCATTGGTTTTAAAAGAATAAATCAGATCCGAATCATCAATCAGACTGGTAAGGCAGGCCAGTATTTCATTTAATTCGATGGGATTCCGTGGATTTTTTATAAGGGTTACTTCGAACACCCCGTCATCCAAATGCACATCACTTCCCGTGATTCCCTTAAAGCCCCCTACCGACACAGAGTTCGTAACCATTCCATAGATGAAATCATCCTGGATGACAATACCATCGTGCTCCACCTGCATCTTATGAGAGGAAATATCGTGAAGGGATTTTGCCCCCTCCAATATGTAAGCAACATGTCCCAAAATATTTTTCAGTTCCTGAGATGTCTGATAAGAAACCTCCGTAAACAGTCCAAATGCAGCAACATATACAAAGGTATCTCCATTGAAATCTCCCACATCGCAGGGAAATCTTTGATCCGTAACTGCCACTGCTGCGGCCTCCACCATTCCTTTTGGAATTTCAAGGGAGTTTGCAAAGTCATTGGTACTTCCGGCCGGAATATATCCCACCGGAATATCCACGCCGCTCTTGATCAGTCCGGTTACAACTTCATCTAAGGTTCCATCGCCGCCACTGCAGATAATCCGATCAAAATTCTTTGCCTCTTTTTCCACCTTCGAAATCGCATCCCCCTGACTTTGCGTGGTATAAATTGTCACGTCATAGGATGCCTTCACCATAATGTCAACGATTTCCAAAAGATCATTTCGAATTAAGCCCTTCCCGGAGTGGGGATTAAAAATAAACAGTACTTTCATTTCTCTAAAAACTCACTGATTGCAGCGATTGCCTCCTCTTCGTCTTCCCCCGTAGCCTCCACTGTAACGTTCTTTCCCGGATCAAGTCCCAGGCCCATAATACCCATAATACTTTTCGCGTTTACGCATTTATCTTCCATATTAAGTGTAATTTTGCTTTTAAAGTGTTCTGCTGTCGCCACCAGTTCAGCAAGGGGTCTTGCCTCAAGTACTGCATTTGATTTTACAATGATGTCCTTTTTCATGATCTTCCTCCTATCCCATTTTTGCATTTTTCTGCAATCTCTGAAAGCTTGCGAAGTCTGTGATTTACCCCGCTCTTTCCTACCGGTGGGTCCATAAGGGTTCCCAGCTCTTTTAACGGTGTATCCGGATATTCTAACCGAAGCTCGGCCATCTGTCTTAGATGCTCGGGCAGTGCTCCAAACCCGATGGTATCACGAATCAGCGTAATATCATCAATCTGTTTTACTGCTGCACTTACCGTCTTTTTGATATTCGCAGTCTCACAGTTTACCTGCCGGTTTAAGGAATTGCGCATTTCCTTTAAAATGCGCACATTCTCCAGATTCATTAAAGAAACATACGCTTCCATAACATTGAGTATATCAACGATCTGGGCGCCTTCTTTTAAGTATACTACAAAATGCCCTTTACGCTCCACGATTTTGGCATCACACTCAAAATCCTGCATCAGTTCCTTCAGCTGCAAAGCCTGCTCTTCTCTTTCGCATACGATCTCAAAATGATAGGATTTCGTGGGATCGCTGATGGATCCCGCTGAAAGAAAAGCCCCTCGTATAAACGCCCGCTTGCAACAGTCCTTTTGCACAAGCAACCCATCCGTCCGAAAATGGTCGCCCTTCCCGGGCTCCCATTTGATTGCATCAAGGACTCGTTTTTCGTCCTCTTTCAAAAGAGGTTTTGATATATCCACCGAAAATGCCTGTTTCATAAGTAAAGCATACTTCTGCAATAGCAGGACATTATCCGTTATCAGTTCTATTTCAAAGGTTTGTGTATTGATCTTTCCATTCAGGGAAATCATGGCAGCAAGCTCTGCCAACTGGCAATGCCTGCTCTTTGAAAACTGTTTGGAAAGTTCACCCTTTACATCACTTGAAAATGACATTTATTTTCCTCTTAAAGCATCCTTTTCCAAATCGCGATGCTCGATTTTTAAGCCGTATCCTTTTTTCCCATCCAGTCTCTGATACAGTTCGTTTGCCAAAGTAACCGAACGGTGCTTTCCACCGGTGCAGCCGATGGAAATGACAAGCTGATTCTTTCCCTCCGCAATATAATTGGGAATCAGGAAATTAATCATATCCTCCAGCTTATCGATAAATTCATTTGCTTCCTTATACTGCATGACATATCCGGAAACCTCAGGGTCATTTCCTGTCTTTGCACGAAGTCCTTCCACATAATATGGATTTGGCAAAAATCGCACATCCATGACAATATCTGAATCCGCCGGTATACCATACTTAAATCCAAAGGAGAGAATGGTGACGAAGAGATTCTTATAATCCTGATTCTGGACAAAGATTTTCTCCAGCTCCACCTTCAGCTCCCTTGTAAGAAGCTGGCTTGTGTCGATAATGTAATTCGCTCTTTTCTTAAGTTCCGCCAGCTGTTTTCGTTCTTCGGTAATTCCCTTGTCCACACGTTCCCCCGCTGCAAGAGGGTGATTTCGTCTCGTCTCTTTGTATCGTTTCACGAGAACCTGGTCCTCTGCGTCCAAAAAGAGGATTTCATACGGAATATCCTTTGTGTCCATCTGCTCAAGAGCGCCTTTGATGTCACCGAAGCCTTTTCCGCTTCGAATGTCAATACCGATAGCGACCTTTTGCATCTCGGTAACACTTACCGAAAAATCCATAAATTTGTCCAACAGAGGAATTGGGAGATTATCAATGCAGAAAAATCCCATATCCTCCATCATATTCATTGCTGTCTTTTTTCCTGCACCGGACATTCCGGTTACGATTACAAGCTTCACGGATCTACTCTCCTATGATTTTTACTTCAGGTACAAGCTCCACCTGAAACTGACGATATACTTCTTTTTTTACATTCTCAATAAGGGTCAGCACATCCTGTGCCGTGGCATTTCCTTTATTAATGACAAAACCGTTGTGTTTTTCGGAAACCTGGGCTCCTCCTACCGAATATCCGGATAGTCCGCTGTCCTGAATCAGTTTCCCGGCAAAATACCCCTCCGGTCGTTTAAAGGTGCTTCCTGCACTTGGAAATTCCAGAGGCTGTTTTTCCAACCGCCGTTTCCTGATGTCTTCCATTTCTGCAAAAATCTGTTCTTTTTCCTTCGGGTTTAACCGAATCGTGGCCTCCACCACGATATATCCCTTTTCCTCAATGCAGCTGTGACGGTATGACAGGTCCAATTCTTCATTGGAAAGAATCTTTTCTTCTCCGTTTTTGTCCAGCACCTTTGCAGATACTAACACCTGCTTCATCTCTCCGCCATATGCTCCTGCATTCATCACAACGGCTCCGCCTAAGCTCCCCGGAATTCCGGAAGCGAACTCAAGTCCACTTAATCCCGCATCCGCTGCTGCTCTTGCAATTTTCGACAGAAGTGCGCCGGCCCCTGCGGTAATACAGTTTCCATGAATCTGTATCTCCTCCATGTCCTTTCCGATTTCCACAACCAATCCACGGATTCCGCCATCCTTTACCAGAAGGTTGCTTCCGTTTCCGATAATCGTAACCGAAACTTCATCCCCTTTTGCAATGGCAAGGATCTGCGGCAGCTGTTCCCTGTTTACAGATACAAAATAATCTGCATTCCCGCCAATTCGAAACGTAGTATGATTTTTCATAGGTTCATTCAGCCGGATACTTTCCTCTGGAATCACCTGTTTAAGATGCTCTAAAAAATTGCTCATCTACCTCTTCCTTAACGATGATTTTCATTTAATTTCATGTTCCGAAAATGAATTTTGCTATTCGAAGCCAAACGTTTAAAAAGCGTCGGTACTTAATGAGCAATGTATTGCGAATTTAGTACCGCTACGCTTTTTACAAGCGAAAGCGGGTTTGGATTCGAATATGCAAATTCATTGCGGAACATGAGTTCAATAATTATTCCTTATGCTTCCTTCAGGAATGCTACATAGCAGTTTAATGCCTCGTAAAGATCTACTTTACTGATAATTTCCCACGGGGCATGCATGTTGAGAACCGCAACTCCGCTGTCAATGACATTCATGTTGTAGTTTGCAAGGATGTAGGCGATTGTTCCACCGCCGCCCTGATCTACCTTTCCAAGCTCTGCGGTCTGGAAGGATACCTGATTTGTATCCATAATATTACGAAGCTTTGCGATATATTCCGGGTTTGCATCATTTGAACCGGATTTTCCGCGGGAGCCGGTGTACTTGTTAAATACGATTCCTTTTCCGAAGTATGCAGCATTTCTCTTCTCCATGACACTTGGATAATTCGGATCAAAGGCTGCCGATACATCCGATGACAATACCTTGGAATTCTTCAGTGCACGGCGAACCTTAAGTTCACTGTAGGTATCCGTTAAGTTGATAAGCTCGGCAACGCAGTTCTCAAAAAACTTCGACTGCATTCCGCTGGCACCGACGCTTCCGATTTCTTCCTTATCCACCAGCAGACATACACAGGTGGTCTCTGGCTTTTTAACTTCAAGCATTGCGCGGTAAGATGGGTATGCGCACACACGGTCATCATGTCCGTATCCCATGATCATGCTTCTGTCAAATCCGTAGTCTCTTGCCTCCCCGGCTGGTACTACCTCAATTTCTGCGGAAAGGAAATCCTCCTCATCTACACCATAGGACTTCTCCAGTATGGTAAGAATATTGGCTTTCACACGTTCCTTCGCATCCTTTTTGTCCTTCTTTTCCGCTTCCGGAATGCTTCCGATCAGAAGATCTAAGCTTTCTCCTTCAATGACCTTTGCGGCCTTCTTTTCCATCTGATCTGCGGAGAGATGAACCAGAAGATCGCTTACTCCAAATACAGGGTCCCCCGGCTTATCACCGATATTGACGGTTACGGTTGAACCATCCTTTTTACAAATTACTCCATGAAGTGCCAGTGGAAGTGTTACCCACTGATACTTCTTGATGCCGCCATAATAGTGGGTATCCAAAAAGGCCATCTCGGTATCCTCATACAATGGCACCTGTTTTAAATCCATTCTCGGAGAGTCAATATGGGCACCAAGGATATTCATTCCCTGCTCCATATCCTTTGTTCCGATGATAAACATGGCAAGACCTTTTCCCATGTTATTGGCAACGATCTTATCTCCGGCCTTTAGTTTCTTTCCTGCTTTTACTACTTCATCAAAATCCTTATATCCGTTTTTCTTTGCATCTTCATAAAGTGCTGCGGCACATTCCCGCTCTGTCTTGCATTCTGAGATAAACTTTCGGTAGTCCTCTGCAAAAGCAAACACCTGCTCTCTCTTTTTTCCTTCCGGGTATTTCTCCCATGCATTTTTCTTTTCCATATTGATATCCTCTTTTCTCTATCTATTATCTAATCGTCCTCATCACGCTTCTTGGTGAGGTTTTCCTGTACTCTGCGATACAATTCCTGAGCCGCATTATATCCCATCTTCTTTTGTCTGTGGTTTACGGCTGCAGTCTCACAGATCACCGCCAGATTTCGTCCCGGACGGATCGGCAGGGAATGACATACGACTTTATTTCCCAGGTATTCTATATATTCTTCCTCTAAGCCAAGCCTGTCGTACTCTGCTTCCTTCTTCCAGTCTTCCAGCTTAATTACAAGATCAATCTGCTGTTTTTCCTTTACACACTCTACTCCGTAAAGAGTCTTGACGTCGATAATTCCGATACCGCGAAGCTCAATAAAGTGTCTTGTAATATCCGGCGAGGTTCCCATCAGGGTGTGCTCATTGATTTTACGGATCTCCACAACGTCATCCGTAACAAGTCGGTGACCTCTTCGGATCAATTCCAATGCGGCCTCGCTTTTTCCGATTCCGCTGTCTCCGGTAATCAAAAGACCTTCGCCATATACATCGACCAGCACTCCGTGAATGGTGATACAGGGTGCCAGCTGTTCTCCCAGGGTATAAATCAGCTCCGCCATGAATTCAGAGGTGGAACGCCCGGTTCCAAGCAGCGGAATACCGCTCTCCGTCGCCGCCTGAAGGAAAATTTCATCCGGCTCCAGATCTCGGCAGAAAATGATACAGGGAATATCAAATTTCAAAAATTCCGTGATATGTGTCTTTCTTTCCTCATCTGACAGCTTTTGCAGGAATGTATATTCTACATTACCGATAATCTGAACACGACTCTGCTGAAAATGTTCAAAATAGCCGGTCAGCTGAAGTGCAGGTCGGTTTACGTCCGTTGTGGTAATCTTTCTTTTCTTTACCTCAATTTCATCTGTAAAGTTCTTAAGATCCAATAAATCAATAATCTTTGCTATACTTACTCCGTTCGTTGCCATAAAACCCTCCTCGTTCTATGCAAGCATGTTGACTCGCTTGCGCTCATTTTATCATAATTACTACTTCTCTTCAACGTGGAAAAAGCGGTAAACCGCTTCTGCCGCCGCCTGGTTCATGGAATCCGTCAAGCTCAGATCCTCCACAGTAGCATTTTTTATATTCTCCAGGCTCTGATATCTTCGCATCAGCGCCTTCCTTCTGGTGGGGCCGATTCCTTCAATATCATCCAGAACGGAATGTACCTGGGATTTTGAACGAAGGGATCTGTGATATTCAATTGCAAAGCGGTGGGCTTCATCCTGTATCCGGGTAATCAGCTTAAAGCCCTCGCTCCTTCTGTCAATTGGGAGCTCCACATTATTAAAATACAGGCCTCTGGTATTATGATTATCATCCTTTACCATACCGCATACCGGAATGGAAAGTCCCAACTCCTCTAACACCGAAAGACAGATATTGACCTGACCTTTTCCACCGTCCATCAGAATGATATCCGGAAAACGGTTAAAGCTTCCCACATTCTCCGGAAGATCCTTCTCCTTAAGCTCCTCCTGCTCCTGCATTCCATGCATAAATCTTCTGGTTAGCACTTCATGCATGGAGGCATAATCATCCGGCCCGGATATGGTCTTTAATTTAAACTTACGGTAGTCGCTTTTCTTTGGTTTTCCTTTTTCAAATACAATCATGGACCCTACCGTCTCAAACCCGCTGATGTTGGATATATCGTAGGCTTCCATGCGGTTTAAATCCTTCATTCCCAGAAGCTTCTCGATTTCTTTTACGGCACCGATGGTTCTGCCCTCTTCACGCTTGATTTTTTCTTTATCCTGATTTAATACCAGCTCTGCATTTTTCTTGGCAAGCTCCACCAGCCGCTCTTTCATACCCTTCTGGGGAACCCGGATCGTCACCTTTCCCTCGCGCTTTTTCGAAAGCCAGTCCTCCAAGACATCCATGTCCTCGATTTCACTCTGCAGCATGATTTCCCGGGGGATAAAGGGAGTTCCGGAATAGAACTGCTTTACAAAATCATTTAGGATTTTTCCCTGTTCCTCCTCGGTTCCCACCCGCACATGGAAATGGTCCCTTCCGATGATTTTTCCTCCCCGAATGAAAAATACCTGCACCACGGCATCCGTATCATCGCTGGCCAGCGCAATGATATCTTTGTCCTCCCCATCGCTATTCGTAATCTTCTGTTTCTGGGCAATCTGCTTCACGCTGGTAAGAAGCTCCCGATATTCAATGGCTTTTTCAAACTCCATCTCCTCAGAGGCTGCCAGCATCTTCTCATTCAAATCCTTCAGAATCGGCTTGTAATTTCCATTCAAAAACTCCAGCGCCGAATTCACTCTTTTGCGATAGTCCTCCCTGCTGATATTGCCCTGACATGGCGCATCACACTGATGAATGTGGTAATTCAAGCAGGCGCGCTCCACCCCGATATCCTGGGGAAGCTTCCGGTTACAGGTGCGGAGATGGTACAGCTTATTCATAAGCTCGATGGTATCCTTTACCGCTCCTGCACTGGTATATGGTCCGAAATATTTGGAGTGATCCTTTTTCATCTGTCTTGCAAAAAGGATTCTTGGATAGTCTTCTCCTACGGTTACACGAATATACGGATATGTCTTATCATCCCGAAGCATGGTGTTGTACTTTGGCGTATGCTCCTTGATCAGATTGCATTCCAAAATCAATGCCTCCAGCTCTGAGTCCGTAATGACATACTCAAACCATGCAATATGCTCCACCATCTGCTTTTTCTTAATGCCCTCGTTATGGCTGGGCTGAAAATACTGATGGACACGCTTTCGAAGACTTACCGCTTTTCCTATATAGATGATTACATCATTTTTGTCATGCATAATATAAACTCCCGGTGTATCCGGGAGTTTACTTAATTCTTCTTGTATGTCAAACATCTTATTCCTCAAACATGTTCTCGTTTTGCTCTTCCTTTAAGTCACCTTCTGTTTCGGAAGACTTTTCTTCGGAAGTCTTCGTTTCGGAAGCTTCTTCTTCCGGAATACCCTTCATTTCACGGAACATCTTCATAAATTCTTTACCGGTAATGGTTTCCTTCTCATACAGGTAATCCGAAATCTTGTCTAAGATTTCCCGGTTTTCCGTAAGAAGTTTTTCTGCTTCGTTATAGCTGTTTGTTATGATATCCAAAACTTCTTTATCAATATCTGCCGCGGTATCTTCCCCGCAGATGAGTCCTGCTCTTCCTTCCAGATACTGGTTCTCCACCGTTGCAAGGCACATCATGCCAAACTTATCAGACATACCATACATGGTTACCATTGCCCTCGCAATCTTGGTTGCCTGCTCGATATCATTTGCTGCACCGCTTGTTGCAGTACCGAATGCAATGACTTCTGCGGCACGTCCGCCCATATAGGTTGCGATTTTTGCCAAAAGCTCATCCTTTGTCTCTAGGAACTTTTCTTCCTCCGGGGTCTGTAAGGTATAACCCAAAGCTCCCATGGTACGGGGAACAATAGTGATTTTTTGAACAGGCTCTGTATTTTTCTGAAGTGCAGAAACAAGAGCATGGCCGACTTCGTGGTAGGAAACGATCTTGCGCTCCTTATCACTCATGACGCGGTCCTTTTTCTCTTTTCCTCCCACAGCCACAAGCTCAAAAGCCTCAAAAAGGTCACTCTGGTTGACAAACTGTCTTCCGTTCTTTACTGCGTTGATGGCAGCTTCATTAATCATATTGGCAAGATCCGATCCAACAAGACCTGCCGTAGCAAGGGCAAGGGCATCCAAATCAACGGTCTCATCCATATGAACATCCTTGGAATGAACCTTAAGGGTCTCTAAACGTCCCTTTAAGTCCGGTTTATCTACGATGATTCGTCTGTCGAAACGTCCCGGACGAAGGAGGGCTTTATCAAGAACCTCCGGCCGGTTGGTGGCAGCGATCATAAGAATACCCTTTGAGGTATCAAAGCCATCCATTTCAGCAAGGAGCTGGTTTAAGGTCTGTTCACGCTCATCGTTTCCACCGCCGTAGCGACTGTCACGATTTTTACCGATGGCATCAATCTCATCAATGAAGATAATACACGGTGCCATCTTCTGTGCCTCTTTGAATAAGTCCCGGACACGGGAAGCACCCATACCTACAAACATCTCTACAAAGTCAGAGCCCGCAAGGGAAAGGAACGGAACATGGGCCTCTCCTGCCACTGCCTTTGCAAGTAAAGTCTTACCGGTTCCCGGAGGTCCCACAAGAAGAGCTCCCTTCGGAAGCTTTGCTCCGATGTCCTTGTATTTCTTTGGATTATGCAAAAAGTCAACAATCTCCTGCAGGGACTCCTTCGCTTCATCCTGTCCTGCAACATCCTTAAAGGTAACTCCGGTAGTTTTCTCTGTATAAATCTTGGCAGGGGACTTGCCCATTCCCATGCTTCCGCCACCCATACGCTTCATAAGGAAGCCAAAGAGAATCCAAAGGAAAACAACCGGAATGATAAAGCTTAAGATATTAAGTATCCATGAAGATGTATTATCCGGGATTTTCTGAGACACTTCAATAGGAAGCCCTTCCGAGGTTTTTGCAACCTTAATCTCCTGAATCAATGCCGGGTCTGAAATATATCCGGTATAATATGTGATTTCAAAGTTCTTCTCATCCTTTACCAGCGTATAGTTAATCTGGTAATTCTCAAATTCAATGGTTTTTACATTTTTTGATTCCAGTTGTGCAATGAACTCGGTATAAGTTGTCTCTACGGTGTTCATCTGAGCGAACCGGTTTGAAAACAGGGAAACAAAAAATAACAAGATCAGGGCAACCATAATAAAGCTCATGATCATTTGACCATTCTTATCGTTCTTATGATTGTCTCCGTTTCCATTATTGTTGTTATTGCTTCCGTTATTATTTCCATTATTTCCGTTATTGTATGGTCCGTTGCCATTTCCATTATACGGATTGTTATTATAATTATTCGGTCCTTGGGTATCCATAAGTCCCTCCATTTTTCCAAAAGTGTATCGTTTTTATTATATGTAAAAAATTATGCAAAATCAATATTATCATTGGTAAGTTTTTATAATTTAAAGCTAAATTTTTTCTAAAATAGTTTTTTGACTTTTTCACTCTAAATGGTGGAATCTGAAATTTTCCAGCAGTATAATTGGTGGGTATTTTTAAAATAGAGAAAGAGTTTGTTTATACCATCTAAGAGGAGGAGCGTTATGCCAGTTAAGTATGTATTCGTTACCGGTGGAGTCGTATCGGGACTTGGAAAAGGAATTACCGCCGCATCATTAGGACGTCTGCTAAAAGCCCGCGGTTACAAAGTAACCATGCAGAAATTTGATCCATATATTAATATAGATCCGGGAACCATGAACCCAATCCAGCACGGAGAAGTATTCGTCACCGATGACGGAGCAGAAACTGATCTGGATTTAGGCCATTATGAGCGTTTCATTGATGAAAGTCTTACCAAAAACTCCAACGTCACTACGGGAAAGGTATACTGGTCCGTCCTTCAAAAGGAGCGCCGGGGTGATTATGGCGGTGGAACCGTTCAGGTCATCCCACACATTACCAACGAAATCAAAAGCCGTTTCTACCGCAATTATAATACAGATGAAACCCATATCGCAATCATTGAGGTGGGAGGAACCGTGGGTGATATCGAAAGCCAGCCGTTTCTTGAGGCAATCCGACAGTTCCAGCATGAAGTGGGGCACGAAAATGCCATTCTCTGTCATGTTACTTTGATTCCTTACCTGAAGGCCTCCGGGGAGCTTAAGACAAAGCCTACCCAACAGAGCGTGAAGGAGCTTCAGGGTATGGGTATCCAGCCGGATATCATTGTCTGCCGCTGCGAGCATGAAATTGACCAGGGAATCCGGGATAAAATTGCTCTTTTCTGTAATGTTCCAAACACAAACGTTCTTCAGAATCTTGATGTGGAATACTTATATGAGGCTCCTCTTGCCATGGAAAAGGAAAACCTCGCAAAGGTTGCCTGCCAGTGCCTGAATCTTCCCTGCCCGGATCCGGATCTGTCCGACTGGGAGCAGATGGTATATGATCTAAGACATGCAGACAAGGAAGTGAAGATTGCCTTAGTGGGAAAATATACCGCACTTCATGATGCATACATTTCTGTTGTGGAAGCCTTAAAGCATGGCTGTATCCCGCAGCACGCAACCGTCAATATCAAATGGATTGATTCCGAGACCTTAAATGATGACAATGCATCGGAAATGCTTTCCGAGGTTTCCGGTATCATTGTTCCCGGCGGATTTGGAAGCCGTGGTGTGGAAGGAATGATTTCCGCCGCAAAATATGCAAGAGAAAACAAGGTTCCTTATCTTGGTCTTTGTCTTGGCATGCAGGTATCCATCATTGAATATGCCCGCCATGTATGCGGACTTACCAATGCCCACAGCATCGAGCTTGATCCAAACACTCCGCATCCGGTGATTGCATTGCTTCCGGATCAGAATGGTGTGGAGGATATCGGCGGAACCCTTCGTCTTGGTTCTTACCCATGCGTTCTGGACGAAACCTCCAAGGCTTATGAGTTGTATGGTTCCAAGGAAATTGCCGAGCGCCACCGTCACCGCTATGAGGTAAACAACGACTACAGAAGCATCCTTACCGAAAATGGCATGAAGCTGTGCGGTCTTTCCCCGGATGGAAGGATCGTTGAGATGGTAGAAATTCCGGATCATCCTTGGTTCGTTGCAACCCAGGCTCACCCGGAACTGAAATCCAGACCAAACAGACCACACCCGCTGTTCCGTGGATTTATTGAGGCAGCAACACAGTTGTCAAGGAAATAGAATAAAAAGCACATCCATTCATTTTTTAATGAGTGGGTGTGCTTTTTTGTTTGAGATACTGCATGTATTTTCCGAGCAGTCATCCGCGTCCCCTGTATTACGAAAGCATCAACGCGAGCTCTATTTCGTCTTCATCCGTATTTCCGGTCTCTTGAAATCCAAGCGTATGATACAGATGCAGTGCGCCCGCATTCTCCTTATTGCACGTCAAAGCCACCTTATCAGATGCCCCAAACGGCTTCGTCTTTATGTAATCCAGACATTCTTCCATTGCCTTTTTTCCATATCCGTTATGCTGATATGCACAGTCTATCATCAGATGCCAGATATCATATTCTTCCAGATCATAATCGTAGATTACCATGACATATCCCACCATGGTCTCATCCGCGTAAATGCCAAATGGCGTGCACTGATGATAGTACACATAGGCCTGTGCAAGACTTCGAATTGGGTTGGAAACATATTTCTCCTGCCCTTCCCCCAATTTTAAATGAAATGCATCCACAAAGTTGTTTTCATCAATTTTCTTTAATGTAATATCGCCCATAACATTCTCCCCTTCTCCTTTTATTCAATTGGTTCTGACACATGAACCCTCGTCTCGATTTGAAACGTATGACCACTATGAAAGAATTTTCTCAAAGCAGTATGCATTCGCCTTCCCTATGTAGTTTCCAAAGGGTTTGCAATGGGAAAAGCCATTTTTCTCATAAAATTTAATGGCATTCGTGTTCTGAACCCTCGTTTCAAGCACAATTTTCCTGTAACCAAATTCCCTCGCCTTAATCTCCAGCGCTTTTAATATCGCGCTTCCGATGCCCTGCTGATTTTTCCTTGCATAAACTCTCTTTACTTCTACCGTATCCTCCGAAACCTGTCTAAGTGCACCACAGCCATATGGTTGCTCATCATAATAAGCAATCAAGAACGCAGCCCGTTCTCCTCTCACGTCCTCTTCGTGGAAATTCGCTGTCCCGTCATCACCTGTGATTACGGTAAGCACCTGATTTAGTTCACGAATCAATCCCTTTGCATCTTCACATTCCATGGAAGCTGACTCTATTTTTATTCCCATTTCATCATTCATAGTGCTTTCCCATAATCTTTAGATTGGTAGCTGCATACATCCCAAAACCCTTATAGAAATGCATATGGTGTTCATCATTAACACTAGTTAGTTCGATATGCTTGGCTCCATATTCCAATACGCGCTTCTCGATTTCATTAAGTAATTGTTTTCCGTATCCTTTGTTTTGATAGCCTGCAAAAATAACAATTTCCTCAAGGTAATAAACAGATATATCATCATATTCTTTGAAATATC
>JBJENM010000006.1:0-5916 GCA_051880175.1 Agathobacter sp. | reverse complement strand
AGCACCAAATGTAGATATCCCATTACTTGGAGTATAAGAAGAATTATTCTTCTGTTCGGTAGCATCTTTATAGATCTGATACTCAATAAAATCATCCTGCCAATCTTTCTTACCATCATGATTCCAATCGTGAAGTGCCATACTCAACATCTCCTTATCTTAAAAAATACTTTACAAGTTTTGATAATCAATTTATATCACCACACGTGTCCGATAAAAAGGACATAAACCATGTTTCCTACCAACCTTTCCTACCTATATATCCCAGCATCACATTTCAGATTTCTTTCCATACCACGAAAAAGTCGAGCAACCGCTACAGCCTTTCCTGCAGCAATTGCTCGACCTTCATATTCCCTGCCTTTTCTTCAAAATAGTCTTTAAGCTCTATCGTTTTCTTCCATTTTTCAATCGTATAGTCATTAAATCCATACTTGAATACATTATTTACAAAACGCTTTTCCAGACAAACATACCCGGTATCAACAGATAGGGCATCGCATAACTGAATCAGCCGATCGTAGTCATCATATATGCAATTTTGTAAAAGATCCTGATACTTTTCTATTTCTTCTTTTTTAATATCCAGTTCCCCTACATAAGAGTATATATTCTGTACCGGAAAGGAATGGGTCAGACAGATTCTGGCAATATCCTCATACCCTTTCTCCATCATCATTTCATAACCAAACATGATATGCCGGAACTGTCCCTTTGTTCTGCTTCTTCCGATATCGTGCAACAGCCCATAGACATATGCTTTTTTGTCATCAAGCCCTGCCTGCGCTGCTATCTTCTGTGCCGCTTTCGCAACATTTCTGGAATGTGCTATCCAGCCCTCCTGTTTGTCTTCGGAATATTGTTGAAATATTTTTTCTGCTTCTTTGATATCCATCATGTTATTTTTTCTTATCGAGAACCTGATTCAGTATAATTAGAGAAGTGGTAGACAAAAGCACACAGATTACCGCCATTGCCATTCCTGTAGATACACTTCCCTGTTCAAATTCTCTCACAATAAAGGTTGATACCGTCAGTACATTCGGTGGCGCGATCAGACTGGAGGCAACCAGCTCGCGGAAGGATATAATGAAAATCATCATCCAGCCACTGATGATTCCTTTCATTACTAACGGCATGGTTATTCTTCTAAAATTGTACAGCTTATTTCCTCCGCAGATCATTCCGGCTGCCTGTAGATTGCCGCCAATCTGCATTACTGCCGAGGAAACATACTGAATGGAGTAGGGCAGAAACATGACCACATACACCAGAACCATGAATCCCAGCGTATTATATAGCGGAAGCACTTTATATATTTTATTCCAGAAAAGCATCAGACCAATAACTAATACAATATTGGGAATCATTTCGGGAAGCAGGCATTCTCCTTCAATGAGTTTTTTCCATCTCTTTGCCTTTTGTATGCTTACTACTACACCGGTTCCAATCATGCTGGCTATGGTTGCAGATACTGCTGCCAGACCGATGCTGGTAAAAATTGCCCGGATACCCTTTGAATTTGCGGTAAACAATTCGATATAGTGCGCGATTGTAAAATTGCCGGCGCTTATTCCGTAACCTCTTAAGTTGATCAGAGAGGTGATTATCACGGAAAAATACGGTATTCCGATGGAAAAAAGAAGCAGGATTAAAATGTAAATGAGACTGATGCCATTCACCCATTTGCTTTCGGATATATTTTCTGTCCTTCTGCCTTTGCCTCCCACCAGATTATAGGTATGTTTGCCGGTGATATAGTTCTGCAAAAGCCACATCAGCATGCAGATGCCCACCAATATGCTTGACAAGCTGGATGCTTTTCCAAAATCAATCGGTGATGTAGTAGCATATCTGTGAATATCTGTCGTAAACACATAAAATCCGATTCTTTTTCCAAGCGTTGCCGGTGTGCCATACTCAGACAATGTTTTTACCATGACCAAAAGCATTCCGATGGCATAATTTCCTGTTAATAGTGGCATGGTGATCTTTTTCAGCCGGTAAAACAACTTTCCTCCGAAAACTGCTGCACTCTCTTCCAGATTGGGGTTCATATTCAATATGGCATTTTTCAGAATTGTAGTCATAAACGGAAATACATGAAGGCTCATTGCCAGAGTAAGGCCTGCCAGCGAGAAAAAATGCTCCGATAGGCTTCCCGTCTGTGGAAACATCTGCTGAAAAAGCCCTCTTTTCTGCATAAACAGAATCCACCCCATAGAGGATATATAGGGCGGTGTCATAAATGGAATCATCAGCACGATATCCAGCCATTTTTTCCGGGCAAATTTTGTTCTCACTAAAATAAATGCCAGTGGAGTTGCAATCATTGTTGAAACAAGTACAACCAACACCCCCAGTAGCAATGAATTCATGATTGTTTTTACATTTTCACTATTGCAGATGGTCCGGATTGCATTTGATAAATCAAGGCGGTCATCTACCATGACCGCCTCTGAAAAAACCGTTACAATTGGAACCACAATAAGAAATGCCAAAACAAGAGAAATGATGGTATACCCAATATTTCTGCTTACTTTATTTCTCATATGTTTTTTCCTTTTTCTAATAATTATTTACAAATCTCATTCAAATTTTCTGCGATAGCGTCTGCATGCTCCATCATCCAGTTCCAGTCTGTATCCAATACCGGAATATCTGCTACATTTGTTCTGTTCTCGCAGGAGATATCACTTCTTCCCGGTAATAAATATGCATCTGCTACAAGCTTCTGTGCATCATCACTCATCAGATAATCAATAAATGCTTTTGCATTATCCACGTTCTGGCTGGTGCTTAAAATCATAGCCGGTCTTGGATTAATGACTGTACCTGACTTTGGATAATAGATTTGAAGCGGCTCTCCTTTGTTGATGTTGGAGTATGCATTGTAATCAACACCTGCTACCAGAATCGCCTTTTCTCCTGTGGTTACGGCTTCAAGCGCAGCCTTGTTTGCTCCCGGTACCGTCATTCCGTTCTGTGCCATTCCTTCAAATGCACTCCAGTCTTCTCCCGTTGCATACATATATCCTGCAAGGAAATCTTTACAAGAACCGGATTTTTCCGGATCTGCGATTGCCAGCATATCTTTATATTCTTCAGATGCAAGATCGCTCCAGTCTGCATCCAGGCTGTCAACCAAGGTGGTATTGTAAATTACGCCAACTGCTGAGGCGCTGGTGCCAAACAGCATATTATCGTCATCTGTCCATCCATCGTACAGCTTATCTGCATTCTCTGCTTCCGGGTAGCTCATTAAGCCACCCTCTGCCTTTAATGCCAGACCGTCTGACCAGGATGCCAGTACAACAACATCTGCTACAGGGTTATCCTTTTCCGTTTCCAGTCTTGCCAGAATTTCACCGGTCGTTCCTTCAAATAATTCTACTGTCACACCGGTTTTTTCCTCAAAATCTGCGACATATTTTTCGTTTAATCCGGATGGGCTTGGCATATATACCACAACCTTGCCGGACAATTCTTTATTCTGCTCTTCCGCAGCTGTATTCTCTGCCGGTTCCTCTGTTTTGGTATCCTGATTTTCTTCTACGGCACTTGCTTGGTTTTCCTGTACATCAGGCTCCGCAGAAGAGTTTCCGCAGGCTGCGATTCCTATGGCACAGGTCATTGCTAATAAAGTACTGATTACTCGCTTTTTCATACTAATTCTCCTTCTTTTTACGCGATAGCTTGAAATGATTTCAAGCATTCTTTATTTATATAAATGTGTAACGATTGCTTTTCCTGTCTTTTCGGAGACTGCACTACCCATCTGTTACCATTCATATCAAGTTGGATTTCATAGGTATTCCCTAAAAACTGCTGTTGAACAATATCCGCTTCATAGCACACACTATTCGGTATCTCCGTCAGAGACATGTTCTCAGGGCGGACCATGATATTTTTATCAATCCAGTTGGATTTTCCGATAAAATTTGCCACAAACTTTGTTTTTGGATTGTTGTAGATTTCCTCAGGACTTCCCTCCTGATGTACCTGCCCTTTGTTCAGGACAAAGATTTTATCGCTCATACTCATTGCTTCTGTCTGGTCGTGTGTTACAAACACAGAAGTAACTCCTAAGCTTTCTGTCAGCCTCTTGATCTCTGTCCGCATCTCATCACGCAAAATAGCATCTAATGCAGACAAGGGCTCATCAAACAGAATGCAGCTTGGCTGGCCGACAATTGCCCTTGCAAAAGCAACCCTCTGCTGCTGCCCTCCGGACAATTGCTCCGGATAACGCTGTGCAAGTTCTTCCAAGCGGACTGCTTTTAACGCTCCCATTACTTTTTCATCGATTCCCTCTTTTTCTTTTCTGGCACGTAACGGGAATGCTACATTTTCATACACGGTCATATGAGGCCAAAGTGCAAAATCCTGAAATACAAAGCCCAGATTTCTTTTTTCCGGCGCAACATGAATCTTATCCTTTGATGAGAATACGCAGGTATCGTCATACCATATTTCTCCGGAATCCGGATATTCCAATCCGGCAATCATCCTTAATATTGTCGTCTTCCCACAACCGGAGGGTCCAAGAAATGTTGCAAACTCTCCTGACGAAATGGTCATATTCAGATTTTCTATTGAAAACTGTTTGCCAAAGCCTTTACATATATTTTTTAATCTTATTTCCATGGTCACATGCCTCCCATAGGTTCTGATGCTAGCATTCCAATGTAAAAGGCAAAATCACAATCCTGTAAAATACTTGTAAATAAATTATGTATATCCTTCATAACAAAAAGGAGCTGCCGTACTTTATAATTCGTACGGCGGCTCCTTACCTTTTCGTTTTAAAAAAGAAGAACCGAATACACTTCGGTTCTTAAGCTCTCAATTGAATTGTGAGTATGCATCAACTTTTGTTACGCCATCCACGTGAACGTATACATCCATATAGGACACACCTTCCTTTTCGTATACATATTCAAAACAGCTGAGGATATTTTCCTGAGGATTCTCCTTGAAATTATTCGCTTGAAGGTATTTCATGATTAGCTTATAGGCATTCGGAATCCGCTCAAATGCCTGCACAAATGGATCTGTGATGGTTATGACTGCATAATCTGCTTCCTCATTTTCAGAATACTGTACTCCGGGGCACTCTGTTTGAAAGCCCTCAGGGATTACATATGCCGCTGCATACCCATGCATGCCGAATCGGTTCTGCTGTTCCTGGGATACAAAAGGAAAATCCCAGCCAATCAGCTTCGCATCCGGAAATGCTGCTTTCAGGCCGCTGTTTGCTGCCCAGCGTTCCATATATCCGTTTACATCATCTTCCGGATTCGGAGAAATCATAACATAGCTTGCAAAATGAAAGGCTGCCACCCTTGCTATTCTTATCTCAGAATAGATTTCACTCTGTACGGACAGATTTTCTCGAACCAATGCATCCAGTTTGCAGGAGAAATAGGTGCACATATCCACCAGCTTGGCAAGCTCCGGAATCACTTCATCCGCTTCCCATCTGGATACTGTCTGCCTTGTAACACTCATCGCTTCTGCAAATTGTTCTTGTGTTAATTTCTTCTGTTTTCTTAAATAACAAATATTTTCACCTAAACTCATCTGCTTTATCTCCTTTTTTATCCCTTTTCGGATTTGTGCTTGATTGGTAAATTGTATCATTTCGCCGGTTGATTTTCTTCCCATACCTAAAATCTTTGAAAAAAGCGTCATTTTAAGCGTTTTTTGGTGCCGATTGTATGTTTTCGCCGAATCAATTTTAGCCTGTACCTAAAAAATCGCAAATATTAGGTATACAGCAAAATCAGCTCTTCAAAATAATACAATTCGCATGAAAAATCCGCTTTTTGAAGCTGTTTTTCAAGGATTTTAGGTATAAGAAGTCAAGTCCATATTTGTGTGTAAATTCATCTTCCAGCTATATTAAGTTTGTTT
>JBJENM010000005.1:0-25094 GCA_051880175.1 Agathobacter sp. | reverse complement strand
AGATGTCTGCTCCAACTTTAGTTAAGTGCAGCAAGTGTGGAGAATTAATGATGCCACATCGTGTATGCAAGAACTGTGGATCTTATAACAAAAAAGAAATCATTCCACAGGATTAATTTATAGCGTAGTGGGTAAAAGGTGTAGGGATATGGAGAAATCTGTATCCCTACTTTTTTGCTATGTAAGAGTTTGGAGATATACGAATGAAAAAAATATTTTGCAAAGAAAATAAGTTAAAAATTCTGATTATTATAGGTTTACTTTCCCTATTGGTTCTTTTTGCCGTTTTATATTTCCTTCCGGTTCGCCTGAATGCAAGTGTGGTGGTGGAACAGCTATACCAATATGAGGATCTGGCTCCGGAAGAGTTATATGTTGAAGCGGAATCGGTGCTGGGGCGCACATATCAGGTAACGGATTTTGAACTGACCGGTGCGGACTTGAACGAGGTAAAAAATACCGCTCATCTGAAAAATTTTCTGCTTCAGACGGATTTGGAAATAGAAGTATCGCCACTTGTGGAAATCAAAAATCTGTATGATGAGGAACAGGTATATGTCGGGCGCGATATAGAGCAGTCCCAAATTCATGTGTTTTATGTATATGAGGATGGGCACGAGGTAGAAAAAGACGAATTTTCTATGCCTGATAAGCCCAAATATGTAACTGGGGAAGAGTATGCGATTGAAACGAAGGTGGATGATCAGACGTTAGAATCGGTGCTGAAACTTAATATTGTTCCAATTGAACATGTAGAGGCCCATGCAAAATATGACTGGTTCGCGGATGATGAAATTGAGCCGGACGGGTATACCGTTTTTTATGCGGACGGAGCAGAAAGCAAAATAGATCCTTCTGAGGTAACGGTTACTTCCGAGGATAAAATCATTCAAAATGGTGAAAATACATTCCAAATTGAATATCACGATCTACCATATGAAATTCATGTGTTTGGTGTGGAAAAACTGCTTGTTGGAACGGAAGTGATTGAAAAAGCGGATTATTATATCGATCAGCCGATTCCTTATGATCAGTTAGTCTTTGTCATGCATTTTGAAGACGAGACGACAATCGAGATGGATAAAGAAGACAAGCGAATTACCGTTGAAGATGAAGATCGATTATTGGATTACGGGGAAAATCTTTTTCAGGCGAATTTTAAAGACCAGCCCTTTGAATTTACGGTTCATGCAATTGAAAAGGACATTGCCTCTGTGGAGCCTCTGACCTTTGAGGCTTATGCCGGAGAAATACTGAACTTAAACAGCATTCTGGTAAAATATGAAGATGGAACAGAAATCGAGAAGACTGATTTTGCGGTGGACCAGGATGATATTCTTGAATTGGGAGAAAATGACTGTGAGATTTTCTATCATGATCATACCTATCAGTTTGCCATTACTGCAACGTATCGACCGATTGTTGGTGCAACGATTCAACAGCCTGCGGATCTTTTGGAAGGAGATGTCTTATCGGTTAATACGATAACCATCGAGCTGGATAACGGGGTAAAAGAAAGTATATCTGCATCGGATGTGACTTTTAAATCAGATCTTACCATGGTAAGCGGGAAAAATACCATTCATTTCGAATATCATAATCAGGATGTATGTTTTGAGGTGCAGGCTTATCCAAGAACAAGTGCAAGACTGGCATACCGGACCTACGCAGCAGAGTATGCAAATGCACAGTATAAGCATATCTCAGATAACATATATGCCACATCTACAAAGGGAAGTACTGCTACGGGAGTGTACTGGCTGACCCATGTAGTGATTAACAGTCCGACACAGATGCATGGAGGACTTGCGAATGATACCTTTGGAGGCAGCAGGGAAAGACCCACAAAGGCAAGCAAACGTCAAAACTGGGTAGTTGGAACCAATGGAAGCTTTTTCTTCTATGATGGAGGAAATCCGGCTTTGGCAGGAGTATTTATCAAGGATGGAAAACATATTTC
The DNA here is from genome assembly GCA_051880175.1 of Agathobacter sp. Classification (GTDB taxonomy): domain Bacteria; phylum Bacillota; class Clostridia; order Lachnospirales; family Lachnospiraceae; genus Roseburia. The sequence continues at coordinate 23,134 of JBJENM010000005.1, read as the reverse complement.
AGGAACGCAGACGTCCGGAAGTGATATGTGTTTAAGAAATGATGGAACTTTATTTACTGCACCTTATGGAAGTACGCCACAGGATCTGTTAAATCAAGGCGTGGTACAGACCTGGGGAACTGCACTTCCTCCGCTTATTATCAATGGTGTAGGACAGGCTAAGACACCAACTGCAAACATAAAAGACAGGGGAACCTCACAGGATTATAACGTTATATACCCAAGAACAGCCTATGGCATGGTAAAGCCCTGCGAATATTATATTATCACAGCAGGGGAGAAGAGCTATGATAACGGATTGACCCTGCAGGAGCTGATAGACATCTTCCTTTCAAAGGGATGTGTATATGCAAGGGCCCTTGATGGAGGCGGAAGCTCTTCCCTGGTATTTGAAAATACACTGGTGAATGTGCCATGCCCAAAGGGAAGCGAACGTGCGGTTGCGGATTTTATTTATTTTACAGAGTAAAACAGCAGAGTACAAGGTACTGCTTCTTTGTTCTTGACTTATACAGAAAGTTTATGTATATTTTCTATTAGACATAAAAGGAGGGTTGTTTTATGGAGATCGTTACAAGAGTAGCATTAGATGCTATGGGCGGTGACAATGCTCCGGCTGCTCCGGTTTTAGGAGCTGTAGAAGCAGTAAAAGAGCGAAGCGACATTAAAGTTTTTCTGGTTGGACAGGAAGATGTTATAAAAGAAGAGCTTGCGAAATATACTTATCCAGAGGAACAGATTGAAGTGGTTCATGCTCCGGAAGTAATCGAGATGGCAGAGCCGCCGGTTGAGGCCGTTCGTAAGAAAAAGCAGTCCTCTATTGTGGTTGGTATGAATATGGTAAAGCAGAAAGAAGCAGATGCTTTTGTTTCTGCAGGAAGCTCGGGAGCAATTCTGGTAGGCGGACAACTGATCATCGGAAGAATTAAAGGAATCAAGAGACCTCCTCTTGCACCTCTCATCCCAACGGAGACCGGAGTGTCGTTACTCATTGATTGTGGCGCAAACGTGGATGCAAGATCAGAGCATCTGGTGCAATTTGCAAAGATGGGATCTATCTACATGGAAAATGTGGTCGGAATCAAGAATCCAAAGGTGGCGCTTGTCAATATCGGCGCCGAGGATGAAAAGGGAAATGCTTTAGTAAAGGAAACCCTGCCGCTTCTTCGAGAGTGCAAGGATATCAATTTTGTCGGAAGCATTGAATCAAGAGAAATTCCACATGGCGGCGCAGATGTAATTGTATGTGAAGCCTTTACCGGAAATGTAATTCTCAAATTGTATGAGGGCTTAAGCGCAACCCTGATTCATGTAATTAAGCAGGGACTGATGAGTACTTTAAAGAGTAAGATCGGAGCGGCACTTGCCCTGCCGGCACTTAAGAAAACGCTGAAATCATTTGATGCATCCCAGTATGGCGGAGCACCTCTTTTGGGACTAAACGGTCTTGTAGTAAAGACCCATGGCAGTTCAAAGGAGGTAGAGATTAAGAATTCTATTTTCCAGTGTGTCATGTTCAATGAACAGGATATCAATGGAAAAATTAAAGAAAATATTATTGACTCAACAGAAAAGGAAGAGGAAGAGTAGAAAGGAAGAATTATGGAATTCGAAAAATTAAGAGATATCATCGTGGAAGTATTGAACGTCGATGCAAGTGAAGTAAAAATGGAGTCAACATTTGTTGACGATCTTGGAGCCGATTCACTGGATGTATTCCAGATTATTATGGGATTGGAAGAGGAATTTGATATTGAAATTCCAAATGAAGAGGCAGAGAAAATTGTTACCGTTGGTGATGCAGTAGAGCAGATCAAAAAAGCGATTAACTAATCGGAATAAGGAAATGATCATAAAGCCCTTGATGATTCAAGGGCTTTTTTGTCAGTTATAGTGACAAGGACAAGAAAAAAGAGAGGAGTCGATATGAAGCAGTTAGCCGAGTTTCAGGAAAAAATCGGGTATTCCTTCAAAGAAGAAGGATTGCTGAGACAAGCCTTGACCCATAGTTCCTATGCAAATGAGAAACATATGAAGAAGCTTTCAGATAACGAACGTTTAGAGTTTTTGGGAGATGCGGTGCTCGAAATCGTATCCAGTGACTTCCTGTATGCAAATTATCCGGAGCTTCCGGAAGGAGATCTTACCAGACTTCGTGCCAGCATTGTCTGTGAACCAACACTTGCGATGTGCACGGAAGTGTTAAATCTCGGAGATTATCTCCTGCTTGGAAAAGGCGAGGATCACACCGGAGGAAGAAAGAGAAAATCCATTCTTTCGGATGCTCTTGAAGCAATTATCGGTGCAATTTATTTAGACGGTGGTTTTGCTAATGCAAAAGAATTTGTGCTAAAATATATTCTTACAGATATTGAGCATAAGAAACTCTTTTATGATAGCAAGACTATCCTGCAGGAAGTGGTACAAGGGGAACATGAGACACTTTCCTATGTGCTGGTTGAGGAGAGCGGACCGGATCATGACAAGAGCTTTTCCGTGAATGTCTGTGTGGGAGACAAAGTGATAGGAAGCGGAGTGGGACATACAAAGAAGGCCGCAGAACAGGAAGCTGCATATCGTGCGCTTCTGGTATTAAGAGGAGAATAGTGAATGTATTTAAAAAGTTTAGAGGTACATGGTTTTAAATCCTTTGCCAATAAAATCGTATTTGATTTTCACAATGGAATCACAGGTATCGTAGGACCAAACGGTAGTGGTAAGAGTAATGTAGCAGATGCCGTTCGCTGGGTATTAGGAGAGCAGAGCACAAAGCAGCTTCGTGGCTCCTCCATGCAGGATGTTATTTTTGCCGGTACAGAAAACAGAAAACCATTGTCCTATGCATATGTTGCAATTACCCTGGATAACTCGGATCATCAGCTTGCGGTAGACTATGAAGAGGTGACAATCGCAAGAAGATTATACCGCTCCGGTGAGAGTGAATACTTAATCAACGGAACTACCTGCCGGTTAAAGGAAGTAACGGAATTATTCTATGATACCGGTATCGGTAAAGAGGGATATTCCATTATCGGACAGGGCCAGATTGACCGTATTTTAAGTGGTAAACCGGAGGAACGCCGGGAGCTTTTTGATGAGGCAGCAGGTATTGTGAAGTACAAAAAGCGTAAGGCTACTGCACAGAAAAAGCTGGAAAGCGAGCAGGAAAATCTGGTTCGTGTCAATGATATTCTTGCAGAATTGGAGCGTCAGGTCGGACCTCTGGAAAGACAGTCGGAAAAGGCAAAGATTTACCTGAAAAAGAAGGAAGATTTGAAAGAATATGATGTAAATATGTTCCTTCTGGAGGTAAACCGCATTGATACCCAGCAAAAAGAGGTGGAAGGAAAATATGCCATTGCCCAGACACAACTGGACGAGACAAACGCTGCATATGAAAAAATCAAGTCCGAATATGAGACCTTAGAGCAGAATATTGCCCAGATGGAAGAGCAGATTAATTCCATTCGGGAGAATATCAGCAATTCTACGGTAAATAAACAGCGTCTGGAGAGCCAGATCAACATTTTAAATGAGCAGATTCACACTGCGGAAATGACCGATGAGCATTTGCAGAGCCGTTTGGATGCAATCGATGCAGAAAAGGCAGAGCGTCTTTTGGCAAAGGGTGAATATGACGAAAAGAAGGAGGCTCTTGATGCTTCCATCGCTAAGGTGGAAGAGAAAAAGAAGGAAGCGGAAGAGGAGCTTGCTGCAATTATGGCTGAGATTTCCCGCTGTAATAACGGAATTGCGGAAGGACAGACTGAACTGTTTGCACTTCTTAACAATAAGGCTTCCATTAAAGCCCGCCAGCAGAAATATGACACGATGTTAGAGCAGATCAACATCCGAAAAGCCGAGCTTACCAAGCGGCTGTTGGACCGGAAGACAAAAGAAGCAGATCTTATGTCTGTTCTGGAGGGCTGTAAGAAGGAGCTTGCGGTTGTAAATGACAAGCTGGCAGAGTTAAAGAGCCAAGAAGAAGAGCTTATACAAAAGGATAAGGAATGGAAAAATAAGCTCCTGGAGAATGAACAGAAGCTTGAAAAAGCACAGGAGGAATACCATAGAAAGCAGTCAAAATTAGAATCCCTTAAAAATATTGCGGAACGGTATGATGGATACGGAAACAGTATCAAAAAGGTCATGGAGCAGAAAGGGGAAAATCCGGGACTTCTTGGTGTTGTATCTGATCTCATTCAGGTGGACAAGAAGTATGAAACTGCCATTGAGACTGCCCTTGGCGGAAATATCCAGAACATTGTTACGGAAGATGAAGATACGGCAAAGAAGATGATTGCTTTCCTAAAGCAGAATCGTCTCGGCCGGGCAACGTTCCTTCCGCTTACCAGTGTAAGTGCAAGAAGTAATGGAAAAAATGAGGCAGCACTGGGAGAACCCGGTGTGATCGGCCTTGCAAATGAGCTTGTAAAATGTGATGCAAAGTATAACGAAGTGGCAGCTTATCTTCTCGGAAGAGTGCTTGTGGTCGATACGATTGATCACGCAATTGCGTTGGCAAAAAAGAATCATTACAGCTTACATATTGTAACATTAGAGGGAGAATACTTAAGTCCCGGAGGTTCTATGACCGGTGGTGCATTTAAGAATTCCTCTAATCTGCTTGCAAGAAATCGTGAAATTGAGGAGATTGAGACCGAGATTTCAGAGCTTGAAAAGGTGCTTGCGGCGGCAAAGGACAGAAAGGAAGATATCTTAACGGCTCAGGCATTAGGACAGGAAGAAATGGAGGAGTTAAAAACCATTCTTCAGGAACAGTACATTTTGCAGAATACGGCAAAGCTGAATGTAGAGCGTGCAAAGCAGCAGCAGGCAGAAAGTGAACATGTATTTACCGGTCTTAAGAATGAGAGCAATGAGATTGAACTTCAGCTTTCCGACATCAATCTGAATAAGCAGAAGATTCAGGATGAAATCGCATATTCGAAGAAGCGCGAGGAAGAGATTGAAAAGGAGAAAAAAGAGTACCAGACAATCTTAGATGAGCAGGGTAAAAAAGAGGAGGCCGCAAAGGATAAGGTTTCAAAGGTCCTTCTTGAGCAGGCCAACTTAAGCCAGAGTGCAGGCTTTATTTTAGAGAATATCGAGCGTTTGAATCATGAAATTGAAAAGTTTGATACGGAAAGAAATGATTTGGTAGAAAACGCAAAGAATGCGAAGCTTGACGTTGAAAAAAAGAAGCAGGATATCGAGGAAATTCAAAAAACGATTGCTGCAAGTGATGATGTGTTCGTTAAGATGAACGAAGATTTAAAGGAGAACATCAAGAAGAAAGAGGAAATGTCTGCCGATTACAGAGGATTTTTCCAGAAACAGGAGGAAATCTCAAAGCAGCAGAACGACCTGGATAAAGAAATTTTCCGATTGAATTCTCAGAGAGAAAAGTTAAAGGATGCAGCAGAATACCAGACAAACTATATGTGGGAAGAGTATGAGCTTACTCCCCACGCAGCAGAAGAACTTCGCAAAGAGGAATATCAGGATCTTTCCGCATTAAAGAAAATGGTGGCCGAGGTAAAGGACGAAATTCGAAAGCTCGGAGACGTCAATGTAAACGCAATTGAGGAATACAAAGAAGTATCCGAACGTTACACCTTCTTAAAGGGACAGCATGACGATCTGGTGGAGGCGGAGCAGACCTTACTGGGAATTATTGCAGAACTGGATACCGGTATGCGAAATCAGTTTACAGAGAAGTTTGCTGAAATTCAGAAAGAGTTTGATAAATCCTTCAAGCAGTTATTTGGTGGCGGTCACGGCACCCTTGAGCTTGTGGAGGACGAAGATATCTTAGAGTGCGGAATCCGAATCATTGCACAGCCACCGGGAAAGAAGCTTCAGAATATGATGCAGTTGTCCGGTGGAGAGAAGGCGCTTACTGCAATTGCACTTTTATTTGCAATTCAGGCACTGAAGCCTTCCCCATTCTGCCTTTTGGATGAGATCGAGGCTGCGCTGGATGATTCAAATGTCGGACGTTTTGCATCCTACTTAAATAAACTGACCAAGAATACGCAGTTTATTGTCATCACACACAGACGTGGCACCATGACCGCAGCAGACCGTCTCTACGGTATTACCATGCAGGAGAAGGGTGTATCCACATTAGTATCTGTAAACCTCATTGAAAATGATCTTACAGAATAGTGAAATTCTGGAAAATATGGAATTTACGTATAAATGGTAAAGAACGATTGAATTTATATGCAGATTTTAGTCTCTGTAAGATGCGTTTTTGGGACAATTACAGATAAGCTAGAAGAAAAACGCGGGTTTATATGTAAGTATCAGCATTCGAGAGATACATTTTTGAGTGCAGTTACAGATAATTATATGAAAACAAGGTGCTTTATATGTAATCTTTACCTTTCGAGAAATGCAAAACGGCTTGGGATTGCATATAAGAGAGAGAAAACCAATGGATTTATATGTAAAAAAGTGAAATGCCTTTTCATTTTATCTTCTCCCATTTTACAAATGTGTGTCTGAATGAGTTTGCAAAGCAAAATTCATTTTTGGAGCATGAATCTGAAAAGGAATAGAATATTTTAAGGAAAGTGAGAAAAACGCATGAGCCTTGAATTAGAGAATGAAGTGTTAGAAGAGAATAAGACTGAGAAAAAGGGATTTTTCAAAAGACTCGTTGAAGGTCTTACGAAGACCAGAAACAATATCGTTTCCGGAATTGATGCTGTATTCAGCGGTTTTTCTCATATCGATGAGGATTTTTATGAGGAGCTGGAGGAAATCCTGATTATGGGAGACCTGGGCGTGAAGGCTACGGAAAGCATTCTGGATTCCCTTCGGGACAAGGTAAAAGAAAACCATATTAAGGAGCCGGCAGACTGCAAACAACTTTTAATTGACAGTATCCGGGAACAGATGCAGGTGGAGGAAGCTGCTTATCGTTTTGAAAATGAAAAGTCTGTTGTGCTTGTCATTGGTGTCAATGGTGTTGGAAAGACGACTACGGTGGGAAAACTTGCAGGAAAGCTGGCAAAACAAGGGAAAAAAGTGGTTCTTGCAGGAGCAGATACCTTCCGCGCGGCTGCAACCGATCAGCTGAAGGAGTGGGCAAACCGGGCAAATGTAGATATGATCGGCGGAACAGAAGGTGCAGATCCGGGATCTGTGGTTTATGATGCTACTGCGGCAGCGAAGGCGCGAAATGCGGACATACTTCTTGTAGATACTGCCGGACGTCTTCACAACAAAAAGAATTTGATGAATGAGCTTGGCAAAATTAATCGTATCCTAGAGAAGGAATACCCGGATGCATATCGAGAGACCTTAGTGGTTCTTGATGCTACTACAGGACAGAATGCGCTGGTGCAGGCAAAGGAATTTTCCGAGGTCGCAAAAATTACAGGTATAGTTCTTACCAAAATGGATGGAACCGCAAAGGGCGGAATTGCTGTTGCAATCCAGTCTGAGCTTTCGGTTCCTGTCAAATATATCGGTGTAGGTGAGACCATCGATGATCTTCAGAAATTTGATCCGGATGAGTTTGTAAATGCACTTTTTGATATCAAGAAAGAAGGAGAAGAAGCATGTTGACTTTAGACGAATTTGAAGAAGCAAGCGAGAAGGTAAAAGAAGTCACATTAGAGACAAAGCTGGTTTACAGCGATTTCTTAAGTTCACAGACAGGAAACAAAGTATATTTAAAACCGGAAAACATGCAGTTTACCGGAGCATATAAGGTTCGTGGTGCCTATTATAAGATCAGCACCCTTACAGAGGAGGAAAGAGAACGGGGACTGATCACAGCCTCCGCGGGAAACCATGCCCAGGGTGTTGCCTATGCTGCAAAGTGTTATGGCTGTAAGGCTGTCATCGTAATGCCTACCACAACACCGCTGATCAAAGTAAACCGCACCAAGGGCTATGGCGCACAGGTCATCCTTCATGGGGATGTGTATGATGAGGCCTGTGCATATGCATTGGAGCTGGCAGAAAAAGAAGGATATACCTTTATTCATCCTTTTGATGATCTTGCCGTGGCAACGGGGCAGGGAACCATTGCAATGGAGATTTTTAAAGAGCTTCCTTTGGTGGAATACATTCTTGTTCCGATTGGCGGCGGCGGACTTGCAACAGGTGTGTCGACCCTTGCAAAATTATTGAATCCTAAAATTAAGGTAATCGGAGTAGAGCCCGCAGGAGCAAACTGTATGCAGGCCTCCTTTGCAGCGGGAAAAGTAACGACACTTCCAAGCGTAAGCACCATCGCTGACGGTACTGCGGTTAAGACGCCGGGAAGCAAGATTTTCCCATATATTCAGAAAAACCTAGACGACATCATCACGGTTGAGGATGATGAGCTGGTCGTAGCTTTCCTGGATATGGTGGAAAATCACAAGATGGTCGTAGAAAACTCCGGACTTCTTACGGTGGCTGCATTAAAGCATTTGGATATTACAGATAAGAGGGTAGTATCCATTTTAAGCGGTGGAAATATGGATGTCATTACCATGTCCTCCGTTGTCCAGCAGGGACTGATTTTCAGAGATCGTATTTTTACCGTATCTGTTCTTCTTCCGGATAAGCCGGGAGAGCTTGCAAAGGTTTCCTCTACCCTTGCAAAGGAGCAGGGAAATGTCATTAAGCTGGAGCATAATCAGTTTGTTTCTACCAACCGCAGTGCAGCGGTGGAGCTTCGCATAACCTTGGAGTGCTTTGGAACCGACCACAAGAAGCAGATTCTAAAAGCACTGGAAAAGGCGGGATACCAGCCAAAGGTAGTAAGAACTGCAATCTAACATAAAAAAGGAGAACAGAGTACATGGAATCTATGAAGGATTATGAAAAGGAACTGGAGCGGTCTTTTCGCACAATAGGTGAGGGGGACATTCTCACAGGAACCGTTATTGCGGTGTCGGAGGAAGAGGTTACGTTAGACTTAAATTATTACACCCAGGGTATTATCAAAGTGGAAAATTTAAGCAACGAGCCGGATTTTGATGTCTTTGCAAATATTTTTCCGGGTGACGTGATAGAAGCAACTGTTGTAAGAACAGACGACGGAAACGGAAATATTGAGCTTTCCAAGAAGGAAGCAAACGATATCTTATCCTGGGATAAGTTTAAAGAGATGATGGATAACGATACGGTGGTAAAGGTGAAAGTCAAAGAAGCCGTAAATGGTGGAGTGGTTGCTTATCTGGAAGGAATTCGCGGCTTCATTCCAGCTTCACAGATTGCATTAGACTACGTGGAAGACACAAGTACATGGGTTGGAAAGGAAATAGAGGCAAAAATCATTACCGCTGACCGCAAAAACGAAAAGCTGGTATTGTCAGGAAAAGCAGTTGCCAGAGAAAAGGAAGAAGAAGACAGAAATCACAAGATTTCCATGCTTGTTCCAGGCAGTGTTTTAGGAGGAACTGTTGAAAGCATTATGCCTTATGGTGCTTTTGTAAGTCTTGGAAACGGCCTGAGTGGGTTGGTTCATATTTCACAAATCTGCCAGAAGAGAATTTCATCTCCTCATGAGGCATTAAAAGAAGGACAGAAGGTCAAGGTAAAGATTTTAAACACCAACGACAACAAGATTTCCCTCAGTATGAAAGCACTTGAGGAAGAAATGGTGGACACAGAGACGGCAGGAGAAGTGGAAGAATATATTTCGAACGAAACTGCGGGAACAAGCCTTGGGGATTTGCTGTCAAAATTCAAATTCTAGCCTAGAAGAACACACTCGCGTTTAGTAATAAGAAATCTGGCGTAGGAGAATGTAGTATGGATGAAAAGTTAAAACAGGCATATCTGTATGATTTTTACGGTGAAATGTTAAATGACCATCAGCGCCGGATTTATGAAGACTTTGTATTTAACGATCTGTCCCTTGGGGAGATTGCTTCGGAGGAAGGAATCAGCAGACAGGGTGTTGCTGATATGGTCAAGCGATGTGAAAAAAAATTATTGGCTTATGAAGAAAAGCTTCATCTGGTTGAAAAGTTCGTATCTGTTAAAAATGATGTAGAAAGAATTCATTCATTAACAGAGGAATTTAAGACAACGAAAAATGAAGAACTGATTGAGACCATTGAGGCAATTTCAACCGATATACTAAAGGTAATGTAATGATAAAAAGGATAATAGCAGCAATTCTTTCTGGAATAGTGCTGTTTTGTACGGCTACCTGTGGCAGCACGGATGACCCTGCTATCGGGGAAGAAGATAAATTAATCGAATCGAGCTCTAAGGAAGAATCTTTTTCTATACAAGAAACTTCTATGCAAGAGCCTTCTACACAAGAGGTTTCTACACAAGAGGTGGAGCAGAAAACCTTTATTAATGAGCAGGGAATGACCTTAGCAGAACGAGTATATACACCGGAAGGGTATACCAGAACAAATGCACAGGAGGGAAGTCTGACCGAGTTTTTGAGAAACTACCCATTAAAAGAAGCCGGTGCAGAGGTCCTTCTTTATAACACCATGCCAAAAGGAAATCAAGATGCGCATGTCGCAGTCTTTGCACTTCCAATAGAAGAATATGATCTTCAACAGTGTGCGGATTCCATTATGAGAGTTTACGCCGAATATTTTTGGAGTACCGGACAGTACGATAGAATAGCTTTTCACTTTACCAATGGTTTCTTAGCGGAGTATACAAAGTGGCGTGACGGTTATCGAATTGAGGTAGATGGAAATAATGTCTTTTGGTCAAAAACTGCATCGTATGATGACTCCTATGAGTGTTTTGTAAAATATATAAAAATGGTATTCACATACGCCGGCACACTTTCGATGGAAACAGAGGCAAAACAGATTGAATCGGATGAAATCCAAGTCGGAGATGTATTTTTGTATGGAGCAAGTCCCGGGCATGTGGTACTGATTGTTGATGTTTGCGTGGATGAGAATGGACAGAAAGCATTTCTGCTGGGACAGGGCTATATGCCTGCACAGGAATTTCATTTGCTTAAGAATCCTATGCATGAAGATGATCCGTGGTATTACGAAAATGAGATAGAATATCCATTACAAACACCGGAATATACATTTGACGAGGGAACTCTAAAAAGATTAGAATACGGAGCAGGTAGATGAATTGGTGGATAGTTGCGACATTATGTGCCTTTTTTATTAAGGGATTATGTGGGTTCGCCAACACATTGGTATTTACAACAATACTTAGTTTTGGAAACAGCAATGTGAACATATCGCCGGTGGAATTGATTTTGGGATATCCGACGAATATCATTCTGGCCTGGAAGGAAAGAAAATCCATAAAATGGAGTATTTGTATACCATTAGCAGGTCTGGTGATTGCAGGAAGCATACCCGGAGTGCTGTTTTTAAAAAATGCAGATACCGGAATTATTAAAATGATTTTTGGCGTTGTTATTATTCTGATTGGATTTGAAATGCTCTTAAGAGAATTCCAAACGAAAAAAAGAAAACAGTCAAAAGTGATGCTTGGAATCATTGGAGTTCTTTCCGGAATACTATGCGGTCTGTATGGAATTGGTGCATTGCTTGGAGCCTATGTAAACAGAGTTACGGAGGACAGCAGCTCCTTTAAGGCAAATATGTGTGTCGTTTTCTTTGTGGAAAATACCTTTCGCATAATCTTGTATGGATTATGGGGAATTCTTACCTTTGACATAGTAAAACAAGCCATGATTCTTATTCCTTTCATGCTGAGCGGTTTAGCACTTGGGATGATCAGTAGTAAGTTTATCGACGAAAAGATAATGAAAAGATTGGTGGTTCTCCTGTTAATCATATCGGGGGTTGCACTAATATGTAACAATTTATAGTTTAAGAGTACTGCAGGATAAAAGGCTGCAAGGAACGAATCGGAGAAAAGCGAAAAGATGAAAAAGAGAATGCTTTTATGGGGGCTGTGCGCCGTACTGTCAATCCTATATGCAATAAACTTAAAGAGCTTAAATACCGGAACGAACTTCTATCTTGTGTGGCTTGCGCTGGGATTTGCTTTTTTATTTTTCGGGCTTGCGGCAAAGCTTGAATTATGGAAGAAGCTTCCGAAAATACTACGCAGAATCATAACCATTCTGGTAGTTCTTGGCGTAGCTGTATTTTTGATTACCGAGGGCTTTGTCCTTAGCGGATTTTGCGCAAAAGGGAAATCGGATCTTGACTATATTATTGTGCTTGGTGCGCAGGTGTACGAAAACGGGCCAAGTCCTGTGCTAAAATACCGATTAGATACAGCGGTGGATTATTTGAATGAGAACCCGGATACTGTTTGTATTGTTTCCGGTGGGCAGGGGAAGAATGAACCTTTTCCTGAGGCGAAAGGAATGGCGGATTATCTGATGGAACAGGGAATTGATGAAAACCGGATTATCCAGGAGGATCAGTCGAAGAATACGATTGCAAATATCAGAAACAGCATGCAGTATATCGACAGTACAAATGATACGGTAGGAATCGTAACGAATAATTTTCACGTGTTTCGAGCAACCGGAATCGCAAAAAAGCAGGGAATCGCACAGGTCTGTGGAATTTCAGCAAAGACCAATATTCTTTATGTGCCAAATAATATGTTTCGTGAATTTTTTGGGGTGTGGAAGGATACCTTGTTTGGAAATATGAAATGGTAAGAAAAAAATATTTTGTGGTGTCAAGAAAAAATACTTGACACCTGTTTTTATATATGATAATCTAACCAAGGTCACAAAATGTGCGAAGGAAGGACGAACATGGCATTTGACAGCTTATCAGAAAAACTTCAGAACGTGTTTAAGAATCTTCGCAGTAAAGGAAGACTGACGGAGGATGATGTTAAGACTGCCTTAAAGGAGGTCAAGATGGCACTCCTCGAAGCGGATGTAAACTTCCGTGTCGTAAAGCAGTTTACGAAGGATGTACAGGAACGGGCAATCGGACAGGATGTCATGAACGGACTGAATCCCGGTCAGATGGTCATCAAGATTGTAAATGAAGAGATGGTCAAGCTGATGGGCTCAGAGACCACCGAAATTGCGTTTCGTCCGGGAAAAGAGCTTACCGTCATTATGATGGTTGGTCTTCAGGGTGCAGGTAAGACCACCACTACAGCAAAGATCGCAGGAAAGCTTAAGCTGAAGGGAAAGAAAACACTTCTTGCGGCTTGTGACGTGTACAGACCGGCGGCCATTGAACAATTACAGATCAATGGAGAAAAGCAGGGGGTTGAAGTATTTTCCCTTGGCGATAAAGAAAAGCCGGAGAATATTGCAAAAGCTGCAATGGAATATGCCAAGAAGCAGGAGTTTAATGTCCTGATTATTGATACTGCCGGTCGCCTTCATGTAGATGAGGACATGATGGCAGAGCTTGTAAAAATCAAAGAAGCCGTGGATGTGTTCCAGACGATTCTGGTAGTGGACGCCATGACAGGACAGGATGCAGTCAATGTAGCAAGTACCTTTGATGAAAAGATTGGAATTGACGGTGTTGTACTTACCAAGTTAGATGGCGACACCAGAGGCGGTGCAGCTCTTTCCATACGTGCCGTAACCGGAAAACCAATCCTTTATGCAGGTATGGGTGAGAAGCTTTCGGATTTGGAGCAGTTTTATCCGGATCGTATGGCAAGCAGAATTCTTGGTATGGGCGATGTCCTTACCATGATTGAGAAGGCTCAGGAGAATATCGACGAAGAGAAGGCAAAAGCACTTGAGCAGAAGATGCGAAAGAATGAGTTTGACTTTGAGATGTATCTTGATTCCATGAGCCAGATGAAGAAAATGGGCGGTCTTTCCAGCATGATGGGAATGATGCCGGGGCTTGGACTTGGCGGTGGAAAAATGCCGGATATCGATACCGATGCGGCAGAAAAGCAGATGGCAAGAACCGAAGCAATTATTTATTCGATGACGCCTCAGGAGAGACGGAATCCAAACATTATGAATCCGAGCCGGAAGCAACGTATTGCAAAGGGCGCAGGAGTTGATATTTCAGAGGTAAATCGTCTGATCAAGCAGTTTGAACAGATGAAGAAGCTGATGAAGCAGATGCCGGGAATGATGGGCGGCAAGAAGGGCCGTCGCGGAGGCATGGGTGGAATGTTCAAAGGACTTCCTTTTTAGTCCTTTTGAATGATAAATCAAACAAATATTTCAAGGAGGTGAAATGACATGGCAGTAAAGATCAGATTAAGAAGAATGGGACAGAAGAAGGCTCCTTTCTATAGAATTATCGTAGCAGATTCCAGATCCCCAAGAGATGGAAGATGCATCGAGGAGATCGGAACTTATGATCCAACCAAGAATCCTACTGAGTATCATGTAAATGAAGAGTTAGCAAAGAAGTGGTTAGCTAATGGCGCACAGCCAACAGAGACCGTTGCTAAGATTTTCAAGAACGTTGGTATCGAGAAATAGGATTTGTGGGGTGAACGTAATGAAAGAATTAGTTGAAGTAATTGCAAAATCATTAGTAGACAATCCGGATGAAGTAGTTGTTACTGAAACCGAGAATGAGAAAGCAATTGTTTTGGAATTACGTGTTGCACAGTCTGATATGGGCAAAGTAATCGGCAAGCAGGGACGTATTGCAAAAGCAATCCGCGCCGTGGTAAAAGCCGCAGCCTCAAAAGAAGACAAAAAGGTTATTGTAGAGATTGTACAGTAAACCATATAAGCCGTCTCAAGCTTTTGAGACGGCTTTTTTCAAATTATGAAAAGACTGTTGAGAGGATAGTGCATGGAAGAGTTATTACAGGTCGGTGCGATCACATCAACCCATGGCATAAGGGGAGAAGTCAAGGTGTTTCCTACGACAGATGATCCAAAACGTTTTTGTAAATTGAAGCAGGTGATTCTGGATGATGGAAAGACAAAGATGAATCTTGAGGTGGAAAACGTTAAATTTTTTAAGAATCTTGTGATTCTGAAATTTAAGGGCCTTGATGATATTAATGAGGTAGAAAAGTACAGAAAGGCAACTCTTTGGGTAACAAGAGATCAGGCCGTTCCGTTAAAAAAGGACGAATATTTTATCGCGGATCTGATTGGGTTATCCGTTGTGACAGAGGACGGTGAAGTACTGGGAAATCTTACAGATGTCATACAGACCGGAGCAAATGATGTTTATGTTGTAGCAAAAGAGGGAGAAGAGGAGCTTTTGATCCCTGCAATCAAGGAGTGTGTGAAGGATGTGGATCTGGAGAATCGAGTAATGACGATTTTTCTTATGCCCGGGCTTCGATAAAAGGTAGTTTATAAAGGAAAATGTAAAGAAAAAGGAGACAGAAAATGGCAAGATATATAAGGGAAGAAGTATTAAATCAGCCGGATGATTTTGTAAATTATATGATGAATGATTTTTTGACCAAGCATGGGTTTAAATATGAGAATTTTAAAGGTCAGATGGTCTACCGTGCAGGCGGAGGTCTTATTGAACTTCCGAAGTTTATCACATGGAGCTATTTTAACGGAGTGATTCATATTGAAGCATGGGTTCGTGTATTATGGCTTCCGGGTGTATATGGCAAAGAGAACGATATGAGCGGATTTTATGGCGCCGTTGTAAAGGATATGTACAAAAAGGATGTAGAGCAGTTGATCTCACTATTACATCAGCCGCTGAATCAGCCGGGTGTACAGCCGGGAATGCCACCGCAGCCGGGGATGCCGACACAACCGGGGCAGCCTGGAATGCCGCCACAGCCGGGAATGCCGGGACAGCCACAGAATGGCCCGATTCTGGTGCAGGGAGTGGATACTTCAAGATATGCGAATTTCGCCCTTGGATTTGGCATCGCAGGTCTTGTGTTATGCTGGTCCTGGGCTGGTGTGGTTTTTAATATTATCGCTATCATATATGCAGTAAAGGGAAAGACCTCTGCAAAGAAGGGCAGAGCAACCGCCGGTATGGTATGTGCCATCATTGGACTTGCAATTGCAGTGCTTTGTTTCCTTGGTGGATTTGTTATTGGACTTTTAGGATAATTGTATGAATTTTCACATTTTGTCGCTTTTTCCGGAAATGGTTCTGGGCGGTTTATCCACCAGCATTACCGGAAGGGCAATAAAACAGGGAAAACTGAATATCGAAGCGGTTGACATTCGCGATTTTTCTAAAGACAAGAATAAAAGAGTGGATGACTATACCTATGGTGGCGGTGCCGGAATGCTGATGCAGGCCCAGCCGGTGTACGATGCCTGGGAATCGGTAGCAAAAAAGATTGCACAAAATAGTGGAACAAAAACCTTCCCGGGGGGCTGCTCAAAGAACATCCGTACCATTTATGTAACGCCTCAGGGAACGCCTTTTTCCCAAACCATGGCAGAGGATTTTGCAAAAGAAGAGGATCTTGTGATTCTGTGCGGCCATTATGAAGGAATTGATGAGCGGGTGTTGGAAGAGGTTGTCACGGATTATGTCTCCATCGGAGACTATGTGCTGACCGGCGGAGAATTAGCGGCAATGGTGATCGTTGATGCCGTATCCAGACTCGTTCCGGGCGTGCTTCACAATGAGGTTTCCGCAGAAACGGAATCCTTTCACGGAAATCTTTTAGAGTATCCGCAGTACTCCAGACCAAGTGTGTGGCATGAAAGGGAAGTTCCGGAAATTCTCCTTTCCGGAAATCAAAAGGAGATTGATAAGTGGAGAAGAGAGCAATCGGTTCTGCGAACGAAGCAGCGAAGACCGGATTTGTTTAGAACCTATTGTAAGCTGGAAAAAATAAGGGAAGCCCTTTGTGCCGAAAAGCTTCTTCATACGGACATGATTGCCGCAATAGACCGGGGAAGTGCGGAAGTTGTTTTTTGGAAAAAGGAAGAAATCCTGTTATACGATCCGCAGGCGGATATCTATTATCATACAAATCTTTCACAAAGCTGCCGACAGAGCTTTTTGCAGGGGCTTGTAATGGAGGAGAATGATGTTTTGTCCAAACATCCCTGTAATTGTCTGGTACTTCATCAGCAGAAATTTATAAAAAGAGCGGAACAGCTTTTTGAATTAAAGAAAACTATGTCCTGCAATCAGGTTGTATATACCAGACATGAGAAGGCACCGGTATTCGGATTGTATCGTCCGGATGGAAAATGTATGCCAAACGGACTTGTAATAAAGCAGCTTACAAAAGAACATGCCAAACTTGTATCAGAGGCTTATCTTACGATGGATAAGGAGTATGTCGAGGAACGTATTCTGGCTGGTGCGATGATCGGCGCCTTTATCGAAGAAAAAATGTTGGGATTTAGCGGAATCCATAACGACGGGCAGATTGGCATGCTCTATGTATATCCGGACTACCGGAGACAGAAAGTGGCCAAGGCTTTGGTTACTTATTTGATCAATCAGAAGCTGGATATGGGGCAGGTGCCATTCGGTCAGATTGTTGATACGAATGAAAGCAGCAGGAGGCTGGCGGAAGGTTTAGGAATGTATGCATCCAAAAGTCGGATATTCTGGTTGGAAAAGAAGGAAAATGCATAAAATAATGCTTGATTTTGGGATGGGTTTGTGATAGAGTATCAATGTTGTGAATAAAAGTGATGGTCCTCTGTTGCGAAGTAGTAGTAGCATTAAGAACGTCAAAATGATTAGGAGGTCACAAAAATGAACGCAAGTGAAATTATTAAGAACATCGAAGCTGAGCAGTTAAAGGCAGAGGTACCGGAGTTTGCTGTTGGTGATACCGTTAAGGTTTACGGTAAAATCAAGGAAGGAAACCGCGAAAGAATTCAGGTTTTCGAAGGAACCGTTATCAAGAAGCAGAACGGAAGCAACCGTACAACATTTACTGTTAGAAAGCTTTCTAATGGTGTAGGTGTTGAGAAGACCTGGCCACTCCACTCTCCAAACGTAGAGAAGATTGAAGTCGTACGTAATGGTAAAGTACGTCGTGCAAAACTTTACTACTTAAGAGATCGTGTAGGTAAGTCTGCAAAGGTTAAAGAGTTAGTAAAATAAGCGTTTGAAACAGGAAACTGCCACTTTAGAATACTAAGGTGGCAGTTTTTTTGGGCAATCTTTTTATATACATATCTAAAATTGTAAAATACTTTTTTAGTATGTATGGATTTACGGACTGTACATACAAAGAAATAGCTAATCGCTTTTTGGGTATGTGTTTTTGTTACCGTTTTTTTATGAGCACATACGAAAAAGCTTATTTCATAGACTGTGGTATGTATCAAATTTGTTGTGATACATACCAGAATAACTTTTTGGGGCATTCAGTATGTATCAGGCTTTTTTTAATACATACAAGAGATAAAAAAATGGGTCTTATGGTAGGTACACCTACATTTCCATACATACAACAAATTATGAAATTGCATATTTGTATGTATTACATTTCCTTTTATACATACCAATAATTGAAAAAACTTCTTGGTATGTATTTTCTCTTATCTGCATTAATTAATTCTTTATCATAAACAAGTTAATTTATTGCGTATTCCCATATTTTTTTGTAAAATGAAGTGAAGAAAAAGGTAAGGAGCAAAAAACGTGCGAAGAAGAAGAGGCGGCTTGAATTTTGGCCGGCAGAGAAAAAAAATAAATATTCCACTGCTCAAGGAGATTCTCTCCTGGATCGTGGAACTTATGATTGTAATCGTCATTGCCTATGTTACGGTGACTTCCTTTGGATTCCGGACATCTGTTGTCGGACAGGCAATGGAAGAGCAGCTTACGAATGGGGATCAGATACTGATTAATAAGTTTGTTTACCTTGTCAGCAAACCAAAGCAGGGCGATGTGGTGGTCTTTTTGCCAAACGGAAATGAGAAGTCCCACTATTATGTGCGTCGCGTGATTGCAACGCCGGGAGATACGGTACAGATCAAGGATGGTGCAGTCTATGTAAACGGACTGATGTATGACGAACCGGTAGAGGTGGTTTCTACCTCAGATGCAGGGATGGCATCGGAGGAATTGTCTCTTGGAGCGGATGAATACTTTGTTCTGGGAGATAACCGTAATAACAGTGAAGATAGCAGATATGCCAATATTGGCATGGTAAAAGAAGAATATATGCTCGGAAAAGCATGGTTCTATTTTAATTCAAAAAAGAGAGGTTTCATACGATGAATGTGCAATGGTATCCGGGACATATGACAAAAGCCAAGCGTCAGATGCAGGAGGATATAAAGCTGATTGATCTTGTGATCGAGCTTGTGGATGCAAGAGTTCCGCTTTCAAGCAGAAATCCGGATATTGATGAGCTTGGAAAAAATAAGTATCGCCTGATCCTTATGAATAAAGCAGATTTGGCGGATCAGGAGCAGACAAAAAAGTGGAGTGAATATTTTAGACAGAAGGGGTTCTATGTGGTTGCCCTTGACGCAAGAAAGAAAAACAGCATGAAGCAGATTACGGATGTGATTATGGAGGCCTGCAAGGAGAAAATTGAGCGGGATCGAAAACGTGGCATCTTAAATCGGCCGGTTCGCGCCATGGTTGTGGGAATTCCGAACGTCGGAAAATCGACCTTTATCAATTCCTTTGCAGGAAAAGCCTGTGCGAAGACCGGAAATAAGCCGGGAGTTACAAAGGGAAAGCAGTGGATACGACTGAATAAAAATGTGGAGCTTCTGGATACTCCCGGAATCTTGTGGCCGAAGTTTGAAGACCAGGAGGTAGGACTTCGCCTTGCAATGATTGGTGCAATCAATGATGAAATTTTAAATACGGATGAGTTGGCGTTAGAACTGATCAAGATGCTGCGAAAGGATTATCCAGAGATTTTAGAGGAACGATATCATCTGACGAACATGGAAAAGGAACTGGACATTTTGTTTGAAATCGCGAAGAACCGTAACTGTATCGGAAAAGGAAATGAGCTGGATTACAGTAAGGCTGCAAAGCTTTTGATCGAAGAGTTCCGCTCGGGAGCAATTGGAAATATAACATTGGAAAAGGCATAAGACATGGCAAAAGCAATCGGAGAAATCAAAGAAGAATTTCAAAACACCAATTTGGAGCATTTAGAGCAGTTTATTGCTTCCTACATTTTAGATGAACGGCAGGGCGTACAGAAATTAGTCCTTTCCGCCAGAAAGCAGTTGGAAAAGCTGGATAAAGAAAGGGCACGGATCGAAAAACTAAAAGAATTCGAAAAGAAATACGCGGAATATGAGTATATCTGCGGCATCGACGAAGTGGGACGGGGGCCATTTGCCGGTCCTGTGGTGGCGGGAGCCGTAATCCTTCCAAAAGATTGTGACATTTTGTATATTAATGATTCCAAGCAATTGTCCGAAAAAAAACGTGAAGAGTTGTACGACATCATTATGGAGAAGGCGGTTGCTACCGGAATCGGGATGGCAAGTCCACAGAGAATCGATGAGATCAACATTCTACAGGCAACCTATGAGGCAATGAGAGAGGCAATCGGAAAGCTTTCCG
This sequence comes from Agathobacter sp., assembly GCA_051880175.1. Classification (GTDB taxonomy): domain Bacteria; phylum Bacillota; class Clostridia; order Lachnospirales; family Lachnospiraceae; genus Roseburia. The sequence continues at coordinate 2,780 of JBJENM010000005.1, read as the reverse complement.
TAAAGCCGGATCTGCTCTTAAATGATGCGGTTACAATTCCGATGGTAGATATAAAACAGATACCGATTATCAAAGGGGACGCCAAGAGCATTTCCATCGGTGCGGCCAGCATTATAGCAAAAGTTACCAGGGATCGCTTGATGGTGGAGTATGATAAAATTATGCCGGAATATCACTTCGCGGCAAATAAGGGGTATGGCTCCCAAGAGCATATTGAAGCACTGAAAAAATACGGCCCTTCCCCAATTCACAGAGCGTCGTTTATCAAGAACTATGTATAGGAGCAGCAGATGCAGATTTCGGATTTAGTTGGACAGTACAACAATTCCACAGCAAAACCGCAGCTAACAGGGACCAGTGGCACCAAAAAGCTGGCATCTACCTTAAAGGAGATGAAGACCGGCAGCATTTTTGAGGGAACGGTGAATTCTGTTAAAAATGGGCAGGTGGTCCTTGGTTTATCAAATGGTCAGACGGTAACTGCGCGAATAGAGGGAAAAGTGCCTCTAAAGGTGGGAGAATCCATGTTCTTTCTGGTTAAGGCCAATGAGGGAGGAACCATCGCAATCCGGCCCTATACTGTGGGTGGAAATAGTATGAATCTGACTCTGATGGATGCATTAAAGGCGGCAAATCTTCCCATCGACGAGAGAAATCTTGCGATGGTCAACGCAATGATGGAGGAACAGATGTCCATTGACCGGGGAAGTCTTATGACCATGTCACGGATGGTAACGTCGAATCCACAGATGGATGTAAAAACCTTGATCCAGATGCAGAAGCTGAATATACCGATCACCCCGGAAAATGCCTCACAATTTGAGAATTACAGTCTGGATAAGCAGGAAATTACAAAAGCATTGGATGAATTTATGCTGGAGCTCCCTAAGACCCTTACAAATGAGGAACTTTCCGGAGAACGCATGCAGCAGATGGGAAAGGAAATCCTTTCGATTGTGACAGAAGGGCTTCCGGATTCCGTTGCACCTTCCTCCGGAATTACCATAAGCTCAGAGGGGGTAATGCTGGAGTTGGATGCGCAAAATATACCGGTCGAAGAAACGGCACAGATCATAAATGCAGAGGAAAAACCAGAGAATTCCCAAGCACTTCCGGCACAGGATGAGATGGAATCACAGACAGGGACGGAGGGGGCTAAGGCGCAGACCATTCCGGAGGAAAAAGGAAATGTTCCATATACTCTGGGAAATGTCCTAAAGGGGGAACAAATCCATACCCTAGAGGCTCTCTTCTCTGAGATTATGCCGAAGAATGAGGAGGGAGAACGCTCCCAGGTCGTTTTTTCACGAAATGACAGTACGGTTGCCGTGTTAAATGCCCTTATGGAAAGACTTTCGGATGGGGAAGGTATAGAGAAAGAGTCGTTCATGAAATTGTTTTTTAGTAAGGAGTTTCATGCCCTCGTAAAGGATGCCTTAGAGCAGCAATGGCTGATCAAACCCGGCGACTTAAAGGACAGCAGCAAAATCAACCGATTGTATGAAAAGCTGGAGAACCAGATTACGAGGATGGAGCAGGTGGTAAAGGCGTCCGGACAGGAATCGGAAACCATTACCTCCCTAGCGCAGAACATCAGAAGCAATGTGGAGTTTATGAACCAGATCAATGAGGCGTACACCTATGTACAGATTCCCTTAAAGCTTTCCGGTCAGAATGCAAGCGGAGAATTATATGTATATACAAACAAAAAAAAGCTGGCAGAGGGTGCAGATGAGTTATCTGCATTTTTACACCTGGATATGGACAATCTCGGTCCAACGGATGTATCTGTAAAATTAAGGGGACGGCAGGTGGATACAAAATTCTATTTTGAGAATGATGAAGCATACGATCTTGTAGAGGCAAACCTGGGTAAGCTGGAGGCAAGATTACAGGCGAAGGGCTATAACTGTAAGATTACTGTGAAAAATGAAGGAAAGCATGTCAATTTTGTAGAAGATTTTCTAAAAAAGGATCAGCCTTCTGCGGGACTTGTGCATCGCTATTCCTTTGATATGAGGGCATAAATATGGCAGAAGAAAACGGATTCCGTCCGCTTTTCGGACAGAAACAGGAAAAGGAAGAAAAGACGGCGGTTGCAATTGCATATGAGCCGGGAGACGCAGCCCCAAAGATTCTTGCGACAGGAAAGGGTGCGGTTGCAGAAAAAATTGTTGAGACTGCGAAGGAGCATGATGTACCGTTATACAAGGATAATAAGCTGGCGGATACATTGTCGAGACTGAAAATCGGGGATATGATTCCACCGGAGCTGTATGAGGTGGTGGCAGAGATCCTTGTCTTTGTGGACGACATGGACAAAATGAAAGCAAAAGTCGGAGGGATGAAGTAATTAATACCAGAACAATCGGAACACAGTATGAAGAGCTTGCGGTAAACTATCTGAAGGAAAAGGGATATCATATATTAGAGCAGAATTTCCGTGGATCCTACGGAGAGATTGATATTATTGCAAGCAAGGAAGAGACTATCGTATTTTTTGAATGTAAGTACCGCTCGAAGGAAGGATACGGTGATCCCCTCATGGCTGTGGATGTAAGAAAACAGCGCCGCATATGCAAAACGGCGCTTTACTATTTTGCAAAGCATGGGTATGGAATGGATACCGCCTGTAGATTTGATGTAATTGCAATCTATGGGGACAATTCCATTAGGCATATCGAAAATGCATTTGAATTTCAGGGATAGAAAAGTCCCTTTTCGAAATTGTGTTCCCGAATGAATTTGCATATTTGAATCAGAACCCACTCTCGTTTGTA
>JBJENM010000004.1:0-25137 GCA_051880175.1 Agathobacter sp. | reverse complement strand
ATTACAGGATATAAATACAGAAAATCCTTCTTTATTATTGAATTACCTGAATATAAAGTTCCAAGCATAAAAAGAGCTACAATCTCAATGCTTGAACGAGGAAAAGCATATATTATTAAAGCGGGGACCATTATTCTTGTATGTAATACTGTTGTTCAGATCATGCAGTCCTTCAACTGGCAGATGCAGGTGGTAGAGGAAGGAATGGAAAGTACATCGATTCTTGCTACCATTGCTTCTCCGATAGCATATCTTTTGGTACCGATTGTCGGTATCGCAGCATGGCAGCTTGCAGCAGCGGCAGTAACCGGCTTTATCGCCAAAGAAAATGTAGTAGGTACACTTGCAGTCTGCTATGGTCTGAGCGCCTTTATTGATACAGAGGAACTGGAATTGGTTGGTGACGGCAATGTGGTTGCACAGGCTATGGCACTTACCAAAGTGGCAGCTATGGCATACCTGATGTTCAATTTGTATACACCACCTTGCTTTGCTGCATTAGGAGCCATGAATTCAGAAATGCAGAGCAAAAAGTGGCTATGGGGAGGAATTGCCCTCCAGCTTGGCACCGGATATACCATCGCTTTTGGGGTATATCAGATCGGTACACTGATTACTACAGGAGGATTTGGAAACGGATTTGTGACCGGACTTATTGCAGTGCTTGTAATGGCAGCGGTTGTAGTATTTATGATTCAAAAAACAAACAGACAGTTTAAGGCTGAATATGAATTAAAAAAGGCAGTTTAATTCTGCGTGGTAGAAAGCGTTAAGCGGAAAGGAGCAGCAGTGGAAAGTATAGTCGTCGCAGGAATCCTTGTGGCTTTGGTAGGAATGGCAGTTTGGTATATATGGAAAGAAAAAAAGAAGGGTACAAGATGTATCGGATGCCCCGCCGCCGGAAATTGCTCCGGTTGCAGAGGCGGCAGTGAAAACGAGAGCTGCGGTTGCAAATCAGATAAAGAATAAAATCGGGCCTGCACGAATCCTGTGCAGGCTCTATTTAGGTGGAAAAAATATGTTTCGTGTAGATTTTGAAAAGGGGCATGATGTATAATGAAAATCAATAGGATTCGTTTAATCTGATTGTGTAAAGCGTGGGAGAATGGAAAACATAAGAAGTGCCGAATTTACGAAGGAAATGCGAAAAACTCATACAATCTATATGCCGCAGATGCTTCATTATCATAATGAGCTTCTTTGTGCGGCATTTCAATATGGCGGATACCATTTGAAGGTGGTTCCGGAGCAGCTTAAGTTCTGCAGCCAGAGCTATTCTGCCATAAACAAAGATTATTGTACCTGTGCCTTTGGAATCGTGGGAAATATTCTGACCTTTATAGAAGAGCAGGAAAATGACAGCAATTCCATTGCGATTCTTGAACCCCAGGCCGGTGGTGCATGCAGAGCGGGAAATTACTATAACCTGATTATCGAATGCTTGAAAAAGAGTGGAAATTCCCATATCCCTGTACTGAGTCTGAACGCCCACGGATACGAAAAGCACAAAGGATTTCGCATCAACTTCAGAATGCTTTTTGGAGCGATTGCAGCAGTATGCTACGGGGATCTTTTAATGACGCTTACTCAACAGATAAGGCCTTATGAAGTGCAAAAAGGCCAGACGGAGGCGTTAAGACAGCAGTGGCTTATCCAATTGTCGAAGGGAATGGAAAAAGGACATTTTTTGACGAATAGAAAAAAGATTTATAAAAGGATTACAGAGTCTTTTGCAAAGATACAAACGGATAAAAGCAGGAAGCCCACAAGAGTTGGAATTGTCGGTGAGATTTATATCAAGTTCTCCCCGGTTGGGAACTTTCATCTGGAGGATTTCCTATATGAAAATGGATGTGAAATCAGACAGGGAGGATTTCTTAATTACTGTATTTACATCGTCTACAGTGAGATGATGAACCAAAAATTATCCGGAAAAAGCAAGGCGGTTCTTGCAGGATATCAGGGGGTAATTGACTTCCTTTGCAGGATACAGAAGGAAATCAATGAAGCTCTCGAAAACGCAGGATTTAAGCATGACATGAGCTTTAAGAGCATGCTTTTGGAAAAGAAGGACATACTGAGTGACTGCTACAATATCGGCGATGGCTGGCTGATCACAGGGGAGATTATTGATCTTGCCAAGCAGGGGTACGATAAGATTATGGTGGTTCACCCATTTGGGTGTCTTGTAAGTCACATTGGCGGGCGGGGAGTAATCAAAAAGCTGGAGCACAGATTTCCAAAGACGAAAATCACGTCGGTTGAGTTTGATTATGAACAGTCCAAAACGCTTCGCGAGAGCAGGATACTGATGGCAATCAACTGAAAAGATAAAGAGGTGGATGTCAGGAATGGAAAAAGAAACGGATATTGAAAAACTGCCATACTGGGGTATTCTTTCCAAAGAGGAAAAGGTTATACTCTCACAGGGAACAACAGACAGGACTTATCAGAAGGGCGAGTATATTCACGGCTTCTCGGATGCATGCCTTGGCATGATTTATGTAAAATCGGGTTCTATCAGGGTATACATGACTTCTGAGGAGGGAAGAGAAATTACGCTTTTTCATATAGAGCAGGGGGATTGCTGCATTCTGTCGGCATCCTGTGTCATTGGAGAGATTGGTCTGGATGTTTTGCTTTTAGCGGAGAAGGATACAGAGCTGTTAGCGGTACATGCCGGGACATTTAAGCAATTGATGGAAGGCAATATTGAGGTAAAATGCTTTGCTTATGAGCTTTCAACAAAACGCTTCTCAACGGTGGTATGGGTTATGCAGCAGATGCTGTTTTCTCATTTTGATGAGCGCATGGCGCGTTTTTTGCTATCCATTTATGAAAAAACGAAAAATCCAAGAATTGAAATGACGCAGGAAGCTATGGCATTGGAAGTAAATTCCGCAAGAGAAGTTGTGGCAAGAATGCTAAAGAACTTTGCAACAGAGGGCTGGATTGAATTGGATCGAGGCGCAGTAACACTAAAAGATATCGATGCACTAAAAAGTTTAGTCAACTAATTTTTTCGAATGTGACTTGGTCACAGATATTTTTCCTTTATTCGGATATGCTTACATCAGAAACAAAAAGAAATATCTATTTTGGAGGTACAAATATGGCAGAATTAAAAATTACAGGTGAAAATTTTGAGGAAGAGGTATTAAAATCTGACAAACCGGTGCTCATCGATTTCTGGGCAACCTGGTGCGGACCATGCAAAATGATGGGACCGGTTGTGGAACAGCTTGCAGTGGAGTATGAGGGCAGGGTAAAGGTCGGAAAAGTCAATGTGGATGAAGAGATGGAGCTGGCGCAGAAGTATCGTGTCATGAGTATTCCAACGTTCATTCTGTTTAAGGATGGAAAGGTCGAAAAGCAGGTCATGGGAGCAATGCCCAAAGAGAATCTGGAGGCAATGCTGAAATAAAGAGAAGTCTAGATCCAAAACTTCTGATTTTGGCTGGACAATTTTTTCAAGGCTGATTGTATGGTTTTGCATCTAGTCAAACCATATAAATCAGCCTTTTAAAATGCTTAAAAGGGGCTTTTTTGAAGCATTTTTAGGTGGAGAGGAAAAAATATATAGCAAAGCATAACATGTGTGCAGCCTGCATCCCTATTCAATTACGTTTTCTCTTATAATTTATGTATCTGTTAGGAAACATATGAGAAGGAGAGAAAGATACATATGAAAAAAGGAAAACGGAGACGTAAAATGATGAGCGTCATGCTCATTGCGGCATTGCTGTTTACTATGATGCCCCAGCGGCTTGTAATGGCGGACACTGGATCATCGGAAGGAGAATCCACTATTTATGTTGACGCAAGAGGTTACATTTTTGGAGACTCTACTGCTCCAGCATACTGGAAGGTAAACAGTGAGAACAGGAAACTGGTTGAAGCAACAGCAGAGGACTATAGTCTTTGGATACAGAGAGCGGAAACGGATGAATCTGTGAGTGTGACAATTACGCTTCGCAATTTCGTCTTTACAAGTGATCCGGGAGAGGAAAATGAAGGAGATGCGATTTGTTCAGAGGTATCTCTTACGCTGGAGCTAATTGGTACAAACTCTATCACAGCAGAGCGCGGGAATGCTCTTAGCGTAAATGGAAATCTTACCATTAAGGGCAGCGGAAGTCTGGAATTAAATTCCGTTTCAGGGGAAATAACACCGCAAGAAGGAGAGCCGTATACACCGATGGCGCTGTTGGTAGAGAGAAGCTTAACGAATGAATCAATAGTCAGCTGTAGCTCTAACAATGATATTACGGTTTCTGTCGGCTGTGGGGCAAAAGACCTTGTAAATACAGGTACGCTATCCGTTGGAGAAGGACAGAAAATCAATACCATGGACGGAAGCTGTGCAAAGCTTGTAGATCCAACCCAGAATAACTATCAGAGCATCGCGGATTATCCGGTGCCAACCGACCACCCTTATGTGGCAAAGGCATACTATTATACACCGGATACCTTTTACCCGAATGATATCTATGATTATGGGGATGGTGCTACCTCACAGTGGACAATTGTGGGACAATATAATGCGGATGGAACTCCGAAAGGAAGCAATATCTATTATCAGTATTGGTTTGTGGATGATAGAGGCGGAATGTTGACGGAGGATGTCACAAATCCAACCATGTATCTGGTATACGAGGAACATCCGGAAACCTTGATTCGGGATAAGGATATTGTTTCCGTGACAGATGGAGAGAGTCATACATTTAACGCAGATCTCTATGCACTGTGGTTTACCGATGGAAATGTGACAGTTAACGGAGATGTCATCCAGGATCTTGCCTGCGCGAATGTAGGAGAAAGAGCGGCTAGCGCGAATCCGAACGGGTCTTTGGATTATATAAGAGATTCCAACGGAAATCGCGTCTGGCATACAGAAAGCACAACAGAAAGTAAAGTGACAGTAAACGGAAACGTGGGACTGATAAGCTTAAATAACAGCTACAACGGGGATGTAACGGTCAATGGAAATGTGGACCTAATCGGTTATTATGATGATATGGATTCAAGTGTTTTGACTACGTTAAGCCCTGTGCCGGAAACCTTTTACGGATCAAAGGCTAATGCCGGAAGTATCATAGTAGATGGTAATTATAGTGGTATCGGAAACGTTATGGATGGTTATAAGGGATACTGTGTGTATGATACGGAAGATTTTTATGTCATGACAGAGCGGAACGTAAACGGAGAGGATGTGCATGGAACAGCAGCAGCAATCGGAGAGGATTCTCTTCTGGTGGATGTAACAAAGTCGGCTGTTGGTGATACAACGTATCCGTGTGCAAAGAAGGTGGAGACCAGCAGAGAAAATCAGGTAAAGGGCGTTCTGACCCAACCGGACTCCAAGCTTGTTGTGATGGATATCAGTCTGATTCGGGATAATGAAAGAAAAGTGGAGCCGCAGACGACGGTCAATCTTTCCATTGACAATCTGACCGGTTTTACGAAGCCGGCAGTATTTCACGTAAAGGATAACGGAGAGATTGAAAAGCTGTTTGCTTATGATGGAAGTGGTGTATTTAGCGGAACTGTCACCTGTGAGACAAATTCCTTCAGTACTTACTTTATTGCAGAGGATCAGCCGCTTTCCAGCAATACGCTCGGCACATCACAAACGGGACCGATAGGAACCGGTGAAACACAGAGAAATGAGGCGTCATCCAGGAATAGCACAGTAACAACGACGAATAATACGAGTCTGCCCCAGAACACTATAGCAGAAAATGCAACGGTACAAGATCAAACGGAGCCGGATAAGGCGCAGAATATGGTTTCACCAAAAACTTCAAATACATCGACAACAGAACTTCTATGCATGCTGCTTTTTGTGGGAATGACCGCGGCCGGGGGAATGAGACTTCGAAGAAGGAAGAGGATTGCTTGATGCAATCCTCCTTTTTTGGTATGATAAATCAAAGGGATAGGGTGATGATATGGCAGTAACCACCAATACATTATTAAATCGAATCATAAATGGCAGAGATCTTTCGAAAGTCATTGAACGAAATGAGGAAGCATTCGAGGAGTTACCGGCTTCGGAGCATTTAAAGAGGCTGTGTAAAGAGCGGAACATGATTCCGGAGCAGGTCATTAAAAGGGCGCAGATTGACAGAACCTATGGTCATCAGATTTTTAATGGCACAAGAATCCCTTCCAGGGACAAGCTGATACAGCTTGCATTTGGTTTTGAACTATCCCTGGACGAAACACAGAAGCTGCTCAAAACAACCGGAAAAAGCATGCTCTATGCGAAAATCAAAAGAGACGCAGCATGTATTTACGGAATATCCCATAAGCTTGGAGTGATGGAGGTGCAGGAGCTTTTGGCATCGATGGACCTTCCGCTTCTGGGAGAAAATTAGAGAAAGTGGGGAAAAAACATGGGGACAAAAGAGGAGTTTGAGGAGTATTTTGATCCATCCTACGAGGAGGAATTGCCGGAGCAATTTGTCGCAGACTTTGATATTCTGGAATGTCTCAGTCACACAGAAAATTGTGATACTTTGCTTGTAGAAAAGCGACAGACAGGGGATAAAATGGTGGCAAAATGCTATACAGCCGGCAGTCCTTTGTTTGAGCGATTCGAAAACAAAGCAATTCCAAATCTTGCAGGCGAATATAAAAATGAAAAGTACCGCTGTATCCTGCGGGAATATGTTAAGGGAGTATCCCTGGATGAATTTGTAAGAACAAATCATCTGACCGAGGAGGTAATCCTGGATATCTCCATTAAGCTTGCAGAGAATATGAAGAAGCTGCACAGTATGGAGCCTGTTATTATCCATCGAGATATCAAACCGCAGAATATCATCGTAAAAGAGGATGGAAGCATAGAACTGATTGATTTTGGAATCAGCCGCATTTATAAAAAGGATGAGAACGCAGATACTGTTTTTTGCGGGACAGAGGATTTTGCTCCACCGGAGCAATACGGCTTTATGCAGACGGATATCCGCTCGGATATTTATGCTTTTGGAATCGTATTGTCCTGGATGCTCACCGGAAAAACGAAACCAATTAAAAATCCGGTTACCAGATTAGAGCATGTAGCAGCAAAATGCTGTGAGTTTTCGCCAAATAAAAGATATAAAAATGACGAGGCTTTGCTTACAGCCCTGCATAAATCCACAAGAGAGCATGTTGCCTGCGTCCGCAAAAGAATCAAATGGATTGCAAGGATTGCCCTGCTGCTTATCGCTCTTGCGCTGTTAGGAGTACTGGGAAATTGGATTTTGGAGCAAGGGAAAGCGGTAACCTTTCAGGAGCCTTTAATTGAGGAGGCTGTCCGGCTGGAACTGAATCGACCTTCCGGAAGCATTACAAGGGAGGATCTTTTGGCGGTGACGGAAATCTACATATTGGCTGATTCTGCAAAGCAGGATGTGGATGATTTTTATGGAAGTATGGGTACATGGTTTGCCGAAGGCTCCGTATATGGAGACCTGACTTCGCTGGAGGACCTTTCCTATATGCCAAATCTTCGAACCATCTGCATCAGAGGAGAACATATAAGAGATCTTTCTCCACTGCAGCAATTGGAATATCTGGAGAAGGTGGAATTTGGAAACGACGATATTTCGGATATTTCCGCGTTGGCAGGAAAACAGTTTTTGACACAGGTCGGCCTGTCAAATAATAAGATTACGGATATTTCTGCATTGGAGAGCTGTCCGGCAATCTGTTCGTTGGATCTGCGGGAGGCAGGAAGCTTCGATGGAAAACCATTGAAGGATTTGGACGGCTATGCTCTATTAGACATCTCTGCAGATACGGATGCGTGGAAGTATCTGTCAGGGAAAACGGTAACCATGCTAAAGCTGGGAGGACCGGACCTTACGGAGCTGTCCTGCATTCAGGATATGGCATATGTAGACCAGTTGTACATATACTGGTCACATATCACGGATATTTCTGCCCTTGAGGGAAGAGAGGACATTACGTATCTGAATATGTCCGGATGTATGATTGAAGATCTGGAACCGGTGTTTACCATGCCAAATTTGAAAACCGTGGTTGTGAGTGCAAAATCAAAAGATGAGATGGAGAACCTGCTTAAGGAGTACGACGGGGAAGTTGCATTTACGGTAGAATATGCAGAGTAGGACTGTTGGAGGATTAAGAAGCCGGGAAAGCTTTACTGGTCCTCCTTGCATGCGGCCTGGCGGGCAGCGATAGATGCCAGCATGTCTGCAAGAGCCATCAGATCGGCGGATAATATAGCAAGCTCATCCGCCTGCAGGCATTCGGAAAGTCTGCAGGCGATGGTTGATAAGAGATACAGATTTGAGCAGTTATTCATAACAAATTCATTTCTTTGTTTTTTCATAATAGTATATGCAAAAATGGGAAGCGTGTGAGGCACGCTTCCTTTTTCGATTTTTGGGAAAATAGAACGAATTCTCATTTAAATTCTTGCATATTGTCTCAAAATGTCTATACTAGAGAAAGACGCAAAGTATATGGCAAAAAGAAAGCGGGAAATAAAAATGAAGAAATGGAAAGATGCACTCAGTACATTCACCCTTGCAATTTTAGCAGGTAATATGATCGGCATTGGCGGTGCAGTTTACCTTGCGGCAGAAAATAAAGTCGTTGGAGCCCTCATGTTTACGGTGGGGTTATATACGATCTGCATACAGCAGATGAATCTATTTACCGGAAAAGTCGGATATCTTCCGGAAAAGAAGCCGGGATATCTCATCGATTTACTGATTATATGGTGCGGAAATCTGGTGGGAACCTTTGTGGATGCACTGTTACTTTCCGTTACCCGGTTCCAAAAGGTCGGAGAAACCGCAAAGGCTTTATGTGAAGTAAAACTCTCCGATGGAATGGGAAGCCTTCTGGTCCTTGGCATATTCTGTGGTATTCTGATGTTTATTGCGGTGGATGGCTATGCAAAAACAAAGAATCCCATCATCCTGTTTTTAGGTGTGGCAGCTTTTATCCTGTGCGGATTTGAGCACTGCGTTGCAGATATGTTCTATTTTTCCATGGCGGGAATGTGGTCCCTTTCGGCCTTTGTCCGGGTGCTTGTAATCACGCTTGGAAATGCCCTGGGAGGAATGCTGATTCCTCTTGTAAAAAAGTTGAATGAAGCTTCAAAAATCAAATAGCGGAAAATGTAAGAAAACTGTGGACTTGTACGAATAAGTGGAATATAATTTAGTACGAAAGTTTCACAGTTTTTTGTGTACAAAAGGGAAAAATGTTTGGGAGGGAAAAACATGCAGTTTTTCAAAAATTTGAGTGTTAGAATTAAAATTATGGTTCCGGTTGTTTTGCTAGGAATTGAGCTTATGGTAACCGGATTTATCGGGATTGCCAGCACAAACAAGGTGATGAATTCCAGTCAGGAAATTGCAAATGATTATGCAGCAAGCATTGATCAGATTGGAGAATTGTCTACATGCTTTGCAAATCTTCAAAAAATCGCATACCAGCATATCATAACAGAGGAGGATGCGGTTGCAAGGGAGCTTGAGGCGCAGATCGATCAAACCAATACGCGGATTGGAGAGATTAGCGCAGCGCTTATGGAAAACCTTGATGAAGGGGAAGAAAAAGAGTCTTTTCAAACGATGCAGGAAGAGTATGCAGAATATCTGGAAGTATATGCACAGGTGATTACGTTAAGTGCAAGCAATCAGGATGAAGATGCAATGACACTTGCAAATGGAGATCTTGCATCAAAGGGAACTGTAATTTCTACCGAATTGAGTGATATGAAGGAAGCCAATAATGCAGCAATGGATGAGGCAATCGCTGCACAACAGGCAGAATATAAGGGTTCTTTGAACGCTATGATTGGCGTGGGTATTTTAAGCTGTCTGATTCTGGCATTTGTTTTATGGATATCCTGGAAATGGGTATGTAAGAGACTGATCAACATCAATAAGCAGCTTCGTGAAGTGATTGATACCATTGAGGCAGGACGGGGAGACCTTACAAAGAGAGTGCAGTGCTTCTGTACCGATGAGATTGGAACCCTTGCCGCCGGAATCAATATTTTCATCGAAACCTTACACAAGATTATGGGACAGATCAATGTGAGTTCCAGTCAGCTCGGTTCTATTGTTGCAACGGTATCTGATAAGGTGGAAACAGCAAATAGCAATTCCGTAGATATTTCTGCCGTTATGGAGGAATTATCCGCATCCATGGAAGAGGTTGCATCAACGGTTACAGATATTAAGGAAAATGTGGTTACCGTTGACGAAAATATTGTTGCACTTGCGGATGCTTCGCAGGGATTGTACGGTTATGCAAACGATATGCACAAGCGTGCGGAGCATTTGGAGAAGAGTGCGGTTGATAATAAGCAGAGTACCAGCAATGTAGTAAATGAGATTATTGAAGAATTAAAGAAAGCCATCGAAGACAGTAAGAGCGTTGAGCAGGTGAACAGCCTTACCAATGAAATCTTAGGTATTTCCAGTCAGACGAATCTTTTGGCACTGAATGCGTCCATTGAGGCTGCAAGAGCAGGTGAGGCAGGAAGAGGATTTGCAGTTGTTGCAGATGAAATCAGTGAGCTTGCAGATTCCAGCCGTATTGCAGCAAGCAATATTCAGTCCATTAATCAGATGGTTGTTCAGACCGTTAATAAGCTGATTGAAAATTCGAATACAATGATTAAGTATATTTCCGATAACATTCTTCCGGATTATGATGGATTTGTACAGGCCGGAAAGCAGTACAACGAGGATGCGGTACATATCAATGAGACTGTAGAATCGTTCAATCACATGTCTGCTGAATTAAAAGAGCTGATTGACAATATTACCGAAGCCATTGAGGGAATTAATCAGGCTGTTGATGAGAGCGCAAACGGCGTTACGACTGCGGCAATGAATACCTCTGACTTGGTAAGGGATATCAGCGATATTGAAACTGCCATGGAGGACAATAAGAACGTTGCAGGAGAGTTAAGCAGCGAGGCTGACCGTTTTATTAATTTGTAAAAAATGCACGAATAAATACAGGAAAAACATCCGAATCTGTTCGATTCGGATGTTTTTTCGGGTATATAGTTGTGAAACTTTACTTTTTATATGAGATTGGGTATAATTCAGAATATGTGTTTTAGAAGAATATGTATTTTAGATAAGAAAGGATAGGATAACGTTATGGACGAATTATTAGAGATTTTATCAGATTTACACCCGGACATTGATTTTACAACACAGGAGAATTTGATCGATGATATGATTCTTGATTCTTTTGATATTGTAACTTTAATTTCAGAAATTAGTGAGAACTTTGATGTTACGATTTCTGCTGAGCATATTATACCGGAGAATTTCAATTCTGCCGAGGCTTTATATGCATTGATTCAGAAGTTAGAGGATGAGGAGTAAGAGAGAAATCGCTCTCGTAAAAAATTATGCTATTTACATCGTATGAATTTATTGGATTTTTGATCCTTGTGCTTTTGGCATATTATGTGATCCCAAGAAAATTTCAATGGATGCTGTTACTTGTGGCAAGCTACATTTTTTATGCTGCTGCAAGTCCAAAATATTTATTATATATACTTGCAACGACGTTAACCACTTATGGGACAGCCCGTCTGATGGATACAAACCTTGAGAAACAGAATGTGTATCTGAAGCAAAAGAAAGAGGAATTGTCAAAGGACGAAAAGAAAGCCTATAAGAGCAGACAGAAGAAGATTCGTTGCCGCTATATGATTGCCTGCATTTGCCTAAATGTAGGCATTTTGGTCGTTGTGAAGTATACCAATTTCTTAATTGGAAATATCAATGCAGTAGCACAGGCCTTTGGCGGTGCGGGAAATCTTTCCTTTGTATCCATTGCACTACCGCTGGGAATCTCATTTTATACCTTTATGGCACTTGGGTATTTGATTGATGTGTACAGGGGAACCATACCGGCGGAAAAAAATCCCTTTAAGCTGGCACTTTTCGTATCCTTTTTCCCTCATATCATTCAGGGACCAATCAGCCGTTTTGGAGATTTGGGAGCTTCCTTATTTGAAGAGCATGCTTTTAACTGGAAGCAGTTTTCCTTTGGACTTCAGAGAGTGGCATGGGGATTCTTTAAAAAGCTGGTGGTGGCAGATCGTATTCTGACTGCGGTTTCTACAATCATCGGAGATATTGACACCTATCACGGCGCATATGCTTTTGCAGGTATGATTTTCTATACGATTGAATTGTATGCAGACTTCACCGGTGGAATTGATGTGACCATTGGCATTGCACAGATGCTTGGAATCAAGGTGGCAGAGAACTTTGAGAGACCCTATTTCTCGAAATCCTTAAAAGAATACTGGAGAAGATGGCATATCACCATGTGCAGCTGGTTTAGGGATTACATTTTTTATCCGGTCTCAACCAGTAAAGCCATTCAGAAGTTTGCAAAGTTCTCTCGAAAGACTTTCGGAGACCGTGTGGGAAAGAGACTGCCGGTATATGTATCTTCCTTTATTGTATGGTTTACCACCGGTATCTGGCATGGCGCCAGTTGGAATTTTATTGTATGGGGACTGTTAAACTTTGCGGTTCTTATGATATCGGAAGAACTGGAACCTTTGTATGGAAAATTCCATAATCGGTTTGCGGTGGACGGCAAGCTGTGGTACAAGCTGTTTCAGGTGGGAAGAACCTTCCTCCTTGTCTGTGTCCTCAACATGTTTGACTGTTATGCCTCCGTTTCCGATACCTTCCGTGCCTTTGGAACGATGTTTACGGCATCAAACTGGCAGATTGTAGTAAATGGAGAGCTTTTAAATCTCGGTCTTACCCTTTTGGATTACGGAATCGTCCTTTTTGGCGTTCTTGTTATGTTAGGAGTAAGTCTGGTGCAAAGAAGCGGCTCCGTCCGGGAGAAAATCTGGAAAAAACCATATCCGGTTCAGTTTGTAATCTGGTTTGGACTATTCCTTGTCATATTACTCCTTGGAGCATACGGAGTCGGATATGATGCAAGCCAGTTTATATATAATAGATTCTAGGTAATGAGAAATTCCTTTTTGGAAAACCAAATCCAAAATGAGAGTTAGGATATAAAAAATGGAGAAAACTAGTAAAAGCAAACTTTTTATAAAAATAGTGGCAAGCGTACTGATTGTTTGTACAGTCCTTTTCCTTTTACAACGCCTTCTTGTGCCGAAGTATGCAAGCGGTGTCGTGGAGGGTGCGTTGGTTGCCGAGTATTATGAACAGGAGAATAAAGACTTTGATGTACTGTTTGTTGGAGACTGTGAAGTCTATGAGAATTTTTCTCCGGCAGAGCTCTGGAAAGAATATGGAATCAACAGCTACATCCGGGGAAGCGCTGAGCAGTATATCTGGCAGTCCTATTATCTGTTAGAGGATTCCCTTCGCTATCATACGCCGAAGGTTGTGGTGTTTAATATTCAGTCTCTGCAGTTTAATGAGTCTCAGTCAGAGGCATACAACCGTATGTCCCTTGAGGGAATGAAATGGTCAAAGAGCAAGGTGGATGCGATCCATGCTTCCATGAAAGAGGAAGAAAATTTTATCGACTATGTGTTTCCGATTTTGCGGTATCACAGCAGATGGAGTGAGCTTTCTTGGGATGACGTAAAATATATGTTTCAGAGTCCGAAGGTGTCTTTTAACGGATATTTTATGCGTGTGGACACAAAAGCGGCAGAGAATGTTCCCGCGGGACGTCCTCTTGCAGACTACAGCTTTGGGGAAAATGCATGGAAGTATCTGGATATGATGCGCCAGCTCTGTGAAGAAAATGGGATTCAGCTTGTCTTAATCAAAGCGCCAAGCCTATATCCGTATTGGTATCCGGAGTATGACGAGCAGGTAGTAGAGTATGCAAACGAGTATGGTTTGCCTTATATTAACTTTATCGAGCTTGCCGATGAGATTGGAATTGATTATACGACAGATACCTACGATGCCGGACTTCATATGAATCTGTCCGGAGCCATTAAGCTTTCCGATTATCTGGGAAAAGTGTTAGTGGAAGAATACAATGTGCCGGATCGAAGAAACGATAAAGAAATCAGTCAGATCTGGGAACAGAACCTCATCGAATATGAAGCGGAAATCGACCGCCAAATAGAGTATTATAAAGATAACGTTATCGAAGAATTGTACGACAGATAAAAATTGAATTTTTCTTTCAATTTTCTGTTCCTATAAATGAATTTTGCTATTTGAATCAGAACGTTTAAAAAGCGTCGGCACTTAATGAGCAATTCATTGCGAATTTAGTACCGCTACGCTTTTTACGAGCGAGAGCGTGTTCTGATTCAAATATGCAAATTCATTTAGGGAATACAAAATGTGAGAAATGAAAGTTATAGGAGTGTGACAGTAAATGTGTGGAATTTGCGGAATCTATAATCTGCATGATATGAAAAAAATCGATGGTTCCATTGTGGATCAAATGCTCCGTGCCATTAAGCACAGAGGACCGGATGGAGAAAATAAAATTGTAAACGATCAGGTTGCTTTAGGATTCAATCGTCTGAGCTTCCTTGATTTACAGGGCGGTATGCAGCCGATTTCCAATGAGGACAGCAAAATTACCATGATCTGCAATGGCGAAATCTTTAATTATCAGGAATTAAAGGCCGAGCTTCTTGCCAAGGGACATCGGTTTAAGACCGGAACAGATGTGGAAGTAGTTCTTCACTTGTACGAAGAATACGGAACTGAATTTCCAAAATATTTAAACGGTCAGTTTGCCATCGCACTCTATGATGAGAGAAATAAACAGCTTTTGCTGATTCGTGATCAGATCGGCATTTGCCCGTTATTCTATATCGTAGCGGATAACCGTGTGATTTTTGGATCAGAGATTAAGGCTATTTTAGAGTACCCGGGAATTGAACGGAAGCTGAATATGAAGGCAGTAGATCAGCTTATGAATTATCCGGGAGTGGTATCGCCGAATACCTTTTTTAAGAATATTTATTCTCTTCGTGCCGGTCATATGCTCATCATTCGTCCGAACTGTGAGATCAAGGATGAGGAATTCTGGGATCTTAAGTACAGCCCGGATGAAGAAGAGGATAAGGGAGAGGACTATTACGTTGAGAATCTGCGAGAGCTTTTGAAAAAGGCAATTTCAAGACGTCTGATTGCAGATGTACCGATCGGATTCTATATTTCCGGCGGTCTGGACAGCTCCGTGGTTGCCTGCTATATCGGAAAGTTCTTGCTTAATAGCTATTATTCCTTCTCTGCCGAGGTTGGTTCCGGAGATCTGGATGAGAGTGAATACCAGAAAATCATAAAGAACTGTGTGAAGTCCACACATTACAGCACCAAGGTTACGGAGGAGGAGATCTGGAAATATCTTCCGGATGTGATCTATCATGCGGAGAGTGCAGTAAAGGAAAGCTATGATGTTGCTGCATTTTTGCTTTCAGATCTTGTCAGCAAATCCCCGGCAAAGGCTGTTCTTACCGGACAGGGCTCGGATGAATTCTTCTGTGGTTATGTGGGATATATGGTAGATATGTTCCGTAATATGCAAAAGGATAAGATGAGCAGGGAGGAGCTGGAGGTCAATGAGCGCCTCTGGGGAGATCCGTATTTTCGGTTTGAGCGAAATCATCCGGAAATCCGTAAAATCCATGAGAAGCTGTACAGTGCAGATGTAAGAAGCGATATTGAAAACTTTTCCGCATTTGCAGAAAGCCCGGTAAATGTGGAGCGCCTAAAGGGACTGAGCTCTCAAAAGAGACGTTCCTATATTGATTACAAGCTTCGTTTGTCTGACCATCTGCTGGGAGAGCATGGAGACCGTATGATCTTCTCCCATTCCGTAGAGGGACGTCATCCGTTCCTGGATGCGGAGCTTTTGGACTTTGTAGTTACCATTCCGGATAAGTATAAGCTTAAGGGCGTAAACGAAAAGTACATTTTAAAGAAGGCCGGAGAGGGAATCGTTCCGGATGAAATTTTAAAGCGTAAGAAATTCCCATTCCAGGCGCCTGGCATGTCTGCCATGATTAAGAAGCCGGCAGATATAGATTTCTTAAATGAAGATTTGATAAGGAAATACGGAATTTTTGATGTAAATTATGTGAATGAGTTAAAGCGCATGTATGCCCAGGAAGACTTTAAGCTGATGGGGGCATACGAGATTGATTATCTGCTGATCGTTATGACGGTAACCATGCTGTGTGAGAGATACTCCCTTTCTTTGTAAATGTAGTGCCAAAAGAAGCAGGGTGAGAAAACGGAGGGTGTTGTTTTGAAAAAGAAGAACAACAAAAAAAGACAATCGAATAGTGCCGTGGATGCTTTGATCGATTTTTCAGAGATGTCCGAGGATATCCTTCCCGGAGAAAACGAGGAAAAACCTATAGAGGTGTCTGAGGAAGCACTTGTGAAGAATGCCAAGGAAACCCTTGCGGAAGAATCCGAGGATGCCCTTGCTAAAGAGCTTCAGGAATCCCTCGCAAAGGAAGTGCAAAGCACCCTTGTTGAGCAGGAAAACGATGTGGAAGCGGAGGAAGCCGGTCCGACCTTCATCGAGATTCCAAACGAAGGGAATTCCGACATTGTGGTGGGAACCTTTCTTTACACTCCGTCGGAAGAAGTAAAAAAGGAACTGAAAAAGGATAGAAAAAGAAAGCGGAGAGAAAAGAGAAAGCAGGAAAAGGAGAAAACCGGGGAGAAAAGGCCAAAGAAAGTGATCCTTCCGGTGATTTTCATCCTGCTTGCGGTTCTTATTGCAGGCGGTATCATTGGCTTGTGGATATATGAGAAGGGTCTTGTGTACTCTGTGGTTCATGTAGAAGCCGGAATACCGGTCAGTGTTGCGGACCTTCTGGTTAAACCGGATGAGACTGCTTATTTTACTGAGGATAGTGAAGAATTCGACATGGCACTTCCGGGCGAGTATCATCTGATCATCCACACAGGCGGATTTGATCATAAATGTACCCTGTTTGTTGAGGATACGACGGCACCGGTAGTTGAGGCAAAAGAGCTTTTGGATGTGGAATACGGAGCAACCTGTGAGCCGGAGGATTTTATACAGAGCATTGATGATGCTACTGCCACAACGGTTTCCTTTGTAAATCAGCCGGATTATGATAATATGGATGAGCAGGAGATTGAGCTTACCGTTACGGACCTTGGAAACAATGTGGTAACCGTACAGTCGAAGCTTCGGGTATCCCGGGTAGTTACTTATCTGGAATTGGAGGCCGGATCTGCGGCACCGACGGCAAAGGATTTTATGATATCGGAATCCGATTCCATGGGAACCATCCAGACGGATCTGGAGGAAATTGATTTTAAGAAGGTTGGAGAGTATCCGGTTGTCATTGAGGCAGAAGGCGTAGAATACAATTCCGTAATCGCAGTTGTGGATACGATTGCTCCGGTGTTTGCCACAAAGGATATAGAAGGGTATGCGTTAGTAAAGCGAAGCGCCGCTGATTTTGTGGTGGAGGATGAGAATATTGATGTCACGGAAGTGACCTATACCTTTGAGACGGAGCCGGATGTTACAAAAATCGGTACGCAAAACCTTACCATCATCGGAACCGATGAAGGCGGAAATACCTGTACCAGAACAGCAAAGCTGACCTTGAAGGAAGATACGGAGGACCCGACGATTACCGGCGGTGATTTTACCGTGTATCTGGGAGACAGTATTTCCTATAAATCCAAGGTGTCCGTCAAGGATAACTGTATGGAGGATCTGGTGGTAAAGGTGGATTCCAGCAAGGTCAATACCAAGGCAGAGGGAACCTATCCGGTTACCTATACAGCAACGGATGCAGCAGGTCATACCGCAACCCTTACGGTGAACATGACCATTAAGAAGCATACCTATGATGTCAACGAGCTGAATGAAATCGCGGACGGCATACTTGCAAAAATCATTACTGCGGATATGACACAGTACGATAAAGCCTGGGCAATCTTTAGCTATATCAGAGGTCATGTTTCCTACATCAGCGAATCCGAAAAGGGAGACTGGGTAAAGGCGGCCTATGAGGGATTAAATACCGGAAAAGGTGATTGTTATGTATATGCCAGCGTATCAAAGCTGCTTTTGACAAGAGCCGGAATAACCAATATGGATATTGAACGAATTCCTTCCGGAAATAGTATGCATTATTGGAATCTGGTGGATATTGGGGACGGACATGGCTGGTATCATTTTGATACAACGCCTAGAAAGGATCACCCAACCATTTTTCTTTGGGATGATGCGACAATCAAGGCATATTCAGACAGTCATAATAATTGTCACAATTATGATCGCACAAAATATCCGACCATCAACTAGAATGAGGACATGCTATGAAACGATTAGGAATTATTGGCGGTTTAGGACCAATGGCAACTGCATATTTTCTGCGGCTCGTTGTTGAGATGACAGATGCCAAAACTGATCAGGAGCATATCGAGGTCCTGCTTCACAGCAAACCTCAGATACCGGATCGAACAAGATATATATTGGGCCTGTCGGAGGAAAATCCGATGCCGGAGCTTCTTGCTGTTGGGAAATCCCTGACGGCACAGGGGGCAGAGGTGATTGCAATTCCGTGCATTACGGCACATTTTTTCCAGAAACAGTTAGAGGAAGAAATCGGATGCCAGATTATACACGCAATCGAGGAAACCGGGAAATATCTAAAGCAGGAGCAGATCTCCCATGTCGGCATCATGGCCACGGCGGGAACCATAGAGAGCAGATTGTTTCAGGAGATTCTGGGAAAATATCAGATAACCTGTTCTATTCCGGATCAAAAGGGTCAGGATAAGGTCATGCACATCATCTATGAGGATGTCAAGGCGGGAAAGCCCATCGAGATGGAGTTGTTTACAGAGGTATCGAAAGCTCTTTTTGATGATGGAGCACAGGTCATTCTGTTAGGCTGCACGGAGCTTTCCATGGCAAAAAGAGATCATGCGCTTTCTGCAGGCTATCTGGATGTCATGGAGGTTTTAGCAAGGGCTGCGGTCCTTAAGTGCGGAACCCTAAAAGAGGAATATGAACATTTAATTACAAAGTGAGGCTGTTATGAGAAACCACGTATTAGATTATTTGAATGAAATTGTTACGGTAAAGCCGGACAAGCTTGCATTTGCAAATGAGACGGAAGGGTTAACCTTTCAGGAGGTATACGATCAAAGCAGAGCTGTTGGTACGTATCTTTATCAGAAAGGAATTTATAAAAAGCCGGTTGTCATTTTTATGAACAAGCATCCAAAGGAGGTTACTGCATTCTTTGGAACGATTACGGCGGGAAACTTTTATGTCCCCATTGATGAGGAAATGCCTGCAAGCAGAATCCAGTTGATTTTGGATAATGTAAAGTCTCCCATGATTATCTGCGATGAGAAGACAAAGGAAGTCGCAAAGAATTTTGATTTCGACGGAGAGATTGTCTGCTATGACGAGATTTCCTCCACGCCGGTAGACGATCAGGCACTGAAGGAAATCCACGACAAGGCATTGGACACAGATCCGATTTACATTGTGTTCACCTCCGGTTCCACCGGAGTTCCGAAGGGTGTCTGTGCATGTCACAGATCCGTACTGGACTACATTGAACAGTTGTCCGAGACCCTGGAATTTGATGAGAATACCGTATTCGGAAATCAGACACCGCTTTATTTTGATGCCTGTTTAAAAGAGCTGTATCCAACCTTAAAGTTTGGCGCAACCACATACCTGATTCCGAGAAGCCTGTTTATGCTTCCGATTAAGCTGGTTGAGTTTTTAAATGAGCATCAGATCAACACCGTCTGCTGGGTAGTTTCTGCCCTTACCATGATTTCGGCCTTCGGAACCTTTAAGACGGTAACACCAAAATATCTTCGCACCGTAGCCTTTGGCAGCGAGGTATTTCCAATCAAGCAGTTTAACGCCTGGAGGGAAGTGCTTCCGGAAGCAAAGTTTACCAATCTTTACGGTCCCACAGAGGGAACGGGAATGTGCTGTTTCTATAAGGTAGACCGTGACTTTGAACTGGATGAAGTCATTCCTATCGGCCGCCCGTTTAAGAATACAGAGATTATTCTGTTAAATGAAGAGAATAAGAGGGCAGGGGAAGGAGAAGTAGGCGAGATCTGTATCCGCGGAACCTCTCTTACCCTTGGCTATTACAATAACTGGGAAAAAACAAATGAAGTATTTGTTCAGAACCCATTAAATACAGCCTATCCGGAGCTTATTTACCGTACCGGAGATCTTGGAAAATACAACGAACGGGGAGAGCTTGTTTTTGTGTCCAGAAAAGATTATCAGATTAAACATATGGGACACCGAATTGAGCTCGGAGAAATCGAGGCCAACGTAAATATGTTGGAGGGAATCGATCTTTCCGGTTGCATTTATGATGAGATTAAGGGTAAAATTGTATTATACTATGTGGGAAGCATCACAGAGAAGGATCTGACAACAACATTAAAAGAGAAGCTTCCCCGCTATATGATTCCAAATCGTATTTTACAGTTGGAAAGCATGCCACTTACTGCAAATGGAAAAATTGACAGAGTGACACTGAAAAAGACATATCAGAATAAGGAGAAATAAGAGTATGAAAAAGAGAGTAATCGGAGCCGTCCTTGTAACAGCGCTGATGCTGGCAGGATGCGGAGCAAGCAATGAGAAAACGATTTCCAATCAGTCACAGACTGCAGGAGCTTCTGCGGAGGATACCAAGGATAACACTTCATCCTATGAGGGCTATGTTTTCGAATCAAACGGAGTATCCGTTGAAGTGGATGGAGATTTCAGCAAATTTGAAGCAGGTCTTGGAGAGCCGGCAAATTATTACGAGGCACCAAGCTGTGCATTCGGTGATCTGGATAAGGTCTATACCTACAGTGGATTTGAAATTGACACCTATCAGACAGAGGGTGTGGATCATGTTTCTGCGGTCATCTTTTTGGATGATTCCGTAGCTACACCGGAGGGGCTTTGCATCGGAGATTCTGCGGACAAAGTGACAGAGCTGTACGGAGAGGCAACTGCCGCTGATGATGCACAGATGACCTATGAAAAGGGTGGAATGAAGCTTGTGATTCTTCTTAAGGATGGAACGGTTTCCACCATCGAATATCTTTCAAAGGTACTTGACTAAAGGTTTTTAAAGGGTCGTAATGCGGCCCTTTTTGCAGTTTCTTAACGGAGGATGAAGGCAATCAGAAGTAAATATGAAGACCAGCTTGACGGGCTGTTTCACCCGAAAGGAAATATTGCCTTTTTCGACGCCGAGTTTAATGCTGGAATGGATAACAGATCCGGGGAAAAAATATGTGAGATTATCTCTGTGGGCATGGTGATTTGCGATGCAGAGTATCATGGAATCAAAAAATTTTATACGCTGGTAAGCCCCATCAGTAAGGTGCCGGTTTTTCCACTGATTCGGGAAATGACAGGAATTACCAACGATATGCTGGAGGGACAGCCCTCCTTTGCCGAAATGTCTGCAAAAGTCATGGAGCTTTTGAACAAATATGAGGTGAAGAAAATTTATGCATGGGGAGCCGCAGATAAGCATAGTCTGCTAAGTGAAAAGGCAGAGTATCGGAAAAAAAGAAGAAGCGGTTATCAGCAGGCCAACAAATGGACCTATATGGACATGTGTACGGATATTTCCCAAGATGTATCCTCTAAAATGCTGGGAATCCGTGGGGGCTTAGCAATCAACATGGAAAATCTCCTGTTTTTGTGCAGCATAGACAAAAAACAGGAGCATAATGCATTGTCCGATGCAAATGATCTGTACAGATGCTGCAAATTTTTAAGAAAGCATTATCCTTTGGATGATCAGGATGTGGATTTTTCAAAGAAAAGAGAGCTGGTAAACCAATATTATCAGGAGCGCTCCACCTACAATTCCTTCCGAAGGTTTAAGGCGACTTCAAAGGGAGCCGATCTGTATGGAAAATGGGGGAAAAAGTCAAAGGAAGAGGACATCCGGCTTAGGGCTTTCGAGGATGATATCCGGTTCCTAAAGGGAGAAATTCCCTATGATACCGAATTTGACAGCATTCAGGAGTATTTCCGAAAAAGAACAAAGGAAAAAGATATATAATATTTCGCAGGAAAAGGAGAAAACAAATATGGCAGAGTATATTTTAAGCTGTTGTTCAACAGCAGATTTAACAAAGGAGCATTTTTTAAGCAGAGATATCCATTATGTGTGCTTCCACTATGAACTGGATGGAAAACAGTACTCAGATGATCTTGGAGAGTCCATGGCCTTTAAAGATTTCTATCAGGCAATGGTAGATGGTGCAGATACAAAAACCTCCCAGGTCAATGTGGAAGAATATACCGAATATTTTGAGCCGTTTTTAAAAGAGGGAAAGGATATTTTACATCTTACTCTTTCCTCAGGAATTTCCGGAAGCATCAATTCCGCAAGAATCGCTGCGGAAGAATTGTCCGAAAAATATCCGGACCGTAAGATCTATATTGTGGATTCCCTTGCTGCATCTTCCGGATACGGACTCCTTATGGATAAGCTTGCGGATTTAAGAGATGAAGGAATGGGAATCGATGAGCTTCGTGACTGGGCAGAGGCTCACAAAAGAGAATGCAATCATTGGTTCTTCACCAGTGACCTTACCTTCTTTATCAAAGGAGGAAGAGTTTCAAAGACAGCCGGATTTATTGGCGGAGTTATGAATATTTGCCCACTTCTTAACGTAGACTTTGAAGGAAAGCTGATTCCAAGAGCAAAGATCCGCACAAAGAAAAAGGTGATTCTTGAGATCGTAAAGAAGATGGAAGAGCTGGCAGAGGGCGGACTGGATTATTCAGGAAAGTGCTATATGTCAAATTCGGCATGTTATGAGGACGCAAGAGCAGTGGCAGATCTGATTGAAGAGCGTTTTCCAAAGTTAAATGGCAAGGTGGTCATCAATGACATCGGAACTACCATCGGAAGTCATACCGGCCCGGGTACTGTTGCATTATTCTTCTGGGGAAAAGAGCGCGAAGACTAAGGAATATTGCGGGAAAAAGAGGTAGAGATTCATGATAATTGAGATTTTAAAGGCAATACTTTTTGGTATAGTAGAAGGAATTACTGAGTGGCTCCCTGTCAGCAGTACAGGTCATATGATTTTGTTGAACGAGCTTGTTTCCTTAAATGTATCCGATGATTTTTACAGCATGTTTGAGGTTGTCATTCAATTTGGGGCAATTTTAGCCGTAGTGATTCTGTTTTGGAAAAAAATATGGCCCTTTGGGAAAAAGGACAATGATCATCCGCTTCAGATGGGAAAAATCGGTCAGTGGGTGAAGACAGATATTTTCAAATTGTGGTTTCACATTCTGGTGTCCTGTGTTCCGGCAGCAATTATAGGGTTGCTCTTTGATGAGCTTTTTGAAGAATTGTTCTACAATTACCAGACGGTAGCAACGATGCTGATTTTGTTTGGTATCGCCTTTATTGTAATCGAGAACTTACATAAGGGAAAAAATGCAAAGATTAACTCTTTAGTTGACATCAGCTATACCACCGCATTTTTAATTGGAATTTTCCAACTGATTGCGGCTATTTTTCCGGGAACCTCAAGATCCGGAGCAACCATTGTGGGAGCTTTACTGATTGGTGTTTCACGTACAGTGGCCGCTGAGTATACCTTTTATCTGGCTATCCCTGTTATGTTTGGCGCAAGTCTGCTTAAGATGGTTGGATTTGTACAAAAGGTGAATGAGGGACTGGAATTTACCAGTGGCGAGGCAATGATTCTTGCAGTAGGCATGGTGGTGGCATTCGCAGTCTCCCTTGCGGTCATCAATTTCCTGATGGGATACATTAAAAAGCACGACTTTAAAGTGTTTGGATGGTATCGGATCGTGCTGGGAATTGTTGTGCTTCTCTGTGGATTTGTCGGATTTTTCTAAGAGTAAACATCCATGTGGAAGATATATTACGCTGACGTAACGCCTTTTTGTGACTTACAGCTTTTTACGGAAAAGCTGATGCTGGTAGATGCGGTGAGGCAGAAAAAGGTGTTAAGCTGCAAAAATGAATCTGACAAAAAGCGCTCCTTAGGAGCCGGGTTGTTGTTAAAGCAGGCGCTAAGAGAGGCCGGTTTGTTAACCTGTGATGGAAAAACTCTTAAAAAGCCGTCACAGACCGGCCCATATGGGAAGATAACATATGATGAGAGGCTTGATTTCAATTTGTCCCATTCAGGGGATTTTGCAGCGGCTGTGGTAGCGGACTGCAAGGTGGGAATCGACGTCGAAGAACGAAAGAGCCGGTTTAGCTCCGAAAACGGGACAAGGCATATGGAGCAGGTTATGAAGCGCGCTTTTTCGGAAGATGAGATTGCCTATGTGAGTGCCCCGGAAGATGAGTTGGAAAAAAAGGATCGTTTTATCTATATATGGACGAGGAAGGAAGCCTATGCAAAAGCCTATGGAAAAGGGCTTGCCATGGATTTTAAATCCATAGATACCCTGCAGGAAAAGGGATTCTATTCGATCTGTCTGAGGGAGGACTGCTGGCTGAGCGTCTATTCGGTGGGACAACAGGAGCAGCCGCCTGAGCTTGTGGAGGAAGAAATATGCATGATGAATTAACCGAAAAAGATATACAGAAGATGGAAGAAGAGATTGAGCATAGAAAGCTTGTCATCCGCAAGCAGGCCCTTGAGGATGTAAAGACCGCAAGAGCCCAGGGCGATCTGAGTGAAAATTTTGAGTATAAGGCAGCAAAGCAGTTCAAGAATGAAAACGAGAGAAGGATTCGTTACTTGGAAAAAATGATTAAAACTGCGGTTATTATTTCGGAGGAATCTGCGGAAGACGAAGTCGGAATGAACAATACGGTGGATGTCTATTTTGAAGAGGATGATGAGACCGAGACCTATAAGGTTGTCACGACGGTTCGAAGCAACTCCCTCAAGAACTTAATCAGCAGGGAATCACCCCTCGGTGCGGCAATCTTCGGACATAAAGTCGGAGACCGGTGCGAGGTAGTGGTAAACGACAATTATTCCTATTATGTTCAGATCAAAAGAATAGAGAATACCATTGATGATGGAACCGATGAACTTAGAAAATTTTAAACTGGATTTAAGTTTCTTGTTTTCAGATTTGTGATTCTAAGAATGAATTTTGCTATTTGAATCAGAACGTTTAAAAAGCGTCGGCACTTAA
>JBJENM010000003.1:0-5974 GCA_051880175.1 Agathobacter sp. | reverse complement strand
ATCACTGCAATCACTTTAAATGAATCATATGGCTTTATTATGAATAAAACTCCAATCAATACCGTCATGATTGCATTTATCCACATATCCAACTTTATTTTTTTCAATGCTTTCATGTTTTCACCTCTCGTCTCACATTATCTTTCCAAAATTTCCATAAATTCCTCTCCAGTTATTGTTTCTCTCTCGTACAGGAAGTTCGCCAGTTCATCCAACTTACTGCGATTATCTGTCAAAATCTGTATCGCCTTTTCGTGCTGAGACTTCACAAGTGCTATCACCTGCTCATCAATTTTTGCCTGCACCTGGGCTGAACATGCAAGAGAGGTATCTCCACCCAGATATTGATTAGATACCGTTTCCATTGCAACCATATCAAAGTCGTCACTCATACCATATCTCGTAATCATCGCACGAGCTAATTTCGTGGCCTGCTCGATATCATTGGAAGCACCGGTTGTAACAGAACCAAATACTATTTCTTCTGCAGCCCGTCCTCCGGTAAATGTCGCAATCTTATTCTCGATCTCTTCCTTTGTCATCAGGTAATGATTGCCCTCCTCCACCTGCATCGTATATCCAAGTGCACCAGATGTACGCGGAACAATGGTAATCTTCTGTACCGGTGCAGAATGCGTCTGTTTCGCCGCTACTAAAGCATGGCCAATCTCGTGATAGGAAACAATCAGTTTTTCCTTATCCGTAAGGATTGCATTCTTCTTCTGATAACCTGCAATAACCACTTCGATACTTTCTTCAAGATCTGCCTGGGTTGCATAGCTTTTTCCGTCCCTCACGGCATGTAACGCTGCCTCATTAACAATGTTTGCAAGCTCCGCACCAGATGCACCGGATGCCATGCGGGCAATTTTTGTGAAATCCACATCCTGTCCCAATTTTATCTTTTTCGCATGAACTTTTAGAATTTCTTCCCTGCCTTTTAAATCCGGCAATTCCACAGGGACACGCCTGTCAAATCTGCCAGGACGCAGCAATGCCGGATCCAATGATTCAGGTCTGTTGGTAGCAGCCAGAATAATAACACCATTATTCCCTTCAAAACCATCCATTTCTGTCAAAAGCTGATTTAATGTCTGTTCTCGTTCATCATTTCCGCCGAACTGTCCATCTCTCTTCTTTCCGATTGCGTCAATCTCATCAATAAATACAATACAGGGTGCTTTTTCTTTTGCTTGCTTAAACAGATCCCGGACTTTGGATGCTCCCATACCAACAAACATCTCTACAAACTCTGACCCAGACATGGAAAAGAACGGTACATTTGCTTCTCCAGCCACTGCTTTTGCCAACATCGTTTTTCCTGTTCCTGGAGGGCCTACCAGCAGAATCCCTTTTGGCATGGAAGCACCAATCTCTTTATATTTCCCAGGATTATGGAGGTATTCCACGATCTCCGTCAGGTTTTCTTTTGCTTCATCCTCGCCGGCAACATCAGAAAATCTGATTCCGTTGGAAGATTTCACATAAACTTTGGCATTGCTTTTTCCCATATTGAACATCATGGAGTTTCCCCCTCCAACATTCTTCATCATTCTTTTAGTCATGTATTGCCCAATACCAAAGAATATCAACAGGGGAAGAATCCATGTAAGAAGAAAGCTCAAAAACGGGGATG
The DNA here is from genome assembly GCA_051880175.1 of Agathobacter sp. Taxonomy (GTDB): domain Bacteria; phylum Bacillota; class Clostridia; order Lachnospirales; family Lachnospiraceae; genus Roseburia. Next base: position 4,338 of record JBJENM010000003.1, on the reverse strand, counting down.
TGGGTTCAATAATCTGACTGGCAAATTTTGCACCGGATCTATACAGCCTCATCGTAAGCTCCGGATCATTCATAACACCGGTTTTATAGACCTTACTGTCTTCCTTATCCGTAAAAAGGATCTTGTTATCCTGGATTTCCACACGTCCGATATCTTTTTCTTCGATCATGGACATGAACATTCCATAATCTACTTCTTTCACTTGTGTCTGAAGCATATAGGGTATCAGCCAGAAATTGATAAGCATCAGAACCAGTAAAGCAATCACGTAATAAAAGATAATTGGTTTTTTCGGTGTTTTTATTTCATTCATATGAATCCCCCATTCTGTTCCCGTTTTCCATTTTCTTAATCCTTTTCATTAATTCTTCCTGGTTAGTCGAATAAATACTTTCGTTAATTCTACTGCGGCTAACGGGAGTACGGAATACAGTGCCACCACTCCCCATTCTTTTGCAGTAATCATTGTCAGACTAAACACAGTCCGGAAATATGGAACTAGCAAAACTATTGCCAGCACAAGGGCAGAACCTGCAATGGAATAAAACAAGTGTGGATTATGCCCATTTCCGGTCGAGAAAATAGATTCTGTATTCGAGCGCTGGTTCAGTGCGTGAAGCAGCTGTGAAATCGCCAGTACCAGGAATGCCATCGTCATTCCGACCTCATAGCCGTCCATATGTACTCCAGTCTGAAAAGCCCCTATTGTCGCTGCCGAAATGAACACCCCATGCAGGCATACCCTTACTATCAGACCATGCTCAAAAAGGGTTCCCGATCTGACCGGTTTATACTTCATGATATTCTTTTCAGCCGGGTCAACTCCCAAAGCCAATGCCGGAAGCGTATCTGTAATCAGATTGACCAACAAAACCTGAACCGCCAGGATTGGAGCGTCCCAGTTAAATAAAGTAGCAATAAACAGTGTTAGGATCTCAGCAATATTTCCGGCAAGCAGGAACTGGATCACTTTTTGAATATTACGGTAAATGCGCCTTCCTTCCCGGACTGCGTATTCAATCGTGGTAAAATTATCATCCATCAGGATCATGTCTGCGGCATCTTTGGCTACATCTGTTCCTGATTTTCCCATTGCAATGCCGATATCAGCAGCCTTCAGGGCTGGAGAATCGTTGACTCCATCTCCGGTCATGGCAGCCACTTCTTCATTATCCTGCAAAGCTTTAATGATACGGAGTTTATCAGAAGGGGAGACTCGCGCAAATACAGCCGCTGTTTTTACTGCTTCCTTTAACTGCTCATCCGTCATTTCGTCAAGTTCTGGCCCTGTAACCACTGTATTTCCTTCCTGAAAAATGTGAAGCTGTCTTGCGATCTCAAGGGCAGTCACCTTATGATCCCCTGTAATCATAATTACCCGGATGCCTGCCTCATGGCAAGTTTCCACTGCCTGGATCACTTCCTTACGTGGAGGATCGATCATTCCGGCCATTCCCACGAACGTCATATCCTCTTCCACATCTTCATTTTCATCCACAGGAATATATGGGAGTGTCCGTTTCGCAAATCCAAGAACCCGAAGTGCTTCTTCCGACATTTTCATACAGAGGGATAAAATTTGATTTCGATCCTTTTCTGTCATCCGTCGGACTCCTTGTTCAGTCACAATGTGGGAACACAGCGGAAGCATTTCCTCTACAGCGCCTTTTGTATAGGCTACGATCTCCTCACCATTTTTATGTACCGTAGTCATACGTTTTCGTACCGAGTCAAAGGGCTGCTCAAATACCCTCGGCATTCTTTCCACTAACAGATCTGGATCAAATCCATACTTACCCGCAAATGTAAGCAGAGCTCCCTCCGTCGGATCCCCTATGACCTCTCCCGGACAGTCCGGATTCATGGATGCGTTATTACACAAAGCAGCAATTCTGAGGAGTTCTGCATTTTGTCCCTGAAATTCCTGTATCATATCCACAGAAGAAGCTTTTCCCGCTTGATAGGATTTTTCAAACGCCACATGTGTAACCGTCATACGATTCTGCGTCAGTGTTCCGGTTTTATCACAGCAGACCACTGTGGCACTCCCCAGAGTCTCCACAGCCGGAAGTTTACGGATGATTGCGTTCTGTTTTGCCATGCGCTGCACTCCGAGAGCCATAACAATCGTAGCAGTGGCCGGAAGTCCCTCCGGAATAATGGAAATCGCAAGAGAAACAGCCGTCATTAACAACGGTATCCATGGACGGCCATAGAGGAAACCGATTGCAAAAATGACCACACAGACCACAAGGCCAACGAGACTCAGCATTTTACCCACTGCATCCAGCTTGCACTTTAACGGGGTATCCAGCTCATCCTGATTTTCCAGCATATTGGCAATTCGTCCAACTTCCGTGTCCATTCCGGTTCCAACGGCAATCCCTTCTGCATTGCCATACATAACAATGGAAGACATATATGCCATATTCGCTCTGCTTCCAATAGGTTCTCCGATTGGAAGAACGCTTTCGCTGTCTTTCTCTACTGGAATAGACTCCCCTGTCAGAGATGCCTCTTGTACCGCAAGCCTATTTTCGTGAATCAGCCGAAGGTCTGCCGGAACAATTGCCCCATCCTCTAGAATCACAATATCGCCCGGAACAATCTCACTGGCAGGAATAAGGCTTTCTTCTCCATTCCTCCTCACGCAGGCTGTGGGTGCACTCATCTGTTTTAATGCTTCAAGTGCATTGGATGCTTTGTTCTCCTGAATCACCCCAATGACTGCATCCACCACGATAATGGCGAGAATTACAACCGCTTCCGCCCATTCTCCCAGTATCATGGACAGAATTGCTGCTCCTGCAAGGATCAGAACCATAACATCCATGATCTGTTCCAGAATCATTTTCCCTACTGTTTTCTTCTTCTTTTTATGCAGCTCATTTCTTCCATACTTTTCCAAACGTCTTTGAGCTTCCTCGTCACTTAATCCATCTGTACTGCTCTTCAAAGTATCTAATGCCTGTTCCGCCGTCTTTGAATGCCATCGTATGTCACTTTGGTTATCAATCATAATAATTCCTCCTGTAAACCCATATAAATTATGTATATTAAGTGTTTTAACAAAATGAAAAGGCTCTCCACTTCACTTTTATTCTTTATCTTCCTTGTTTTAAAAACTCCTGTATCATTTGTGCGTCTTTATATCCTTTCTTATACAAGCGCTGCAAGGCTTTCTTATCTCTTGTCAAAGTATCTACACCGCAGGTATCGTCAGGAGCTATGATCAAAACACGACCCTCATCCCTGTACTGTTTCGCCAATGCAACCTCCTGGTTATATCGTTCTGCCCTTTGCCTGAGATTTTCTGCCGATACGGGATATTTTTTTTGAATCCACTTTGCAATTTTTACATCTTTCTTTGGATCCCGGATAAAATCTTCTGGCTTTGTCAAAATTACAACTACATTATCACAGCCACATTGAAATGCTTTTTCTACCGGAACCGGATCGCTCAATGCCCCATCATAATAAGGAACACCATTTATTTCATAAGGTCTGCATATGAACGGAATGGAACAGGATGCTTTGAAAATGCTATAATTATCCTGTTTTAAATCGTTTTTGTTAAAATATGTTGCTTTACCTGTCAGTGCATTCGATGCTACCACCAGCATTTCCGATGGATGCCGGATTATCTTCGTATAATCTAATGGATTTTCTCCTGTAGAATTGCTTAATGTTCCATATAGATAGTCCATATCAATATAGGATTTATTTAAAATAAGATTACGAAAGCTCATATATTCTTTCCGAAATGAATACTCAGAATAGAACTGGTAGTTCCGTCCTTTTTGTCCTGCCAGATAAGACGCAATGTTTGCACTTCCAGCAGAGACGCCGATGCAGATGTCAAACTGTATCCCAATATCCAGACAATTGTCAAAAACCCCAGCTGCATAAATGCCTCTCAATCCGCCTCCAACATCCACTACTCCTGTTTTCATTTTGTTCCTCCTGTTTTTCTTTCAAAGCAAATGTCGGAAAGGAATGATCACAATACGCAAGATTCCGTAAAAAATCATTTTCCCTGCCCTCTGCTCTTTCTGTCGATATTCTTCCCCATAGGTGATTGTTCCATCCGGAACCACCTGTCTGCTAGCCAGTTTCAAGCTTTCTGCCTGCTCACGTAGAGATTCGTTTAGTTCCCCACTTTCAATGAACAACATCATTTCCGTATCAAGATAAACACTCCTCATATCTAAATTACAGGAACCAACCATGCTAAGCGTATCCCCAGCCAATATAGTCTTTGTATGTAATGCCTGCGCTCCTAGATATTCATAAACATAACTTCCTGTCTGTCTCACATTTTTCTTCTGATTCAAATAA
>JBJENM010000002.1:0-6041 GCA_051880175.1 Agathobacter sp. | reverse complement strand
CAAAGCTGCTTTACACACAGTTTCTTGGGAAAGCGCAGTTGTCACAAAAGAATGCTTGGTTGGATATGAATAAGAGTGAAACAACGATTAAGGATGTGATGAGGGAATGGGGAAAGGCAAACAGATAGCAGATTTATTCGATAAAGACGTTAAGACGATTGGTAAGCATATTAATAATGCTTCGAAAGAAGAATTAGTTAATTCAACTTCTGCACAGTCTGTGCCAATTATGTGATGGAATTGACTTGCTATTTTCTTTAGACAGGTTCTCATTGAAGCATTCCAATAAGCCTTTTCCAAGTTTGTAATTCCGGAAAATCAATGGTATGATGATATAAATTGTAGTTCCGAAAAGGAGAAACTGTGATGCCTTTAACACTACCCAAAAGAAAAATGTGTCGTTACTGCCTTGCGGATATTGCCAAGGGGCTGTTTAACGGAATGATAGGAAACTATCTGATCTATTTTTTTCAACCTACAGCAGCCAGCGGCTTGCCTAACCTTCTGCCGCAGAACAAACTGTTTGGGTTTATCACCATCATGGCTCTGCTGACAGGCGTCGGCAAGATCATCGACGCGATCACAGATCCGCTGGTAGCCAGCCTTTCTGACAAGTGTACCCACAAGGATGGAAGACGTATGGTTTTTATGCGATATGCCGCCATTCCCTATGCTTTATCTGTGCTGCTGATCTTTTACGCGCCGTTTCGGGAGGAAAATCCGGCCAATGCGTTTTGGGTCGCTTTCTTCCTGTTTACTTATTATACGGCATATACCTTCTTTTTTGTTCCACGAAATGCCCTTGTGCCGGAAATTATCCCGGATGCAAAGGTACGGGTTGGGTATTACAGCATCAGCACCGCGTTCTTTATGGGTTCCAGTTCCTTTATGTATGCCGCAACCTTGTTTGTGAATCTGTTAAAAAATGCCGGGCTTCCTCCGCTGTGGGCATGGCGTTTTGTATTTACTGCCTTTGCGGTGATCGGTTTGACCTGCCTGCTGCTCAGCGCCTATGCTTTCAACGAGAAGGACTATGTGAGTAGTAGCAACAAGCCAAAAGAGTCCCTGCTTAGATCTTTTTCACTGGTATTTCATAATAAGAATTTTGTTATTTTCACTATTGGTGATTTGTTCAGCGGTGTTTCCATGGCTTTTTTCCAGACATCCATGCTCTATTACATCACCGTGCTTCTGCATGTTCCGGAATCCAAGTCTTTCCTGGTGATGCTGGTGGCCATCGCTGTTGCACTGTGCCTGTTCCCACTGATTGTGAAAATCAGTCGGAAATATAACAAAAAGATTCCCCTTGTGGCAGCCAGCGTGATATTTACGGTGGTATTTGCCCTGATCTACTTTGGCGATAAGATCGCGGCTATGGCACCCGGGCATGAATTGCTTATCGGTATCGGAATGGGTATTGTGGTTGCGTTCCCCTTTGCTGCGATTAATATTTTGCCCCAGTCCGTTATCTCTGATATTATTCAGCAGGACAGTCTGAAAACCGGTGTCAACCGTGAGGGCATTTTCTCGGCTGTAAAAACATTTATCGAAAAAATCGCATCCAGCATCGCCATGGTGATCGTGTCCAGCGTTGTGTCAATCGGCGCTATGAGCGGAGAGTCTGTCGGTTTGCAGGGCGTAAAGCTCACCGGAATTTATGCGGGTGTATTCAGTTTGCTGTCACTGATCTTCTTTTTGGCGTATAATGACAAGGCAGTCACAAAGGCCATAGAAAATCATACAAAAAATGGAGAATTATAATGAAAAAAACAATTTTGCTACCGGAAGAAAACCGGAAAAATCTTTCATCAGAGGTCTGCATGAGCTATGCCGACACCTTAAAGAAGATGGTGGACTGCAAAACCGTATTCACCAGGGACGGATCTAATCAGGCTGCATTTGACCGGTTTTATAAAGTCTTGGAGGAATGTTTCCCCACCATCACGGAAAAGGCAGAGCGGTTGTGCTTTGGTACCGGCTGCTTCATCTATGTGATCCGGGGTAAAAAAGCCAGAAAAAATATTATGTTGATGTCTCACCATGATGTGGTCTGCGGAGGCGAGGGTTGGGATACCGACCCATTTTGTGCCACAGTAAAGGATGGTTCTCTTTATGGCAGAGGAACCATCGATACCAAGACCCCTCTGTTTGCAGAGCTTCAGGCCTGCGAGGAACTTTTGCGGGAGGGGCATGATTTTGAAGGGATAAATCTCTATATAGGCTCTTCCAATAATGAAGAGGTCTGCGGCGATGGGATGGTTCTGGCAACGACCTATTTCAAGGAGCATGACATCCATTTTGATGTGGTCCTGGACGAGGGCGGTGCTATCACCACAGGAATGGTTCCCGGTGTGAAACATAAAAGCGCAATGGTAGCCGTCCACGAAAAAAGCAGGCATATGTATCGTTGCACTGCGCGTCAAAACGCAAACGGCCATGGTGGACTGAACCCCACGGATGACAGCGCCATCTCCAGAATGAATGCGTTTATCCATGAAGTTGAGCACACCAAGATATATAAAGGAAAATTCTCTCCTGAGGTACGGGCTACCTTCGAACAGCATGCGCCTTATATGGATTTTCCTCTGAATGTGCTATTCGGTAACTTTGCTCTGTTTGCACCGCTAATCAAAAAAATCATGCTGGGTATTCCTCAGGCAAGAGCTATGCTTTCTACAAGTGTTTCCTTCACAACGATTTTTGCCGGTAGTAAGGAGGAACCACAGATTCGGGCGAAAGAAGCGGAGGCTACCTTGTTTCTGCGCTGCATCAGGGAAGAGGAACTCTATAATGGTCTGGAAAAAATCAAAGGAATTGCCGCCAAGCATGGTGTGGAGATCTGTGAAACAGAGCGCGATTATTGTCGTCCCACTTCTTTTACGGATCGTCCCTATCAGCTTTTGGAGGAAGTGCTGCATGAAAACTTCCCCGATGTAATCGTGGCACCTTTCCTGTTGACGGCAGGCACCGATGCAAGACGGTTTACGGATGTTGCTGACAGCATTCTGCGCTTCGCACCCATCGATCTGGACAAGGCACAGTATGCCTCCATTCACGGAGCCAATGAGCACATTAAAATTCAAAATATCGGGCAGTGCGTCTGCTTTTATAAAGATATCATAAAAAAATACGAAGGAGTGTAACTTATGAGTAAGGTAAAAAATGAGCCTAAGTACAAAAACGGCCTGCTGCAGGCCATCCGCGCACAGCTGGAACATCGGGCTTTCTGGCTGTATCTGCTGTGCGATGAGGCTTCCAAGCGCGGCTTGGACCCCAGAGATTTTGGAAGCGAGGCCGTAAAGCGTTGTGGTCTCTCCCAAGGTGCGGATCTGGTAAAAAAAGGCGGAACAGACAGTTTGAAAGGACTGAAGAAGGTTCTGTTCAACAAGCCGGCCCAGCTTGTTTTTGAGATGGATGTGCTAAGGAGCACCGACGATGAACTGGATATTGATTTCCATTATTGTCCGTTGGTAAAAGCGTGGCAGAAAGCGGGCTGCAGCGATGAGGAAATCGCCATGCTCTGTGATATTGCCATGTGCGGGGACCACGGCATCGGTGAATGCTACGGCAGCGTCCTGGATCTTCCGAAATGTATTGCCAAGGGAGACGATGTGTGCTCCCTGCGGTATCACAAGGTTAAGGGGACAGATTCCGCGACTCTTTAAAAGGACGGTTGACTGTTCTCTGGCCTTCATAAATGAAAATCAGGAAGCCGTCACATCTACGAAAAAACGTTGGTGTGGCGGCTTCTTTGCGTTTGCGAATTTAGTCAATCGGATTGTATATAGCTGATTTACAAAGAGCATAATGGATATTACTTCAAAGTAAATTGAAGAATGTTTGAAGCGAATTTGAAGTTGACTTTGAAGTGACTTTGAAGTAAAATAAGATTGCTTCAAACAAGAATGTCGGAGGTATCAGCATGTATTTGGAAGAAATCATTGAAAATGTACAGCTGGAAAGTGATAAATTTGAATGTAAAGCAAAATTGAATCGAGATGATGTTGTGGGATGGCTTAAGACAATTGCTGGTTTTGCAAACGCATTTGGTGGAGATTTTTATATCGGTGTAGAGGATAAGACAAATAAGCTGATAGGCTTTGACAGGATTGAAGCGGATAACGAACGGAACTATTTCAACAATCAGGTAAATGAGCATCTTGTGCCTAGGCCACAGATGGCAATATCTTTTATTCGCTATGAAATTAAGGGAAAAGAGAGATTTGTTATTCGTGTTCAAGTCGGGAACTCTGTTATTAAGCCGGTAATTCTTAAATATAAGAATGTACCATCCATTTATATGAGACGAGATGGTTTTACCAATGGAGCAACGTATGAAGAAATTATTGATATGAGTGTGAAAAGTAAAAATACTCAATATGATATTCTTACGTCAGATGTAAAGTATGATGCGGCAAAATTTACAATGCTTCGTGAGTTTTACACATCACACAATGATGGAAAAGAGTTAACGGAAAAAGCATTACAATCGATGGGATTTTATAATGAAGAGGGATTGCTTGCAAATGGTGCATTGTTGTTTGCAGATGATTATCAGGATAAGAAAACAGAGATTCAATGCTCAGTATTTTCCGGTTTTAATAAGGGGAGTGAGCGAATTGTTACTATAAACCGATTTAACGGAAATATTATTTCTGCAATCAATTATGTTATGGAATTTGTTACTCAGAGAATGAATCATTCTATGATTAAACTGGGAGATACAAGAAAGAATATCGATGCATACCCGCAGAGAGCGTTATTTGAAGGCGTAATCAATGCAGTGGCACATCGAGATTACTTTTTGGATGGCACACAGATTCAAGTCGATATGTTTAAAGATAGGCTGGAAATTTCATCTCCAGGTAGCTTTTATAGAGGAGAAAAACTGGGTAAAACCTATGAGTTATCAGGAATTATTTCAAAAAGAAGGAATTCTTTGATTGCTTCTGTATTAGTAAGTTGTAATGTAATGGAGGCGGCAGGAACCGGATTTGATAAAATTGTAGAGGAATATAAGGGAGAGAATGAGGCGCATCGCCCATATATATATTCTTCCTCGGACCATTTTACTCTTGTATTGCCGGATTTAACTTATATGGATGGCGTTGAAGATAGCAGTACTCCGATTCTTACGTTCGTGCCAGTGGCAGATGGCACAAACTTAGATGATAAGGTTCTGTCATTTTGTTATTATCAGGCGCACAAAGTTTCTGAAATTGCAGAGTATTTGGGAATCAGCGATTCGACCTATTTAAGAAAGCAAGTACTTGGTAATTTGGAGAAACAGGGATATTTAGAATCAAGTAAGATTTCAAGAGCAATGTATTTTAAAACAAATCCAGATATGGTAACGGTAACCTAGTAGTGTGAATCAAGGAAAAATGAGGTTATACCAAAATATGCAAAGAAAAGTAAAAGTCCTATTCGTCTGTTGGGGCAACATCTGTCGTTCCCCAATGGCAGAGTTTGTCCTAAAGGACATGGTACAAAAGAGAGGCATAGCAGATCAGTTTTATATTGCATCTGCTGCTACAAGTACAGAAGAAATCTGGAACGGTGTCGGAAATCCCGTATATCCACCGGCCCAGGAGGAGCTTGCAAGACACGGAATTTCCTGTGAAGGGAAGCGCGCTGTGCAGCTGAAAAAGTCAGACTATGAAAAGTATGACTACATCATCGGAATGGAGAAGATGAATCTAAGATATATGAATGGAATTTTGGGAGGCGACCCGGAGGGAAAGGTAAGCCTTCTGCTGGATTATGCAGATGAGCCGGGAGATATAGCAGATCCTTGGTATTCCGGCAATTTTAAAGCAACCTGGAACGATGTAGTACGAGGCTGTGAAGGTTTCCTGAACTATCTTGAGAAAGAAGGAATTCTTGGGTAAAAAATCTCCCATTTTAGATTTGTGTTTCTATAAATGAATTTTGCTATTCGAATCAGAATTGTGGAATTTGGCAAGATTTGAGGTTCTAGAACTGCCGTATACCTAAAATCCTTGAAAAACAGCTTCAAATTGCGGATTTTTCATGCGAAT
>JBJENM010000001.1:0-25527 GCA_051880175.1 Agathobacter sp. | reverse complement strand
CACTTGGCTCTTTTTAATTAATTTTTGAATTTACACCATTATACGGGCTTTATCCGAATTGTATTATTTTGAGAAGTGGATTTGGCGGTGTACCTAAATGTTTGCAATTTCTTAGGTACAGGCTAAAATTGAACCGGCGAAAACATACAATCGACCATAAAAAGCGCTTAAAAAGCCGCTTTTTTCATAGATTTTAGGTACTGGAAGAAAATCAACCGGCGAAATTATACAATTTACCAATCAAGCATGAAGCAGAACCCACACTCGTTTGTAAAAAGCGTAGCGGCACTAAATTCGTAAGTATTTGCTCATGAAGTGCCGTTTTTTACGCTCTGATTCAAATAGCAAAATTCATTCCCGGGAATACAAATCCAAAAAGGGAGAATATAAAAAAATTATAAAAACATCAAACAAGAGGAAAAAAGAGAAAAAGCGAGAAAAAGAGAGCAAAAAAGAGAAAATATGGTAATTGATGCTCTTGGATTCGGTTGCGTAAGCAATGGTAAAAAATTATTATTAGACCATCGGTTAGCACTCAAAATGAGTGAGTGCTAATAATATCAAAAGGAGGCTATTCGAATGAAGCTAGTACCATTAACAGACAGAGTTGTTTTAAAACAGTGTGAAGCAGAAGAGACTACAAAGTCAGGAATTATTTTAACAGGAACTGCACAGGAAAAGCCACAGGAGGCACTTGTTGTTGCTGTCGGACCGGGTGGAATGGTTGACGGTAAGGAAGTTGTAATGCAGGTAAAGGAAGGACAGAAGGTGATTTACTCTAAGTATGCCGGAACAGAGGTTAAGCTTGACGGCGAGGAGTACATTATCGTCCGCCAGAATGATATTCTTGCAGTAGTAGAATAATTAGAAAAGATAGGAGATTGAAAGATCATGGCAAAGGAAATTAAATACGGATCAGAAGCAAGAGCAGCACTTGGTGCAGGCGTTGATAAATTGGCAAACACCGTTCGTGTAACCTTAGGACCAAAAGGAAGAAATGTTGTATTGGATAAGTCTTACGGCGCTCCGCTTATCACAAATGACGGAGTTACCATTGCAAAGGAAATCGAGCTTGAGGATGCCTTCGAAAACATGGGAGCCCAGCTTGTAAAGGAAGTTGCAACAAAGACCAATGATGTAGCAGGAGACGGAACAACAACCGCTACTGTTTTAACACAGGCTATGGTTCAGGAAGGAATGAAGAACCTTGAGGCAGGTGCTAATCCAATCGTTCTTCGCCGTGGAATGAAGAAAGCAACAGATGTAGCAGTTGCAGCATTAAAGGAAATGAGCCAGCCGGTAAATGGCAAGGATCAGATCGCTAAGGTCGCTGCAATTTCTGCCGGAGATGAAGAGACCGGAAACATGGTAGCAGATGCCATGGAGAAGGTAACAAATGATGGCGTTATCACAATTGAAGAGTCAAAGACCATGGAGACTGAGCTTGACCTTGTAGAAGGTATGCAGTTCGACCGTGGATATTTATCCGCATATATGTGCTCAGATATGGATAAGATGGAAGCGGTATTGGATGATCCATATATCCTGATTACCGATAAGAAGATCTCCAACATCCAGGATATCCTTCCTGTACTTGAGCAGATTGTTCAGGCAGGTGCAAGACTTCTTATCATCGCTGAGGATGTTGAGGGCGAGGCTCTTACTACTCTTATTGTCAATAAGCTTCGCGGAACCTTCAATGTTGTAGCTGTTAAGGCTCCGGGATATGGTGATAGAAGAAAAGCAATGCTGGAAGACATCGCTATTCTTACAGGTGGTCAGGTAATCAGCTCTGATCTTGGACTTGAGCTTAAGGATACCACAATGGATATGCTCGGACGTGCAAAGTCCGTTAAGGTTGCAAAAGAGAATACCGTTATTGTGGATGGTGCCGGAGATAAGAGCGCAATCCAGGCAAGAATCAGCCAGATTCGCGGACAGATTGATGAGACTACCTCTGAATTTGATAAAGAGAAGCTTCAGGAGCGTCTCGCTAAGATGGCAGGTGGAGTAGCAGTTATCCGTGTTGGTGCTGCAACTGAGACCGAGATGAAGGAAGCAAAGCTTCGTATGGAGGATGCTCTTAACGCAACAAGAGCAGCAGTAGAAGAAGGAATTATTGCAGGTGGCGGATCTGCATACATTCATGCAGCAAAGAAGGTAGCTGAGCTCGCTGACACCTTGGAAGGTGATGAGAAGACCGGTGTGAAGGTAATCCTTAAGGCACTGGAAGCTCCTCTTTACTACATTGCTGCAAACGCAGGTCTTGAAGGTGCAGTAATTATTAACAAAGTAAAGGAATCTGCTCCGGGAACCGGATTTAATGCTACAACAGAAGAATATGTTGACATGGTTGCAAGTGGAATCCTTGATCCTGTAAAGGTAACAAGAAGTGCTTTACAGAATGCAACTTCTGTAGCATCCACACTCCTTACAACTGAGTCTGCAGTAGCAAACATCAAAGAAGATACACCGGCAATGCCGGCTGGCGGCGCAGGCATGGGAATGATGTAATCCGGCCGCAACATAGAGTAAATAAAAGTCCGGGAATCATAGAAATGTGATTCTCGGACTCTTTTCATGTGTGCTGTGAGTTCTGAATCAAATAGCAAAAGTCATTTATATAAACACATGAAAAGGGAAAGATTGAAAGATATGAAGAAAAAGAGAAAAGTAAGCAGCTATATCGTTCTTGCCCTGCTCATTTTTGCAGTATGGTTTTATCGGGATTCCATGCAGGAAATCTGGTGGGGAATCAGGCAGATTTCCGCAAAAGAGATTCTTATTTGTATGATTTTTGCTGCCATTTATTTCGCTTTGGATGGCTTTTTGATTCACTATGGGGCGGAACCTTTTTCAAAGCAGATGACAGTGATAAAGGGAATCAAAACCACATTTTGCTGCGAATTTTACCGGTTGATCACATTGGGGAGCGGTACCTTTGTGGCAGAAATATACTATCTGTGTAAAAGCGGGGTGACCTTAGCACAGGGGACCGCCGTGTCTGCCTATAAATATGCAATTAAAAAGCTTAGCATCATGCTCAGCGGTCTGGTGGGATTCTTATGGCTTTCCCATCTGGAATACACCAGTAAGCTGAACCAACGGTATCTGGCGTTTACCATAATAGCCACCGTCATGTGTACTGTGATTATCAGTGCCTTTCTCCTGATATCCATGTCAGAGAAAATTGCAAATCTTGCGGTCTTTTTGATTGAAAAGCTGGCAAAAAAGATCAAATGGATTGCAAAAAATTCAGAAAACTGGATAGCACAGATCAAATGCCTAAACTCAGAAGGAAAATATTTGTGGCGGCAGTGGAGGAGGAATCTTGTGGTACTTCTTGTAAATCTTTGTAAATGTATCGCGATTTACTCAGTTGTTGTCGTTCTGCTGAGCGGAAAGAGTATTCTTTCTACATGGGATATTATTGCAATTATGGCGGTCACCTATTTCCTTGCGGGTGTAATTCCGGTGCCTTCGGGAGTCATGGCCTTAGAATATGTATTCGGACTGTTTATGGACGAGTTCCTCGGAATCGGAATGATTGGACCTGCCATTTTGTCTTTCCGCTTTTTCTCATGGATTTTCCCTGCCTGTATCGGAGGAATCATCCAATTAATAAGTCGATTTGTAAAAAAAGAGGAATAGAAAACTATTTCTCTTTTTTCGTTTTATTTCGAGTGTAAAGCACTTTGAGATATGATATAATGAAACGCACGGCAGTCTGCCATTTCACAGGATGCTGTATAAAGGAAAACACAATGAGCCATAAGGAGAAGTGGAATTATGAAACCATATATTTGTTTCCCAAACGGAAAGTTTAAGGTGCTTACCATGAGCTATGATGATGGTAAGCTGGAGGATCGAAAACTCATCGAGATTTTTAATAAATATCATATCAAAGGAACCTTCCACATTAATTCTGGAGTGCTTGATATGGATATCCGCATTCATGAGGATGAGATCCCCAAATTGTATGAGGGACATGAAGTCGCATGCCATACCCTGACACATCCGACCATAGCGAGGGAACCGCTTTCCATAGTGGCTCATGAAGTATTGCAGGACCGCATGAATCTGGAGCGCATTACCGGAAAGCTTGTACAGGGACTTTCTTATCCGAACGGTTCTTATTCGAAAGAAATAGAAGAACTGCTTCCGGCGCTGGGAATCCGGTATTCGAGAATTGTGGGGGATTCCGATGGCTTTGAGCTGCCTACCAATTTGTATGAGTGGAAGGCAACCTGTCATCATAATCACAACTTGCTTGCCCTTGGAAAAGAGTTTACCGAGCTTAACAAAAAGCAGTATTTATATATGATGTATGTGTGGGGACACAGCTATGAATTCGAAAGAGACCATAACTGGGATCTGATCGAAGAGTTCTGCAAAATGGTGGGGAACCGGGATGACATCTGGTATGCGACAAACATTGAGTACGTTGAGTATATGGAACGGGCAAAAAGACTGCAGTTTGCGGCAGATGGATCCTTTGTCTACAATCCAAGTGCAAAAAGCGTCTGGATTACGGTTAACAATAATCAGGTCTACGAGATAAAGGCCGGTGAAACCGTAATGCTGGAATAGCGGAAGCAAAATGGGACGATAGGTTAAGGAAAAAAGAATGAAGTGCGGGAGAAGGAACATATGGCATATTCACCAAAATATTTGGACTATAATTTAAGCCCGTATACAGGGATGACCAGGCAAAGCTGGATTGATGCGGGGGAGTATTTTCTATCGGGAATATTTGGAAATATCAAGGATTTTAATGACCCGGTAGTGATGCCGAGAAAAGAAACAAAGGTTACCTATCCACATAGCGCAGATGCGGTTTGGGAGTTTAAGGCAGAGTATTTTGAAGGCCTTACCAGATCTTTTTTTATTGCAGCGCCCCTGATTCATGAGAATCCTAAGCTTACGATAAACGGATACAACATCCGAGACTATTATAAGAGTCACGTTCTTCGCTCCTGCACGACAGGCGACGAACAATCTGTGGGACGATACGAGGAACTGGTTGCACTATCCAAGGATCCGGATCCGTTTCGGGCATTTCAGCAGACCGTTGAGACCTGTGCGCTTGTCATCTGTCTCTGGGTTTGTAAAGAGGAAATCTGGGATATTTACACAAAGGCGGAGAAGGACATCATTGCAGATTTCCTGTTGGATTACGGAAAAGGAAATACGGTGCCGCAGAACTGGCGCCTTTTTAATATGCTGGATCTGGCTTTCCTTGACATGGAGGGCTATGACATTGACCACGATATCATGAAGGAGCATGCCCAGGCAGTTCTGGCTTACTACGCTGGGGACGGATGGTACCGGGATGGTCATTCCTTTGATTATTATTCCTGTTGGGCGTTCAATGTATATGCACCCATCTGGAATCTGTGGTACGGGTATGAAAAGGAACCCTATATCGCCAAAAAATTCGAAGAGAATTCCAATGCACTTATGAAAACCTATGGAGATTTCTTTGATGAAGATGGGTTTGTAAATATGTGGGGCAGAAGCAATATCTACCGGAATGCTGCCACCAGTGCCTTTGACGGAAACCTGATGCTTCGCAACTCTGAGGCAGATCCGGGATTGGCAAGAAGGATTTCCTCCGGAGCACTGCTTCAGTTTATGACAAGAGAGGATTTCCTATATAAGGGAATCCCGACCCTGGGATTTTACGGACAGTTTACCCCGCTTGTGCAGGGATATTCCTGCGCGGAGTCTCCATTCTGGCTTGGCAAGGCGTTTTTATGCCTGCATCTTCCGGCGGATCATCCGTTCTGGACGACAAAGGAGAACAATGGTACATGGGAAAAGCTTGCAGAAAATGAGGTAAAAGAGACGGCCTTAGACGGCCCGGCTCTGTGCTTTTCCAACCACAAGGCCAACGGAGAGACCATTCTTCGTACCGGAAAGGTGGTAAAAGAAAAAACGGATGAGCATGGAATGTGGAACTATTCCAAGCTTTGTTTTAATACCAAATACCCATGGGAGGCCGCCCCGGATAAAGCTGTGGAGGCGCAGCAGTATGTGCTTTGTGATGTGACAACAGGAACCTTCGAAAAGGCAAATGTGACGTTCTGGAGCGGTGTAAAAGAGGACGTATTATACCGAAGACAGGTATTTTCCTATGATCTTATGACGGAGGAGCATTGGAAGCAGGTAATGAATCTTGCTGATTTTACCGTTCCATACGGAATTATCCGGGCAGATAAAATCCGCATGATGCGAAGACCGATTACACTGACCTTAGGCGCCTATGGTTTTCCGGATAACGGCACTACGATTCTTGAAAAAGAAAAGGATGGAGTAAAGGCAATTATACTAAAGAGCCACGATTTTACCGGAAGGGAAAAGCAGTTGGCCATGACTATATTTGACGGATGGGATGAGCTTTCCTATGTAAAGAGCAGGGGAACAAATCCGGATTCCGCTAATTCCATTGTGGTATATGCGAAGACAAAGCGACAAAAGCATAACCGCTATGAGAACTATATGCTGCTGTCCCAGGTCATTACCAAGGAGAATCTGGACGATTTTACAGAGGAAGAATTATTCCCCGTTCAAGAGATTACATATACGGATCGGGAAAAATGCGGAGGCTATGGGCCTGTTACAATCACACTGCGGGATGGAAGTCAAAAAGTGATTGACTTTGATGGAATAGAGGGCCGGCTTTTACTATAAAAAAGGGTTTGCAGAATAAGGAAGAAAAGTATGACATTACAACAGCTAAATCAAATTATTACAATTGCAGATTCAGGATCTATGAATGAGGCGGCAAAGAAGCTTTTTGTTTCTCAGCCGAACCTTTCCGCGGTGGTAAGGGATGTGGAAGAGGAAGCAGGACTTACCATTTTTATCCGTTCGAACCGTGGTATCGTGATTACTCCGGAGGGAGAAGAATTTATCGGATACGCAAGACAGGTCATTGAACAATACCGATTGCTGGAGAACCGCTATGTCGGGCAGGAGGCAAAGAAAAAATTTTCCGTTTCCATGCAGCACTATTCCTTTGCGGTAAAGGCCTTTGTGGAGATGGTAAAGCAGGTGGGAATGGAGGACTATGAATTTGCCGTTCATGAGACGAAAACGGAAACCGTCATTGAGAACGTGAAGAACATGAAGAGTGAAATCGGAGTTCTGTTTCTAAGCGACTTCAATGAAGCGGTTATGAAGAAGCTTTTTAAAGAGAGCGGACTGGCCTTTGAGGAGCTGTTTGCCTGTGATACCTTCGTGTATCTGTGGAAAAATCATCCCCTTGCAGACAAAGCTGTGATTTCCATGAAGGATTTGCAGGAGTATCCCTGTCTTGCCTTTGAACAGGGAAAGAACAATTCCTTCTACTTTGCAGAGGAAATGAAGAGTACCTATGAATATAAGAAAATTATTAAGGCAGACGACCGGGCAACCATGTTAAATCTTATGGTCGGACTATATGGCTATACGCTGTGCTCCGGCATTATCTGCGAAGAATTGAACGGCTCGGATTACATTGCAATTCCGCTGGAGGAGTCGGAGAAAATGCATATCGGATACATTCACATCAAGGGAGCAAAGATCAGCAAAATCGGGGAAATTTACCTTGAGGAATTAAGAAAATACAAGGATAATGTACTATAGTCTCAATTTTCTCTTTACTTTCTAAACTTTTCGTAAAATTTCTTGACAGCAAAGGAAATCGGTGTCATAATCACCGCATGTATGGGAGGCGTAATTCTCTGGGGTTTTAGAAAGCGAGGAAGAATTATGTATGAACATGAAAAGGTAATCCGTTTTTCGGCAATGGAAGATGTGAATGAGTTCGTAACTGCTGCCGGACAATGCGACTTTGATATAGATGTCTATGGCAGCCATACGTTTGTAGATGCAAAGTCATTGCTTGGAATGCTTGCAATGGGCATAAAAAAGGATTTGATTGTCCGATATGGAGAAAACGATAACAACTTTGAAAATGTCATTGATAAATTTGTTGTCGCATAATAAAATATTTTTATAGGCATAGGATGTCTTGCTTCTTCGTATGAGAGGCAGGGCATTTTTTCGTTGTGAAAGGAGACTTCAGGAAAATGAGTGATGCGGTTTTTTCAACATCTGTCCGGGATTTGGTGGAGTTTATCTTTCGCGAAGGAGATATCGATAATCGAAGAGGTGGTGCATCCAGTGCCGATGCCATGTTAGAAGGAACGAAAATCCATCGGATGATTCAAAAGGAGCATGGAGAAGAATATATGGCAGAGGTTCCGCTGAAATATACAGTGGGAACCGCAAACTACGATCTTGTCATAGAGGGCCGGGCCGACGGGATTTTTACAGAGGATGAGAGCACCTGGATTGATGAAATCAAGGGCATGTACACAGGTGTGGAGTATTTTGAAAAACCAATCTATGTCCACAAGGCACAGGCCATGTGCTATGCATTTATTTTTGCATATCAGAATGACTTAGACCATATCGGAGTCCAGATGACCTACTGCAATCTGGAAAGTCAGGAAAGAAAAATTTTCAGGGAAGAGTTTTCCTATCAGGAGGTGGAGGACTGGTTCTTTAAGCTGGTGGGGGAATATCGAAAGTGGCTGGATTTTCGATACGAATGGAGAAAAAGGAGGGAAGCCTCCATAAAACAGCTGGAATTCCCTTTTCCATACAGGGAGGGACAAAAGCAGCTGGTTTCCGATGTGTACCGCACCATTGCAAGAAAAAAGAATTTGTTCATTCAGGCACCTACAGGAGTAGGGAAGACCATCTCCACCATTTTTCCGGCAGTCAAAGCAGTGGGGGAAGGACTGGGAGACCGCATTTTTTACCTTACGGCAAAGACCATTACTGCCACAGTGGCAAAAGAGACCTTCGGTCTGCTGAGGGATAAGGGATATCAGGCGAAAATTATTCAGTTGACTGCGAAGGAAAAACTCTGCCTTTGTGAGGAAATGGAGTGCAATCCGATAAACTGTCCTTATGCAAAGGGACACTATGACCGGGTGAATGATGCGGTGTTTGATCTTCTTACTTCTACAGATGCTTTTACCAGGGACGAGATCTTAAGTCAGGCAGAAAAGTATATGGTGTGTCCTTTTGAGTTAAGCCTGGATGTATCCTCCTGGTCAGATGACATTGTCTGTGATTACAATTATGTGTTTGATCCGAATGTGTATCTGAAGCGCTTTTTCCAGGAGGGAGTCAAAGGCGAATACATTTTCCTGGTGGACGAGGCCCATAATCTGGTGGAACGAAGCCGCAGCATGTATTCCGCAGAAATCTATAAAGAAGATTTTCTGCTGGCCAAGAAAATCATCCGCCCTCACAGTAAAAGAATCGAAAAGCGATTGGAGCGCTGCAATAAGCTACTGCTGGAAATGAAGCGGGAATGCGAAAATTATGTCATATATGAGGAAATCGGCACCCTGTATTTTGCGTTGTACAATCTGATGATGGATATTGATGAATTTTTGCAGAATGCCACCCGACGACAGATTGATTTTCCGGGAAGAAAGGAATTCCTGGATTTTTACTTTTCCATCCGGAATTTCTTAAATATCTATGATCTGCTGGACGAGCATTATGTGATTTATTCGGAGATTGCCGAGGATGGAAGATTTATGTTAAAGCTCTTCTGCGTGGACCCATCCAAGAACCTGCAGAAGTGTCTGGATAAGGGAAATGCAACGATTTTCTTTTCGGCCACACTGCTTCCGATTCATTATTATAAAAAGCTTTTGTCGACGCTGGAGGATAACTATGCCATCTATGCAAAGAGCACCTTTTCCACGGAGCAGCGGCTGCTGGCATTCGGACGGGATGTGAGCACAAAATATACCAGGCGGACGGCAGAGGAGTATGACCGTATTGCGCAGTATATCAAAAGGACGGTGCGTTGTAAGCAGGGAAATTATATGGTCTTTTTCCCCTCCTATAAGATGATGAATGAGGTTTACGACCGATACTGCCATATGGAAAGAGTCATAAGCGCACAGGAAAACGACGAAGAGAATCCTACCATTTTTGAAAGCTCTTCGGATGTGGTGTGGAGTCTGGTTCAGAAAAACAATATGCGGGAGCTGGATCGGGAAGCTTTTTTGCAGGAATTTGAAAAGGAAGAAAACCGGACACTGGTTGCATTCTGTGTCATGGGCGGAATCTTTGGAGAGGGAATTGACCTAAAGAACGATAAGCTCATCGGGGCCATCGTAGTAGGAACCGGACTGCCCCAGATCGGAAACGAGAGGGAAATATTAAAAAACTATTATGACGAAAATTCCGGGAACGGCTTTGACTATGCGTTCCGTTATCCGGGAATCAACAAGGTGCTTCAGGCGGCCGGCCGGGTAATCCGCACAACGGAAGACCGCGGAATTATTCTGCTTTTGGACGAGCGGTTTTTACAGCGGGATTATGATGGGCTGTATCCGAGAGAGTGGGAAAAGCGAAGCATCTGTACCTTGGATACCATTGAGGCAGAGGTAAGGGCGTTCTGGGAGCAGGAAAATTAACCCCGGCTATTTTGCAGTTGTCATCGTTGTTTTTTTTGAAAAAATCTATTATACTTGGGAATGGAATTTGATATTTGGAGATTTGAAATGGAAGATAATCGTAATTGGAGCGATATTGGAAATGAAATAAGAGGCGCCGTGGAGGATTCCCTCCGCACCGGAGATTTTTCCAGAATCGGCGGTGTGGTATCTGACACGGTAAACCAGGTGGTAAACGAAGCGAAGCGTCAGGTGAATCAATCCATGAAGGGCACATCAAGTAGTGGAGGGAACTGGCAGAAAGCTTCGTATCAGAAGACCACCTACAACTGGAATGGAAAGCAGAAAACGGTGCAGACACCGCCGGTTTTTTACCAGACAAACAGAAATGTAAACTCCCAGCAGCCGGCCAGACCATATAATGCTCTTGCGACGCCCAGGGCTGTTTTTCAAAGAAAAGGAAAGGTGTCGGGAGTTCTGCTGACGGTGTTTGGCGGAATCGGAACCGGTATTATGGGAGTGGCGGCACTTGTTGTGATTATTTTGTCTTTGGCTTTCCTAAAGCCCATTGCCGGAATCGGTGGAAGCATTGTTATTGCACTTCTTTTATTCGGATGTATTGGAATGATCACTGCCGGTGTGTCAAGCAGAAATCTTTTGCAGCGGGCGGAACGTTACCTTTTTCTCTGCCGGGGAAAAAGCTATATAAATATTGCTGACCTTGCAAAGCAGACCGACAAGTCAGAAAAATTTGTGCGCAGGGACGTAAAGCGCATGATGGCAAAGGGAATTTTTCCTCAGGGACATCTGGATATGCAGGAAAGCTGCCTGATGATTTCTGATGATACCTATCGGGAATATCTGGCGATAGAAAAGCAGCGGAAGGATGTGGAGCTGGACGAATTTGCCAAGGAACGGCAAAATGTATATGTAGCAGGAAAGGCTGCAGACGAGGCTTCACAGGGCAATCAAAGCAGGGATGTGTTTGCGGATGCAGAGGCCATGCGCTGGAGAAAGCAAAGCGGAATCGAAGATCCCAGTGAGGAAATCAAGAAAAACCATCCTGAACTGGCAAAGATGATCTGGCAGGGACAGGAGTGTACCGGACATATCCGGGAGATGAATGAGAGGATTCCGGGGGAGGTAATCTCCCAGAAGCTGTTTACGTTAGAGAATGTCTTAAAAGAAATCTTTAAGCGGGTTCGTGAGCATCCGGAGCAGATGGGAAAGATGCAGAAATTTATGGATTATTATCTGCCAACCACATTAAAGCTTGTGGAGGCATACGAGGAATTTGATCAGATTGCATCTCCGAATGCAGAGATCATCGAGGCAAAGGCAGAGTTGGAAAAAACGCTGGATACCATCAATCAATCCTTTGAGGAACTGCGAAACCAGTTATTTTCCGATGCTGTTTTTGATGTGACAACAGATGCAAAGGTATTACAGACGATGCTTGCAAAGGATGGACTTGCAAAAGATCATGCCTTTGATTTGAATAATAAGTAAAGGGGAAGAAACATGAGTCAGAATTTAGATGAATTATTAAAGGAAGCGCCAACACTTACCTTTGATCCGGTATTGCAGGATGGAGTGGACAAGTCCGCTGTTGCAGTAAGCAGCCAGGAGAGCAAGCCGCAGATTGCAGAGGTTGTACTTACACCGGAAGAACAGAAGATGGTGGATGATTTTGCAGCACAGATTGATCTGAAGAATACACAGCAGATCATGCAGTACGGAGCAGCGAGCCAGAAGAAAATTGCGGATTTTTCAGAAGCGGCAATGGCGAATGTCCGGACAAAGGATATGGGTGAAGTTGGTGAGATGCTCACAAATGTTGTGACAGAGCTTCGCTCTATAGAGGAGGAAGACAGCAAAGGCGTCTTTGGCATTTTTAAAAAGAATGCAAATAAGCTTGCCAATATGAAGGCAAAATACGATAAGGCTGAGGTGAATGTAAACCGCATCAGCACGGCTTTGGAGCAGCATCAGATTACGCTTTTAAAGGATGTTGCAACCTTAGATAAGATGTATGAGCTGAACCTGAATTATTTTAAGGAATTATCCATGTATATCTTAGCAGGAAAGCAGAAGCTTGAGACAGCAAAAAACACAGAGCTTCCTGCCTTGCTTAAAAAAGCCGAAGAAAGCGGGCTCCCTGAGGATACCCAGGCAGCGAAGGATTTTTCCCAGATGATCAATCGGTTTGAGAAGAAAATCTATGATCTTGAGCTTACCAGAAATATTTCGCTTCAGATGGCTCCACAGATTCGTCTGATTCAGAGCAATGATACAGAGATGTCCGATAAGATTCAGTCGACGCTTACAAACACCATTCCACTTTGGAAGAGTCAGATGGTGATTGCAATCGGACTCAACCATTCCACAGAAGCAGCCCGTGCGCAAAGGGAAGTATCGGATATGACCAATGAGCTTTTAAAGAAGAATGCAGAAGCACTTAAGGTTGCTTCCATCGAGACTGCCAAGGAAGCAGAGAGAGGCATCGTTGATATCGAGACCTTACAGACCACGAACCAGACCTTAATCAGCACCTTAGATGAGGTATTAAAGATTCAGGAAGAGGGAAGAGAAAAGCGTGCCAATGCAGAAATTGAGCTGCAGAAGATCGAGAATGAGATGAGACAGAAGCTTTTAGAGGCATCAGGACGAGCATAGAAGTGCCGACGCTTTTTAAACGTTCTGCTTCAAATAGCAAAATTCATTCTTAGCAACACAAATCCGAAAAGGGACAAATATAAAAGCGCAGAAAGAACGATTTGATCCGCACCTGGGAATTTGTATATTTTCGGGTGCGGATTTTTATAATGCCGGAAACAGTTCAAGGAATCGCTCAGCAGCCCCAGAAAGCGGGAAAACGGTATTGGCAGATATGGCAATCTGTCTTGATGGAAGGTTTTCCTTTAGCTTTACAACAAATAAATCATTGGTCGCTTCCGTCAGGCAGTAATCCGGAATAAAGGCGATTCCGAGTCCGATTTTTGCAAGGTCAATGAGAAGATCGTTACTGCTAAGCTCAATTTCAGGAACTAAGTCTAACTGTTTTTGAAGAAACAGTTGGTGCAGAAACTCACTGGTGGTACTGTTTCGGTCGAGGGTCATCAGGGGATATTTCTGTAGCTCCTCAAAGGAAAGCTCTTTGTCCTTTATCGGAAATGCATCAGGGTTGGCGATAAAGGCATCCTTAAAATCCAATACGGTCTTTTGTATATAGCTGCGATTTAGGTAGCCGTTGGGATAATTGGTAACAATAAGATCTACTTTTCTTTGATTCAACAGGTCTACACATTGGATAGACGTGGCATTGGTTACTTTAATCGGAACATGGGGATATGCTTCATGGAATTTTTTCAGGTAGGGAACAAGAAAATACCGGCAAATGGTATCGCTTGCTCCGATATGTAGCTGCTCTAGGCCAAGGGGACTTGTGGCAAGAAGCTGGCTTTCACCTCTGGAAATCAGGTTCATGGCAGGCTCAATGTGTTTAAAGAGTACATTTCCGGCAGGCGTCAGCGAAACCTTTTTTGTGCTTCGAACAAACAGCGTCTTTCCGAGCTTAGTTTCTAAGGTTTTGATAGACTGGCTGACGGCGGACTGGGAAATGTAAAGTTTTTTGCTGGCCTCCGAGAAGCTTAAAGAAGTAGCCACATAGTAGAAGACTTTGTATAGTTCGTAATTGATATCCATGGTAAAAAATCCTTTCTAAAAGCAGGTACAGTAAATTGACGGAAATGTCAGATTGACTACTGTATTCATCTTTCTATATTATAATAAGTACAACTTATAAATTAGTCAATAAAAATTAATTTAACTTATGAAAAGAAACATGGTATACTTATCAAGTATCGGGAAAAATGTATTCTACAAAATGAAGAAGACTGCTTCGACAGGATGTAGAGAAAATAAAAACAAATCAAACAAAATGGAGGAACCTATCATGAGTAATGTACGCCGCGTATATGTGGAAAAAAAGCCGGATTTTGCTGTAAAAGCGAAAGAGCTTAAGCATGAGATCAAGCACTACCTTGGAATCACAACCATTGAGGCAGTTAGGGTGCTGATCCGATATGATATTGAGAATATTTCAGAGGAGACTTACAAGAAAGCTCTTTTAACTGTATTTTCAGAACCTCCTGTTGATGATATTTATGAAGAAACCTTTGATGCAAAAAATGCAAGAGTATTTTCCGTGGAGTTCTTACCGGGACAGTTCGACCAGAGAGCAGATTCCGCAGAGCAGTGCGTAAAGCTTTTAAATGAAAACGAAGAGCCGATTATCCGCAGCGCAACGACCTATGTGATTGAGGGTAAGATCAGCGATGCCCAGTTTGAAGCAATCAAGAAGCATTGTATCAATCCGGTAGATTCCCGTGAAACAGGTCTGGAAAAGCCGAATACTTTGATTCAGAACTTTGATGATCCGGCAGATGTGCTGATTTTCGATGGCTCAAACGGGGATACCGCATTTATTGAGATGCCGGAGAGTGAACTTAAGAGCCTGTACGATTCCTTGAATCTTGCAATGACCTTTAAGGATTTCCTTCATATTCAGAATTACTTTAAGAATGAAGAGAAGCGCAATCCATCCATGACGGAGATTCGTGTGCTTGACACCTATTGGTCCGATCACTGCCGTCATACCACATTCTCCACAGAGCTTAAGAATATCACCTTTGATGACGGATTCTACCGTGCACCGATGGAAGCAACCTATCAGGATTATCTGGATTCCTTCAAAAATCTCTATGAGGGAAGATCAGACAAATTTGTCTGCCTAATGGACCTTGCGCTGGTTGGTATGAAGAGACTGAAAAAAGAAGGAAAGCTTGCGGATCAGGAAGAGTCTGATGAGATCAACGCATGCTCTATCGTTGTTCCGGTTGAGGTGGACGGAGAAGTAGAAGAGTGGCTTGTAAACTTTAAGAATGAGACACACAATCATCCAACGGAAATTGAGCCTTTCGGTGGTGCTGCTACCTGTCTTGGAGGAGCAATCCGTGACCCGCTTTCCGGACGTACCTATGTATATCAGGCAATGCGTGTGACAGGAGCTGCCGATCCTACGGTCCCTGTGGCAGAGACCATTGAAGGAAAGCTTCCGCAGAAGAAGCTGGTTCGTGAGGCTGCACATGGATACAGCTCTTATGGTAACCAGATCGGACTTGCTACCGGATATGTAAAAGAGGTTTATCATCCAAACTATGTGGCAAAACGTATGGAGATCGGTGCTGTTATGGGTGCTGCTCCAAGACGCGCGGTACAGAGATTAAATTCCGATCCGGGTGATAAGATTATTCTTCTTGGCGGTCGTACCGGCCGTGACGGAATCGGAGGAGCAACCGGATCATCTAAGGCCCACAATACAGAATCTACCGCAGTATGTGGTGCAGAGGTTCAAAAAGGTAATGCACCGACCGAGCGTAAATTACAGAGACTTTTCCGCCGTGAAGAGGTCAGCCACATTATTAAAAAATGTAATGACTTTGGTGCCGGCGGTGTATCTGTTGCAATCGGAGAGCTTGCAGCAGGACTAACCGTTCAGCTGGATAAGGTTCCGAAAAAATATGCAGGACTTGACGGAACGGAAATTGCAATTTCCGAGTCCCAGGAGCGTATGGCCGTTGTGGTTGCACCGGAGGATGTGGAACAGTTCATGGCATATGCAAAGGAAGAAAATCTTGAGGCAACTGAGGTGGCTGTGGTAACCGAGGAGCCAAGACTTGTTCTGGTATGGAGAGGAAAGGAAATTGTAAATATTTCCCGCGCATTCCTTGACACCAACGGAGCACATCAGGAAACCGATGTAGAAGTTGAAATGCCGGAAGAAAAGGAAAACTATTTCGCAAAAATCAACACTCCTGCAGTAGCCGAAAAGGTGGAAGCTGGAGATATGAAGGGCGCATGGCTTGCAGAGCTTTCCGACCTTAATGTATGCTCACAAAAGGGACTTGTGGAAATGTTCGACGGCTCCATCGGAGCAGGAAGCGTATATATGCCATACGGTGGAAAATATCAGCTTACCGAGACCCAGTCCATGGTAGCGAAGCTTCCGGTATTAAAAGGAAAATGTGATACCGTAACCATGATGTCTTACGGATTTGATCCATACCTTTCCAGCTGGAGTCCATACCACGGCTCCATCTATGCTGTACTGGAATCTCTTTCACGTATCGTAACTGCCGGTGGAGATTACAAAAAGATTCGTTTCACATTCCAGGAGTATTTCCGCAGAATGAGCGAGGACCCGAAACGCTGGAGCCAGCCGTTTGCTGCTCTGCTCGGAGCGTACAGCGCACAGATTGGATTTGGACTTCCGTCCATCGGAGGAAAGGACTCCATGTCCGGAACCTTCAATGAGATTGATGTTCCTCCAACACTGGTTTCCTTTGCAGTGGACGTAGCAAGAGAAAAAGATATCATTACACCGGAATTAAAAGCAGCCGGAAACCAGCTGGTATTATTTGAGATCGAGAAGGATCAGTATGATCTTCCAAACTACAAGCAGGTTATGAAGCTCTATGATGCAATCCATGAAATGATTCAGAAGGGTGCAATCGTTTCCGCATATGCTTTAGACGGAAAAGGACTTGCGGCTGCTGTTTCCAAGATGGCATTTGGAAATAAGCTTGGTGTAACCATAGAGGAAGAGGTGACCAGCAACACCTTATTTGCGCCGGGCTTTGGCAATATTGTTGCTGAAATTCCGGTTGAGAAGCTTTCGGTTGTAAGAGCATGTCTCGACGAAGCAGGACTTTGTGGCGTAGAAAGCGTTGTGGGATTTGTAAATGATACCCAGACCATCGAGTGCGATGATATGGTCCTTTCCTTAGATGAGGCCATTGCAGCCTGGACAGGAAAGCTGGAAGGTGTATTCCACACCAGAAGCCATGAAGATACTTCGGATGTAAAGACAGATGTATTTGATACAAAAAATGTGTATGTATGCAAAAATAAAGTTGCAAAGCCAACCGTATTCATTCCGGTATTCCCGGGAACGAACTGTGAGTACGATAGTGCAAGAGCCTTTGAGCGTGCCGGTGCAGACACAATTGTAAAAGTATTCAAGAATCTGACTGCAGAAGATATTCGTGACTCCGTGGACGAATTCGTAAAAGCGATTGACCAGTCACAGATTATTATGTTCCCGGGTGGATTCTCCGCAGGTGATGAACCGGAAGGATCTGCGAAGTTCTTTGCTACCGCATTTCGGAATGCAAAGATGACAGAAGCGGTAAACCGCCTGTTAAATGAGCGTGATGGACTTGCACTTGGTATCTGTAACGGATTCCAGGCGCTGATTAAGTTAGGACTTGTTCCTTACGGAGAAATCCGTATGCAGGATGAGACCTCACCTACACTTACCTACAACACCATCAACCGTCACATCAGTAAGATGGTATATACAAAAGTGGTTACCAACAAGAGTCCATGGCTTGCAGGAGCAGAGCTTGGAAAGGTTTACTGCAATCCGGCATCTCATGGAGAGGGACGCTTTGTAGCACCGAAGGAGTGGCTTGATAAGCTGTTTGCAAACGGTCAGGTAGCTACCCAGTATGTAAATGAAGCCGGACAGCCTACCATGGATGAGGAGTGGAACGTAAACGGCTCTTATATGGCAATCGAGGGTATCACTTCTCCGGACGGACGTGTTCTTGGTAAGATGGCTCATTCAGAGCGCAGGGGACAGTCTGTTGCAATCAACATTTACGGAGAGCAGGATATGAAGATTTTCGAGAGCGGTGTAGCCTACTTTAAGTAAACCGGTCGACCGATGAGAAAGATTATGGAAAAAATTCAAAAATCCAACATAATATATCGAATAATGATTGGAGTCATTGTTATAGTTGCGTTGCTCTATTTGATTTTCGGGCAATTTTTGCTGCCTTCTGAAAGAGACTCCTATGAATACCGGGATTTTACGAGCGGCTGGGAACAGCTTTGTGAAGACTCCACAACGAATCCTGTAGAGATTCCTTACAAGAACGTATTGAGTGCGGGAGAGACTCTGGTATTAAAAACGACACTTCCTGAGTCCATGCCACATGCTGCCAGCATGATTTACTGGAATGAGTTTGATCAGGTTGAGGTTTTGATTGATGGTGAAATCCGGTTGGAGTATGACAAACGCGGGAATCGTATACGCAAAAACGTCGGCCCCATCGAATATGTTACCATAGATCTGGATCCAGAGGATGCCGGAAAAGAAATTATATTAAATTTGCATGCCGGTGAGAATGCAACCTATGTGATTGACAAAATCTATTTGGGAGACGAAAGCGGAATATGGTCAACCATCATTGCCGACAATATTATATCTGCTATTATTGTATTTCTGGCAATCGTATTGGCTCTGATGTGCTTTTTGGTCAGTATCTATTTCGAGAAAAAAGTTACAAATGTTGTACCATTAAAATATATAAGTTTAGGAACGATTCTGACTGCAATCTGGGTACTTGCAAATTCAGAGATACATCAGTTGATTTTTCGGAATGTATCCGTGATTTGTGACATTGCCTATATTATTCCTTCCTTTGTCGGGCTGGAGTTTCTGGCATATATGAATCTTTCGCAAAAACGAAAATATGTGAAATTGTTTCATTTTGCGGAAATATATGTTCTGATTGACTGCGTGATTTACAATATGCTGGTATTAACAGGAAAATTCTACTATTCCGAAATTTTCCTGCCTATGGTAACAGGTATGATACTGGCTATCGCAGTTATTCTTGGAACAATTATTATGGATATCATAAAGAAACAGATTAAGGAATATATGTTTTCTGCCTTAAGTGTTTCCGTGTTATGTATAGCCGGGGTGATACAGGTGGCTTTGTATATCACGAAAAATGCTGCTGCTTATACTGGTATCGTGATCGCCAGTGCACTATTTATCATGATGGTTGTTGCATTGATTGGAACACTAAGTGATATGCTGCAAATAACAAGGGATCGTGACGAGGCAATTTTTGCAAGTAAGTCAAAGGCGCAGTTCCTTGCAAACATGTCACATGAGATAAGAACTCCGATTAACGCGGTTCTGGGAATGAATGAAATTATTTTAAAGAGTTCAAAAGAGCCTGAAACCTTAAGCTGTGCCGCAGATATTCAGAGCGCAGGAAAGAGTCTCTTGGCGCTGGTCAATGATATTTTGGACTTTTCAAAAATAGAGTCAGGAAAAATGAAAATCATTCCTGTCAATTACGAAATATCATCACTTCTCAATGACTGCTACAACCTTTTGAGCGCAAGGGCTGCTGACAAAAATTTAAAATTGGAAATAAAGAACAATCCTGATATGCCGTATCTGCTTTTTGGCGATGAAATCAGGATTCGCCAGATTATCGTAAATTTTTTGACAAACGGAATCAAATATACCGAGCGGGGAACCGTTTGTCTTTCTCTTGATTATGAAAAACGCGATGAGGAAAGCATCCTGCTGAAAATATCCGTTTCTGATACAGGAAAGGGAATATCAGAGGAGGACCAGCAAAAACTGTTCTCTTCCTTCCAGCGTGTAGATGAGAAGAATAATCGAAATATCGAGGGAACCGGTCTTGGACTGTCCATTACCAAGCAGTTGACGGATCTTATGGATGGTGAGATATCTGTCGAGAGCGAGCTTGGAAAAGGCTCCGTATTTCGCGTACAGATTCCACAAGCTGTGAAGAGCTGGGAAAAGGCCGGAACACTTCAGATGCAATCCTCTGCCCAATTAAGGCAGTTGAATGTCCACCATATGGAATTTACAGCTCCCACAGCCAGAATTCTTATTGTGGATGACATGGAGATGAATTTAAAGGTAATCAAGGGACTTCTTAAGGAGACTAAGATTCAGATTGATACCTGCACCAGCGGAAAGGATGCCTTAGTAAGGGTATGCAATACAACGTATGACGTGATTTTGTTAGATCATATGATGCCGGAAATGGATGGTATAGAAACCTTCCGCCGGATGAAGGAGCTGCCGGATAACCGGAATAAGAACACGCCGGTCGTTATGCTGACAGCGAATGCAGTCAGCGGTGCAAGAGATGAATATCTGGCGGAAGGCTTTGATCAGTATCTGTCGAAACCAATCGAGAGCGTTTCTCTTGACAAAATGCTTCGGAAATATCTTGCGGATAAGATCAGCGAGGAGGCTTCTGATGCCGGAGTACAAAGTGCTGACAGCTTAAGTAAACTTTCTTTCCTGAATGTGGAAGCAGGAATGGGCTATTGCGGCAACAGGGAAGAGATTTATCTGGAAGCTGTTGAAACCTTTGCAAATAGTGATATGCGAAGTGAAATCCAGTCCTATTATGAAGCAAAAGACTGGAAAAATTACCAGATACTTGTCCATGGACTGAAGAGTTCTTCAAGAACCATAGGCGCTACAAAACTAAGTACATTAGCCGAAAAGCTTGAAATTGCAGCGAAGGAAGAAAATGAGGTTATCATACAGAATGGTCATGGACGCTTGATCCGTATGTATGGGGAACTGATTGAAAAATTATGTGACCTTGATTTTTCATAAATTTCAGTATGATGTTTTTACATCGTTGCAATCATGCAGGCAATCAGATACTTCATTCGTTCTTCCGGAGTATCCAGGTCGCAATCCAGCATTTTTTTTATATTATTCAGACGGTAAATGACGGTGTTACGGTGGGTGAAGGTGGCTTCTGATACGCTTTGGATGCTGCCGTTGCTCATAAGATAATGCTTTAAGGTTTCCACATAATTGGTTCCGTGTTCGCGGTCATGTTCTAAAATGGGCAGGAGAGTATCCTCGCCCATTTCTTTTATCAGCTTTTTGTCAGAGACCATTCCCAAAAGGCGGTAGATTCCCATTTCATCAAAAAAGAGCAGCTCTTTTCCCAATCGAAGCGCAGAATCCACTGCAACACGTGCCCGGCGGTAGCTTAAGGAAAGATTGCTGATGTCCGTTACGAGACTGCCAACTCCCACCGCAATTTTTTTCTGGGGCATTTTTCGCATGGTACGTTTGACAAATCCATTTAAGATATCAAAAGCCTGATCGGGGGTTACATCGTTAAATACCAGCGCAAAACAGGAATCATAATAGAAAAAGTGACCATTGTGTGTGATATTTTCCAGATAGATGCGAAGCTGATAATCAATGCGCCTGCGCTCAACGGTATCCATGACGTCTAAATCTCCCGTGGACATTAATACCATTTGGAAGCTGCCGTCCACATCAAAATATGGCAGCAGATCTTTTTCATAGAGATTTTTGGCGGTCGGATCCTCGATGGCATGAATCAAGGCGTTGGATATCTGCTCATCGGCAACGCTCTGCAACAGAACGCGAAGGCTTAAATCCTTGATCATATCGTAAAGCGTCGTATTCCAGGGGACGGTTAAAAGCGGAAAATCATTGTCATTGCAGTAGTCTATGACAGAGTCGGGAATTTCGGAAATATACGGCCCAATATTGATGATAAGGCCGGAGGCATGAACTTCAACCAGGCCTTCCACCAGGGCTGTGAGTTTTTCTAAGGTGTCAAATCCCATGCCGGTGGTTACCGCAAGATCCCGGCCTTTGAAATTCTTAAGAATCAGCCTGTCTTCAATCAGAAGAATCCAGCTGATGGAATTGGACCAGCCCTTAGAGCCGCCGATGAGTTGCATTTCATACTTGTCTTTTGAAATTGTAAGCATATCTTCAATCGTAAGTCCCATAAAATCTCCCTTTCTCTTCAGACCTTGTTAGACATATTATAACATAATATGTGCTGACAGCACATATAAAAACAAAAAATTTAGGATAATAGGCCGTGGGAAATTGGAAAAAAACAACTATAATATAGTTATAAGATACAAAAAAGACATAAGAAACACAAAATATAAAAGGAGGGAGATTCTTATGACAACATTCTCAACTGTAGGACTTGGTAATTTTACAACATACCATACGATACCGGAAGAACTAAAGGGCGAGCGTTACGAGTACTGTGAGCCATTTTTTGAAAGAATCGGCAGAAGAAAAAATGAGAAGAGAAAGAGTTCTCTCCGGAAATTTTTCTTACTGTAAGTGCAGCAGGGTATGAGAGTTAATCCGAAACTGATCAAATAGAACATAATAAAAGTAATCAGAAAAAAACAAATATAGCATAGCAGAAACAAGCAACAGCCGCGATATCTTCGGATATCACGGCTGTTTGCTTTATGAACTATGGTATTTTATAAAATACCGGTTTTCGCTGTTTGAATACGGTAAAATACTCAAAACCGGCTTCTTTTAAAATAGAAGGTATCCTGCGAAAATCATAGGCCACATGCTCCGGCTTATGAGCATCGGACCCGATGGTGATGATTTCTCCGCCAAGCTCATGGTAGCGTTTTAAGATGTCTTCGGTGGGATTTGGATGTCCTAATCCGTATTTGAAGCCGGCGGAATTGATTTCAATCCCTTTACCCTTTTGAATGAGCAACCGCAGGATTTCGTCAATCGCATCCTTGTACTTTTCATAGGAATAAAACTGATTGCGATTTGGGCCGTAGCGGACAATATAGTCAATATGACCAT
Source organism: Agathobacter sp. (assembly GCA_051880175.1). GTDB lineage: Bacteria > Bacillota > Clostridia > Lachnospirales > Lachnospiraceae > Roseburia. Next base: position 2,505 of record JBJENM010000001.1, on the reverse strand, counting down.
AGACATCATAGTCTGCTTCGGAATTGATATTTTCGATAATGCTTTCAAAATAATCCCGGTAGGCTTCTTCCTCCGAGCGTCCTTCGAAAAAGACCGGATAATAGACATCCATGCAGCGGACACAGTGAGAAGAACCGATGACGACATCAAAAGGGTACTTTCTTGTGAGGGCAAGATTCTGTTCTGCCACATGTGGCTGCAGTCCAAGCTCAATTCCCCACAGCAGCTCAAAGCCCGGCTGCTCGGAAACGGCGGAGTTGTACTTTTTTTGCAATTCAGATATTTCGTCCCTATAGGCATTTACATCCAGATCAAACAGGCCGGGAGTCTCTTTATAGTCAAAATCCTGATGGTCGGTAAAGCATATTCCGTCCAGTCCTTTTTGTATTGCTGCCGAAATCATGTCCTTAGGATCGGCATCGCTGTCACCGGAAAAATGGCAGTGCATATGTGTGTCCCAGAGCATAATGGAACCTCCTTCCAATAGGTGTATTGGTGGTATTGCTTTTTCTAGAAAAAATTGTAAGGGTTTTAAAGGTTTTGCGCAAGCAAAATGGTGGGAATTTCGTGCACATTCCACAATTTTGGATGTAAATGTACTAAAATAAAAACATTTAGTGAAAAAATTAACGAAGTATAAGAAAAAGGACTTGAACTTTCTACAAGAATTGGTTAAAATGGAGTCAGTTTGGGAATACTTTTCCAAAAATATACATTTAAAATTCTTAGGAGGAATTAAAACATGGCAGTAAGAGTAGCTATCAATGGATTTGGCCGTATCGGTCGTCTCGCATTCAGACAGATGTTCGGAGCAGAAGGATATGAGGTTGTTGCAATCAACGATTTAACAAGCCCAAAAATGCTTGCACATTTATTAAAGTATGATTCTTCACAGGGAAAATACGCATTAGCTGATAAGGTAACAGCTGGTGAGGATTCCATTACTGTTGACGGACAGACAATCAAGATCTACGCTTTCCCGGATGCAAACAATTGCCCATGGGGAGAATTAAAGGTAGACGTTGTATTAGAGTGCTCTGGATTCTATACAAGCAAAGAGAAGGCTCAGGCTCATATCAATGCTGGAGCTCGTAAGGTTGTTATTTCTGCACCAGCAGGAAACGATCTTCCTACCATCGTTTACAATGTTAACCATACAACACTTAAGCCGGAAGATACCATTATCTCAGCAGCTTCTTGTACAACAAACTGCTTAGCACCAATGGCTAAGGCTCTTAACGATTTAGCAGGAATTAAGGCTGGTATCATGACAACTGTTCATGCTTACACAGGAGATCAGATGATCCTTGACGGACCACAGAGAAAGGGTGACCTTAGAAGATCACGTGCAGGAGCTGTTAACATCGTTCCTAACTCAACAGGAGCAGCAAAGGCTATCGGTCTTGTTATCCCAGAGTTAAACGGAAAGCTCATCGGATCTGCACAGCGTGTACCAACCCCTACAGGATCTACCACAATCTTAGTTGCAACTGTTGAGAAGTCAGTAACTAAGGAAGAAATCAATGCAGCTATGAAGGCAGCTTCTACCGAGTCCTTCGGATACAATGAGGAAGAGATCGTTTCTTCTGATATCGTAGGAAGCACCTATGGTTCTATCTTCGATGCTACCCAGACCATGGTTGGCCCAGATAACCTTGTTCAGGTTGTTTCTTGGTATGATAACGAGAACAGCTACACCTCTCAGATGGTTCGTACAATTAAGTACTTCTCAGAGTTAGCTTAATTCTTTTTGATAAACTGAACAAAGAAACTTTTTAAGGTCCGGTCCGGATGGACCGGGCCTTTCTTTTTAAATATTATAAGGAGGACATACCTATGTCATTAAACAAGAAGTCTGTTGATGATATCAACGTAAAAGGCAAAAGAGTACTCGTAAGATGTGATTTCAACGTACCTTTAAAAGAGGGCGTGATCACAGATGAAACACGTATTGTAGCTGCTCTTCCTACAATCCAGAAGTTAATTAACGATGGTGGAAAGGTAATCCTTTGCTCACATCTTGGAAAGGTTAAGAACGGACCAAACGAAGGCGAGTCACTTGCACCTGTTGCAAAGAGACTTTCTGAGAAGCTTGGAAAGGAAGTTGTTTTCGTTTCTGATTACAACGTAACCGGCGAAGCTGCAACCGCTGCAGTAAACGCAATGAAAGAGGGAGATGTAGTTCTTTTACAGAATACACGTTTCCGCGGCGCAGAAGAAACAAAGAACGGTGAGGAGTTCTCTAAGGAGCTTGCAGATCTTGCTGATGTATATGTATGTGATGCTTTCGGTTCTTCCCACAGAGCACACGCTTCTGTAGCAGGAGTTACAAAGTACATCTCTGCAAAGGGCGGAGAAAATGTAGTTGGATACTTAATGCAGAAGGAAATTGATTTCCTTGGAAATGCCGTTGAGAATCCGGTTCGTCCATTCGTTGCAATCCTTGGTGGAGCTAAGGTTGCTGACAAGCTTAACGTAATTGATAACCTTCTTGAGAAGGCAGAT